>NZ_JASHKW010000150.1:0-208 GCF_030056915.1 Rhodococcus sp. IEGM 1307
CATCGATGCCGCCGCGCCGCGGGCGTCGTGGGGCCCCCCGGACGTCCGGGGCAGCAGCAGGCGACGGGCGGGCGCCCCGCCGGGGCCTGCGCGGGGGGCCGACACCGGCCGTTGGGGGGGGCTGGCGCGCGGGGGGGCGGAGCGGCGGCGGGGGCCGGGGGGGAGCGCGGGGGCTTGCGCGGAGGACGGCGGCTCGGCGCCGGGGGGG
>NZ_JASHKW010000151.1:0-207 GCF_030056915.1 Rhodococcus sp. IEGM 1307
TCCTCGACAACCAGCGGGGCCGGCACCACAGCCGCGGCGGCCCGGCGGCGAAGTACCAGCTTGAATCGCTTCGCCTCGACAGGCCCAGCGGGGTGAAGCGGGGCGACGTGATCGTCTTCGTCTCCGCCGATGACGAGTGGATTTACGCGCCGGCGGTCGTGGTGTCCGACCCGATGAAGATCCCGCGGTCCGGTGGAGCGGTTCTGT
>NZ_JASHKW010000152.1:0-206 GCF_030056915.1 Rhodococcus sp. IEGM 1307
GGCCATCACGGTCCGCGACGTCGTCCAGCCCGTCGACGGAACCGAGACCGCCTTTCGGTGCACCGAACTCCGACGACAAGGAGTGCGCGCCGCCCCACCAGAGCACGGCCGCTCTGCATGCGGCATCGCGAAAGTCCGGGCCGGTGCCGAACAGGCTTGGCGCGCAGCACTATCGGGGGTGACGCGCGCCGACCTCGGCGCGACGA
>NZ_JASHKW010000153.1:0-206 GCF_030056915.1 Rhodococcus sp. IEGM 1307
CCGTTTAACTCAGCTTGTCCTTTAGGTTCTTGGCGGCGTCCTTGACCTTCTCGCCGGCATCCTTCACCGCCGAGGCCGCCTGGTCGGCCTTGCCCTCGTCGCGCAGGTCCGGATCGCCAGTGGCTTTGCCGGTGGCTTCCTTCGCCTGGCCCGTGAGGTCTTCCGCCTTGTTCGAAGCTTTGTCTGCGATTCCCCCGAGATACCTC
>NZ_JASHKW010000154.1:0-206 GCF_030056915.1 Rhodococcus sp. IEGM 1307
GTACCAGGCCCGGGCACGTCTGCAGCGCCGCGTTGCTGATCTGCGATTACTATCGACGCCGACTTCACGGGGTCGAGTTGCAGACCCCGCTCCGACCTGCGACCAGCTTTAACGGATTCGCTCCACCTCACGGTCGCGCAGCCCTCTGTACTGGCCAGTGTGGCATGTGTGGAGCCCTGGGCCTAAGGGGGAGGCGGACGTGAGGG
>NZ_JASHKW010000155.1:0-206 GCF_030056915.1 Rhodococcus sp. IEGM 1307
GCGGCGAAACGATCGCCCTGCTGGCACGACTGCGCGGCGGACTCGCCGAACAACGCCGCGGAGAAATCATCGATCGGTTCGCTCTGGTTCCGCGCAAGAAGGCGCGGAGCTACTCCACAGGTAACCGGCAGAAGGTAGCCCTTGTGTCGGCCCTCTCGTCACACGCCAGGGTTATGCTCATCGACGAACCCACCTCCGGTCTGGAC
>NZ_JASHKW010000156.1:0-206 GCF_030056915.1 Rhodococcus sp. IEGM 1307
CGTCGGCGGCGGCGGCTCGTCCGCCCAGCCTCAGCCCCCCCCGGCGCCGGGACGGGCCGCAGGCGGCCACCCCCCCCGCGGGCGCCGCCGCCCGCCCCACGCGCGGGAGGGGCACCCCCGCCTCGCCCCACGACCCGGGGCCCAGCACTGCCCACGCGTCCGCGCTGCTGGCCCACGAGGCGCACGCCCGCGGCACTCCCGTGAAC
>NZ_JASHKW010000157.1:0-206 GCF_030056915.1 Rhodococcus sp. IEGM 1307
GTCCAGGGGGGGGCGAGCGGGGATGTGCGGCCTCGGCGCGGACGAGCAGAGGCCGCCGGGGAGGCACGCGAGCCCGCCGGCCCGGGGGGGGCCAGGGCGCCAGGCGCGGGGGGGGCGGGGGCCGCGACCGGGGGCGCGCGCGGGCGGGGCGGAGGGTCTGGGCTGGGGGGCCCGCTGTGCGGGGGGCTCGGGGGCGTCGGGGGCGG
>NZ_JASHKW010000158.1:0-204 GCF_030056915.1 Rhodococcus sp. IEGM 1307
CCTTGACCGCGTGCTGGGCCTGCGCGACGGCCAACCCGTAGCCGGGGACCACGATCACCTGGTTGGCGTACGCCATCTGGATCGCCGCATCCGCCGCCGAGGTGGACTTCGCCGTCTTCACGGCCGTGTCCCCGACCGCGGCCGCACCGCCGCCGCCACCGAACCCGCCGGCCACGATCGCCGGGATGGACCGGTTCATCGCCT
>NZ_JASHKW010000159.1:0-202 GCF_030056915.1 Rhodococcus sp. IEGM 1307
TCGGTCACCGCGGCGGTGGCGAATCCGCCGCTGATCTCGGCCGCCGGGACGACCATTTGGTGCGGGCCGGTCTCGGATTCGGGGTAGATCGTCCGGAGGGTCTCGTGGCGGTCCACGACGTCTGCGATCGCTGCCAGCAGTGCGGCTGTGTCCATGGTTCCCGACAGGCGCACGGCGAAGGGGATGTTGTAGACCGGTGAGT
>NZ_JASHKW010000015.1:0-222566 GCF_030056915.1 Rhodococcus sp. IEGM 1307
GATCCTCGACTCCATCGCACACTACTGCGCCAGAATTAAAGACTCAGGACACTAGACTGGGGCACTCCATCATGCCGGTCGCCGAGGTTGCGGAGTTCGCAGGGTGACAGCCACCGCCGCTAAACCCGTGCGCGGACAGTGGGGACTGCCGCGCACGCCTGCGCACCAGTAGGTGATGTGCGGAAAATCGGCAAACTCGCGGTGGGAGCAGGGAACGCCACTGTTGGCGCTAAATTATTCGGGACCCTCGCAGTGGTAGAGTTCGCGCATGGCCTCGAAAGAGGCATTTTCCGAACGGGTTCCAGGCGCTGAGTGGAGGGGAATCTCCTTGCTCGAGACCGAACTCCGGTTGAGCCGGTGGCCAGTCGAGCGTTGCCATGCTTGCGCATCGCGACAGGTCCACCGAGGGAAGGACGCTCAGAGCCGCGGTGTGCAGTGCAGAACTGCAACGTTCACGGCTCTGATTTCCGCTAGCGACGAAACACCCGACGGGTCGCCGTCCCCGTCTATATTGCCACCGCAGGACGCCCTGCTGTCGCGCCACCATCGACAACCAGATCGTGACCGGTGACGTAACCGGCCTCGTCCGACGCGAGAAACAGGATCCCCGCCGCGATCTCAGCGGGTCGGGCGGCGTATCCGATGGGCTGGAGCTTGTCGAGGATCTGCGTGATTCCGTCGATGTCGGGAACCATCGCGGTCAGCATTGTCCCGGGTGAGATTGTATTCACCCGGACACCAGCGGGCGCAAGCTCCAGTGCACACGCTTTCGACATCGACACCACCGCCGCCTTCGTTCCGCTGTATACCGCCATCCCCGCTGTGGGCGACATCCCACCGTTCGACGCAACGTTCACAATGGCCCCGTGTCCTTGCTTCGCCATCAACCGGCCTGCCGCGCGCGTTCCGTAGAAGACACCACCGAAGTTGACCGAAACAGTCCGATGGAACTCGTCGTCGCCCGTCTCGACCAGGGAGTGGTTGGCAGAAACTCCTGCGTTGTTGCACATCACGTCGACTCGTCCGAATCTGTCGCGGGTGGAGTTCACGAGTGCATCCACCGACTCCGGACGGCTCACGTCGACCTGTACGAAATCTGCGCCGATCTCGGCGGCTACCGCCTCACCGCGGTCGCCATTGATGTCTGCGATTACGACCCGCGCTCCCTCTGCGATCATCAATTCGGCCGTTGCTCGGCCCAATCCCGACGATCCACCAGTGATGATCACAACCTTGTGCAGTACCCGTCCGGTCACGGCGAGCCCCTTCCTTCTAGCTGCAGCTATGGAGGGTGTTCCACCCCCGCGTTTGCTTGTTTAGTCACGCATGCAAATACCCCTACCGCCAAGGCACCCGTCCACAAGAGCACGCGTACGGTCCGTTGGCTCACGCCTTACCTATAGATGCCCCGATCGTGAGCAATCCGCCACCTGTGGACACGTGTGACCGATCCATCCCGCGATTTCGAGAGGTCGCCGCCGCGGTCAACAATGCTGCCAACTATCTGGATCCTCCACCGTTGCTAGTCGGGGCACACGATGCTGTCCCACTGTCCCGCCAGCGCGTCGCGCGCGATTTCAGATTCCAGGAACACCGGGATGTTCTCGGTGTGCTCGTAGTGCGGCCCACACAGTGACAATCCTCCGTCCACTGCCAGATTTTGACCGGTGACGTACAGGGACAGGTCCGACAACATGAACATCGCGGCAGAGGCGACGTCGGCAACCAGTCCCCGCCGGCCCAACGGAATGAGGTCGCGTTCCCGATTCCCCTCGGACGTGCGGGCCGGGTGCATCCTCGGCGATTTGATCAGTCCCCACGACACGGTGTTGGCTCGGACTCCGAAGGGTCCGAGCTCGACGGCCATCGTGCGCGTAAGCGAGTCCAGGGCCGATCGTGTGGCCCCGTAGAACGCAAACCACGGCATTGATCGATCGGCGTCGGTGACGGACAGGTTGACGATCGAACCGCGCTGCTGTTCTACCATGCGCCGGGCGACGGTCTGGCTGGTTCGCAGTGCGTAGGTCACGTTGGTCGCGAGAGCGCGAGTCCACTGGTCCGCTCCGAGATGAAGGAAGTGTCCGATATCGTCGCCGGACACGCCGCCGACGACATTGACGAGGTGCCTGATCGGTCGATCAGCTCCATCGAGAGCTGATACGAGGTCGCGAATCCCGTTCTCTGTGGTGATGTCCGTCAGTACCGGGAGCAGACGCACATCGTGACCCAAGGCTGCTGCGAGGTGGCCCGAACGCTCTTCGTCGTGGTCGACCATGATGACAGACGAGCCGGCATGTAGGAGGAGATGGACCATCGCCGAACCGACCCCGCCGCTCGCTCCACCGATGACGACCGCGCAACTGTCCGCGAAACCTGGAAATGCGAATTCAGGAACCGGCGGAAGTTCGAACTTCACCGTCACAGCGGCATCGCCAGTCCGCCGTTGACCCGGATGATCTGTCCAGTGATGTACGACGAGGCATCCGAGGCCAGAAAGGTAACGGCGGTGGCGACCTCCCTGGCCTGACCCGGTCGGCCGAGCGGGATCTCGGCACTGTGCTCGCTGTCAACTGTGTTCCGTTGCTCTACATTCACTGTGCCATCCGCGTTCCGATAGTGAGCGGCGGTCATCGATGTCGAAATGTATCCGGGCGAAACGGTGTTCACGCGAACGCCGTCCCTACCCAACTCCATTGCGAGGGTCCGTGTCAGCTGCAGGACACCCGCTTTCGGGATGCTGTATGCACCGAGATTGGGTGCGCGGCCATCAACTGTTCCGGACGAGACATTGATGATGCTTCCACCGCCGCCAATGATCATTGCGGCGCCGACTGCACGACAACCGTGCACGAAGCTCTTCAGGTTGAGGGTGAGACCTTCCTCGAACTCGTCGTCGCGCATGGACAAGACTGGTCCTCGGGCCATGATCGCACCGGCGACATTCGCCAGGATATCGATCCTGCCCGTCCGCTCCAGCAGATTCGACGCTACGGAGGTGAAGTCGGCCGCTGAGCGCACATCCAATGAGTAGGAAAAAGCCGTGCCTCCCTGTGCCGTGATCTCCTCGGCGCAGCTTCGACAGGATTGCTCGTCGATATCCGCGCAGCCCACCGCGGAGCCCGCGGCGGCGAGTTCAATCGCCGTGGCTCGTCCGATACCACTTCCGGCACCGGTGACGAGTGCAGTGCGACCGTCTACTCTGAAGGTGGCACTGAGCATTTAGCGTCTTCCTTCCGTAGTGATTGCCTTGCTACCGCGCGGTGTAACCGCCGTCGACGACGAATTCGGCGCCGGTGATGAACGAGCCTCGTCGCTGGCGAGGAATTCGACCAGTGCAGCCACCTCTGCGGTCATCTCGTCGCGCCCCCGAATTTCCCAGGGTGGGGTGTCGGTGAAGCCGGGATGCACGAACTGACGCGAACGCCGCATGTCAGTCTTCGAACCGCACCCTTCGCGGACGCGTATGCGGGCGCAGAGCCGTATCCCACGTCGATTCCGAAAATCGAACTGACATAGTCCACCACGGATCCGCCCTGCCCAGCCTGGAGGGCGGCGCCAGCTGCTTGTGGCCAGGAAGACACTAGTCTGCGTCACCGCAATCACCCTGTTTATAGCTCGTTTGAGGTGTCCTCGACCAGCTCCGGATGAGCGATACCCGCATTGTTGATCACTACATCGAGCGATCCGTACCGCGACACCTCACGTCCGATACCACTGGCAGCCCCGTGACCCGAACGATCTTGCCGCTGAATCGACCGGATACGCTGCCCGTCATGCCTTCAATGGTGCGTACAGTACGACGGCGTTGCCCCAAGGGTCCAGCACGACCGCTCGTGTCTCGTGTGGTCCGTCCTCCGGATCGCGAACGATCGTGGCTCCAGCGGCGACTGCGGCATTCACTGCGGACGCAACATCGGACACCTTGAAGGACGCGGCGACGCGGCCACCGGTGACGTCCTCTTCAGGACCGGCGATGGCGACCGTGACCTTGCCGCCGTCCAGTGCAGCGAATCGTGAGCCGTCCTGGAACTTCGTCGGCAGTGTCAACACCGATTCGTAGAATTTCACCGCGGAGTCGACGTCGTCTACGGGATATAGCACATTTCCGACGGATACCTGTTGCGACATGATGTGGTTCTCCAATTTTTGTGAGTAAGTCGGGGGAGGCCCGCGCTCACAGCCGATTCGATTTGGTGTCTTCATAGCGCTTGCGGGCGCGCGCGTTCGCGGCACCGAGCGCGACCTGGAAGTCACCTTCAGAGTTGTGAAAGGTGTTCCAGTTCTCGATTCGACGCCGATTCGAATCCTGGAAGTGGGGCACGACCTCGCGAGCGAACAACTCGTACGAGTTCAGGGTGTCCTGGGGCGAGGCCCAGTCGAGTACCCGGATGAGGTGAGTGCCGTAACCGCCGGACATCTCCTGCATACGCTCGATGTGCTCGATGGCGTCTTGTGGAGTCCCGACCACACCGAGATTGGACGCGCGGAACACGTCGAGGATCGGTGCTCCCTCGTCCAGACCCGACGAGTCATAGATTGCCTTCAGGAAACTCGCGTCGCGGAACAGGTAGCGGCCGGCGTCTTCCATGGCGTAGGAAACCTGCCGCTCGGCTTCCTCTCGTGTGGGGGCAACGTGTATGACGCTCACGAGCCGCCAGTCCCGGCGGTCTCCCGGTCCGTGCCCGTGTAGCGCCCGCTGTTCGGAGTAGATGTCCCAGTGTTCGGCGAGTACGCGACTGCCGGCGTCGGTTGCGGCGGCGAGGGCGAGCATCGGCAGCCCAAATCGTCCGGCCAACATAGCCCCCGCTGGCGAAATCACCGCTGTGACAGCCAACTCCGGGTGCGGGCGGGTGTAGGGCAGCATCTGCAGCTGTGCCTGCCGGAGTTCGAACCATTCGGTCTTACGATCGATGCAGCCGTCGGAAGTGAACAGAGCGAGGATCGCTTCGAGCGACTCTTCCATTCGCTCCCGGAGCGAGGAGTATTCCAGTCCCATCATGGCAGCATCGGATGGAAGTGCGCCCGGGCCGACTCCCATGATGAGCCGGCCCCGGGTGAGATGGTCCAGCAGTGTCATGCGCTCGGCGACCATCAGCGGATGGTGATAGGGAAGCGAGATCACTCCGGTACCCAGCTTGATGTGCCGGGTTCGTTGCGCGGCAGCCGCGATGAAGAGTTCGGGGCTGGAGATGATCTCCCAGCCACTCGAATGATGTTCGCCGACGAAGGCTTCGTCGAATCCGAGCTTGTCGAGGTGTTCGACGAATTGCAAGTCACGCTCGAGGTCCCAGGTGGGATTGTTCGACGGCTTGTGCTCGGGTCCGAGGAAGACGCCGAACTTCATCCTCGTGCGGTCATGGCTGGTCATGATCGATCACTTCCTTTGGTTACGCGGGTTGTCCAATCGGGGGCATGTGATCTAGTCATGACCGTTTTGCCCTTCGTGCGTCGGTCGCCGCGTGGTCGACATCGCCCTTCGCGGTGACGACCACGCCGTAATCACGCCATGCGCCCTCGACAGTGATCCGTGCCGCTTTGACGTCCTCAGACACGGACTCCACGGGGCGTTCGAATGGATTTCCGATTCCACCACCGCCGCTCGTCTCGACGATGAATGCATCGCCCGCGAGGAAGAGTTCGTTATTGACCTTCGAATTGAGGACGACGGTATCTCCGTGGGGTGCTCGCTTCTTGAAAGAACCGGTTACTCCGGGTTTTCCGCCGTCCCGGCCTCGGGGGCCGGTTTCGAGCCGGTCACCGCGAGTGGTGACGTAGGCGTCGGCGAGCAGCCGGAACACGGTGCGTGTTCCGAGACCGCCGCGCCAACGTCCCGGACCTCCGGAGTCCGCGATGTACTCCACCTCCTCGACGATCAGGGGGCAGCGCACTTCTACGGGCTCGACCTGCGGGACCGAGTTACGCCCGAGACCGAAGTGGATGCCGGTGGCGTCCGGGCCGTCTTTACCGAACCGGGCTCCCACTCCCCCGAACTCGTAGGCGAGATGGACCCAATACGGCGCCGTTTTCGCGGCGATCGAGAAGGGCTGCAGGATCCCCGATGCTGCGATGGCACGTTCGGGGACTGCGTCGGATAGTGCCTGAAGTACCGCTTCCATTGCTGCGTAGGCCGGAAGGAAACGCCCACCGCATGGATAGGGCGACTGGGCATTGAGCAGCGACCCCTCGGGCAGATTCACATTCAGGACCCGCAGGCATCCGTCGTTCATCGGGATCGTCGGGTCGACGAAGCACCTGAACGCAAACACAGCCGCGGCAAGCGATTGGGAGATGCTCGAGTTCACTGCGGCGGCGACCTGGCGGTCGGTTCCCTCGAAGTCCAGCGAAATGTCACGGTCACCGATAGTCACCGCAACCTGCACACGATGACCGCGCAGGCTGGTGACGCCGTCGTCATCGATGGTGTAGTCGGAGCGGTAGGTTCCGGCGGGCAAGTCCTCGATCGCGGCCCGGGTAAGAACCTCGGTGTACTCGAGGTAGTCGTTCACCCCATTCGCGAACCCCTGAACTCCGTACTCGCCGATAAGTTCCTCGACGCGTTTGGCCGCAGTCGACGCGCCCGCTATGAGTGCGCGGACATCGCCCTGCACCTTGTCAGGCGTGCGGCTGTTCAGGGCGAGGATCCGCATGATCGGCTCTTCCAACCCATCCGCGTTGGCGATGCGGACCGGAGGCAGTTGGAGTCCCTCCGCGAAGATCTCGGTCGCCAAGGATGCCATTCCGCCGGCGGACGCGCCTCCGATATCCGACACGTGGATCAAGGTCGCGGTGAAGTACTCCACCATTCCTTCGATGAAGATCGGCTTGAAGATGAGGATATCGTTCGTGTGCACCCCGCCTTTGTAGGCGTCATTGGTGGCGAACACATCTCCGGGCCGCATCGTGTCGAGTGGGATGTCAGCGAGTAGGAACGGCACCGCCACCGATAGCGCCATACTGTTCATCAGGGTCGTGGCCATCGAATGCGCGATAAGCCGACCGTCCTTGTCCAGGATCGCAGCTGATGCGTCGGAGCCCTCTACGACGAATGTCGAGAAGGCCGACCGCACGACGACGATGCTCGCCTCTTCCGCCGCGACGACCAGTGCATTGCGGAGCACCTCGGAAGTCAGTTGGGCTGTGCTCGAACCGCTGTCGTCGAGAGTCGGAGCCGAACCGTCGGCCAGAACGTGCGTCATTACTTCTCCTCCGAAGCGCGCGACAGAATTACGTTGAACTCGCCGTCGACCAGGGCGTTCCATGCCGGTGGGACCACGATGGTCGATTCACCGTCTGCGATGACGAGAGGTCCCGGTACCGGGTCGGCGCCGACGATTCCCTCGCGTTCGTACACCGGGGTTTCCCGGTACTCACCGAACTCACGGAACCAGACGCGCCGTTTCCGTGCCGGCCCCTGGCCTCGAGCATCAGATGTCGCGCGACGACCGAGAGGTACTTTCGGGACTACATGAGTGACCCGGACCCGGTAGCTCACCAATTCGATGGGGCCCGAACCGTCGATTCCATAGGCCTCCTTGTACTTTTCGGAGAAGCTCTCGCGCAGGGCCGGGAGCGATGTGGCGTCCCAGTGCCTACCTTCTCCACCGTCACTGATGCGGACGGTCAGTTCATGTGCCTGACCGGCCAACCGCACGTCGACGGATCGCTCGACTCGGGTAGACGGTGCGGCGAGCTCCACGCCGAGATCACCGGCCGCGACCTCCGCGAGCTGGGCGAAGGTCTCGTCGACCGACCCCCCGTCGATGTCGTTCTCATGGCACAGTCGGGTAAGTACCCGGTCGGTGCTCAAGTCCGTGCCCAGGAGTCCGACTGCAGAACCGACGCCGCACGACGGGGGAATGATCACGGTGCTGATGTCGAATTCCTCGGCCACGCGCGCTGCATGCATCGGACCTGCACCGCCGAACGCGACAACCGCAAAGTTCCGAGGGTCCAGACCACGCTGGACGGTGACCACCCGGACCGCTGCTGCCATCGTTGCATTGGCGATCTCATGAATGGCATTTGCGGCGGCTTCGAGCCCCACGCCGAGCGGTTCCGCGACACGCTCGCGGATGGCATTGGCCGAGTTCTCGGGTTCGAGTCCCATGGTTCCACCCGCAAACCCGATCGGATCCAGGTAACCCAGGACGAGGTTCGCGTCGGTGACCGTCGGGTCCTGACCACCGCGGCCGTAACATGCCGGGCCCGGTTCGGAGCCGGCCGAATGGGGTCCGACCCGCAACGCCTGCCCGTGGTCGACCCAGGCGATGCTGCCACCACCGGCGCCCACTTCGGCAAGGTCGATCGCCGGCGTCTTGATAGGCACCCCGGTACCCGCCCGACGTCCGCCGAAGCTCCCCTTGCCACCGACGTGGAACTCGGTGGTGATGGCCGGGGCGCCGTTGCGGACCACCGACGCCTTCGCCGTGGTGCCACCCATATCGAACGAGATCACATCAGGGTGACCTGCCGACAGACCGGCCGCGCGGGCGGCGAGCACTCCGGCAGCCGGGCCTGATTCGATGGTCGCGACAGCGCGCCGACCCGCGAGATCCGCAGACATGACTCCCCCGCCGGATTCCATAACTTGCACGCGTGCCTCGATTCCGGCATCACGCAGCCGTTGCTCGAGCTTTCGCAGATACGAGACCATCACCGGGCCCACGTATGCAGACATCAGCGTCGTCGTGGTGCGTTCGTACTCCCGAAGCTCGGGCCAGATCTCGGCTGATGTCACAACCGTTGCGTCCGCCGGGAGATACTCACGCACTATCTCGGCGGTGCGCAACTCGTGGGCGGGATTGACGTACGAGTGCAGCAATGCGATCGACACGGACCGGATACCGCGATCCCGGATCTCCTCTGCGACTGCTCGCACGGACGACTCGTCCAAGGGAATGATGGCCTCGCCGGCGCTGTCGAGGCGCTCGAGCACGTCGAAACAGTCGGAAGCCGGGATGGGCGACAACGGCGGATCGAAGAACGTGTCGAAACGATCCTCCTCGACCCGCGCGTAGCGACCCAGCGGCAGAAGGTTACGAAACCCGCGCGTACCGATATGCGCGACCCGGACACCTTTCTGCTCCAGAATTGCGTTGGTGGCAAGGGTGGTCGCATGTACCACCCGATCTACCGCGGCCGGGGCCACTCCCGCCGTAGCGAGGGCGGCCTGTACCCCCCTGACGATTCCTTCGGTGGGGTCGCCATGCGTACTGAGCGTCTTGGCAACTGACTCCTGGCCCGTCGGTCCGGCGAGGACGACGTCGGTGAAGGTGCCGCCGACGTCGATGCCGAGGGCATACCCGTTCGACGAGTGGTTCGGATCTGCTGACATGGAGTCACCCTAACTACTTGAGCAAGCGCTTGTCTATGAGTTTGTCACGTGCAGTTGAGCAGAGATTCGGCGACCAGAACAGGCAGCCACGGCACGAGTTCCCTGCCGCCTTCCTGCGCTCGACTCCACGGTGTCCAGCACACGTCCTCGTGCTCCCAGTTGAGCCGGATCCGCCGATGGAGCGTGGTCGCCACGAAGACGTGCACTGTCCAAACTCCATCCTCGCCTGAGAGGCTCAGCACCGGCCCCTCGACCAGATCGGCCAGGTCGAGGCGAGACAGGCCCGTCTCCTCGCCCAACTCGATCAACACATGTGCGGCCGGATCGTCTCGCGAGTCGAGGTAGCCCGTGACACAGTGCCACCTACCCCGATCGCTCGCAACGAGCGAACTTCTCTGCAACAGACACAGCTCGCCGTCGTTCTGCAGAAGCATGGCGACGGCACTGCGACCGGAACGCTCGAGGCGTCGGCTCAACGAAGCCATCTCCACCCCTTTCGGTGTCCTGAATCACTATACACTTACCCAAGCGCTTGCTCAGTAGTGTATCTTCGAGATTCATGCAGACCGACCTCACAGGCAAGGTAGCGCTGGTAACCGGTGGTGGTGCCGGCATCGGTGCCGAAATCTCCCGGCGCCTCTCCCACCGCGGAGCAGCAGTTCTCGTACTCGATCGCAACCTTGACGCAGCAGAATCCGTTGCGGGCTCGATCGATCGGGGAACCGCCGTCGAAATGGACCTCGCCGACACCACCTCGATCGCGCTCGCCCTCCGCCGCGACGCGGTACTACGCGAGGTCGACATCCTCGTAAACAATGCAGGCCTCACCAGAGTCGAGCGGTTCGTAGACAGCGACCCCTCGGCATGGGACATGCTGTGGCAAGTGAATCTGCGCGCCCCCATGCAACTCTGCCACGCGATCGTCCCGGAGATGACCAAACGTGGGTGGGGCCGCGTCGTGTTCGTCGCCACCGACAGCGCGCGAGCGGGAGGCGGCGGCGAGGGCATCTACTCGGCGACGAAAGCTGGTCTGCTCGGTTTCTCGAAAACCTTGGCACGGGAAACGGCCCGGGACGGTATCACCAGCAATGTCATATGCCCGGGGCTGATCGATACGGCCATGCTGCAATCTGTTGCGGAGAACAACCCAACGCTGATGAACAAACTGATCGGGGCCATACCGATGCGCCGCATGGGATCCTCCGACGAGGTCGCGGCGGCGATCGAGTTTCTCTGCACCGTCGACTCCGGGTACGTCACCGGCCAGACCTTCAGCGTCAACGGTGGGATCACGATGATGTGACACCGCCGGCACCCTCACTCTCCACAACGATCCGGCCAGAAGGGATTCCAGGATGAAGATCGACCTCTCCGGCAAGACCGCACTCGTCACGGGCTCGACGAGAGGAATCGGGTTGGCAATAGCACGGGGTCTGGCCGACTGTGGCGCGCATGTGGTAGTCAACGGCCGCACTGCGACCGCCGTCGAGCAGGCCCTCGACCAGTTGGCTCCCGCCGGCAATTTCTCTGCCGTTGCTGCGGACGTGACGACCGCACAGGGATGCGACGCGATCGCCCGCGAGTACCAATCCTTCGACATCATTGTCGGCAATGCCGCCGTGTTCGACTGGAAGCACTTCCTCGAGACGACTGACGACGACTGGATCCGCCACTACGAGATGAACGTGCTGGCGGCGGTGCGCCTAGCCCGTACCTATCTGCCCGGCATGCTCGAGCAGAATTGGGGGCGAATTGTTCTCGTGGCATCCGAGGCCGGCATGAACATTCCGTCGGAGATGATTCACTACGGCGTGACCAAGGCCGCGGAGATCGCCCTCGCCCGCGGTCTGGCGGAATTGACGGTAGGCACGGGTGTCACGGTGAACAGCGTACTGCCGGGGCCGACTGCGTCTAGCGGAGCCGACACCTTTCTCGACGACTATGCCGCCGAGCACGGGATCCCGCGAGAAAACGCGGATCGCCACTGCGCGACGTCGATCAGGCCGAGCACTTTGTTGGCCCGCCTCGCAACGGTCGACGAAGTGGCGAGCATGGTCGTCTACGCCTGTTCCCGCGAGGCCTCGGCAACCAACGGCGCGGCCTTACGCGCCGAAGGCGGCCTTCTGCGGCATTTCGGCTGACCGCAGCTTAGAGAACCACAACCGGATTGATCGGACTCGCAGTGCCTCCCACGATCGCCAGCGGCGCGGCAACGAAGAGGAACTCCACCCTCTCCGTGTGCGAAAGCTCCTCCAGCCACAACATTTCGATGAGTGATACGCCGTGCTCCCACAGCGTCAGCATGTGAATATCCTCGTCGACGGATCCATGGAATACACCACCGGGATCGAGTGCGCCGACCGCGATGTTGTCGGAGCCTATTGCCACGACGTCACGTTCCACCAGCCACTTGCCGCCGCTGTGACACAGGCCCGGCTGCTCGTCGTTGTACTTCTCGGGGTCCTGCGCGAAAACCGCAGCCCATCCAGTCCGGACGAGGACCACATCCCCGGCCCGGACTTCTACACCGGCCGACTCTGCCGTGTCCGCGAGCAACTGATCGTCGATTCGCGTCGAAGCCGCCAAATGGGGCACCTCGAGGTGCCTGGCAACGTCCAGCATCACTCCACGAGTGATGAGCGGTCCAAGTTTGTCGATTCCGCACCGTGTCGCACCGTAGCTACGCACGCGATTTGCCGAGTGCCCGTTGAACAACACGTCGTTGCGCCACATGTGGGCCAATGCGTCGATGTGGGTTGTAGTGCCGTGCGGCGATACGATCAAGGCGTCGTCCGCCACCGACATCTCCCCCTTGATCCGTCCGGTGCCGGCAGCATAGTCTCCGCCGTCCATCGACATGAAATGCTGTGGCAGCGGCCGTCCGGCGAGATGCGGGACGCGGGATGCACCGGGCCCCGACGTGGCACCCTGGATAGGGAGTGCGAGCGACAAGGTCGTGCCCTCGCGCACCGCCTTGAACGCCTCGAGCACCACGGTCGGAGTCAGGAGGTTCGCGGCGCCCCGCTCGTCGCCAGTTCCCCACCGCCCCCAATTTCCGAATTCCGACACGGCGTCGACATCGTCTTGCTCTGGCATTCTTTTCGACCTCTCAGTTGCTCTACCGAACCGTCGGCACCAGCGTATGATACCAAGCAATCGCTTGCTTAAATGCAAATTGTTTCCACGAAAGAGGGATCGTCCATGCCTCCGAACACGAGTTCAGCCCTGTCCTCCGAGCCAGAAGCGGGTGAAGCACCGCCAGCGGATGCTGACGACACCGTCGCCCGTCGGCGCGTGGTACCCGAGCACGAGGTCAAAGACCTCCTCGGTGAATACGGTGTCGATGTTCCGGTGAGCAGAACATTCACGAACGCCACACAAGCCGCGGACGCCGTGTCCGGACTGTCCGGTCCGCTCGTGCTCAAAGCCTGGGGTCCCGGACTCGTACACAAGAGCGACGTCGGCGCCGTTGTCCTCGGGCTGACCGCGTGCGACATTCCAGCAGCGGTCGCCGACATGGCGGCATCTCTCGACCGTCAGGGTTTTACACCAACCGGATATCTCGTCGAACAACAACATCCCGGCGGAATCGAATTGATCGTCGGGGTCGTGCGCGACGCAACCTTCGGGCACGTGGTGTTGCTCGGACTCGGTGGTGTCGCCACCGAGATGCTCGACCTCTCGGCGCTGCGCGTCGCCCCCTTATCGCGGGCGGACGCTGCAGAATTGGTAGATAGCTTCCCCGGGGCACCGCTACTACACGGCGCACGAGGACGTGAAGCCGGCAACCGAGACGCTCTCATCGAGTTCTTGCTGTCGATCGCCGGCGAGGGAAGCCTGGTCGAACGCCTCGGCGACACGCTTGCGGAGTTCGAATGCAATCCGATCGTCGTGACCGCCAGCGGCGTTCAGGCGTTGGATGCTCGCCTGATCGTGGACTCAACCACCGACATACCGGCTGCCACGCAGACGCACCCCACTGACTTCACCCGCCTGTTCGCCCCGCGCGGAATCGCGATAGCCGGTGCCTCGGGCAGTCGATCGACCTTCGGGAACCGTTTCCTCGCCGCCTATCGGCAGGCCGGCTGGACCGACAGCCTCTGCGCTCTCCACCCGGACGCCTCCAGTATCGACGGGGTCCCCGCATACTCCTCCATAAGCGATGTTCCGTACCCAGTCGACTACCTGGTCGTGGCGGTACCGGCAGCGGCGGCTCCGAAAGTGGTCGCCGACGCGGCCGCTTCCGGCGTCGGCTTCGTGCACGTCGTGACCGGCGGGTTCGCGGAAATGGGTTCAGACGGCGCCATATTGCAAGCTGAGCTCGGGCAAGCCGCTTCCGGTACATCGACTCGCATTCTCGGACCCAACTGTCTGGGTGTGTTCGCCCCCCGCGGGCGTCAGACCTTCACCCTCGGTGCACCTTCCGAACCCGGGGTGGTCTCCGTGGTGTCGCAGAGTGGCGGGCTGTCCGGTGACATGATCACCGTGGGTTCACGACGGGGTATCCGGTTCTCGAAACTCGTCAGCATCGGGAATGCGATCGACGTGACCCAGGGCGAGCTCGTCGACTGGCTCGTCGACGACCCCGAGACCCGGATTATCGGAATCTACTTGGAAGGCACGCGTGACGGCGCAGCACTGCTCGGCGCGCTCCGGCGGGCCGCCGGAAAGAAGCCGGTCGTGATATTGCGCGGCGGCTCGAGTGCACAGGGCTCTGTAGCCGTGAGTTCACACACCGGATCGATGGCCAGCAACGAAAAGGTGTGGGCAGCCGTTTCCCGAGCGACGGGAGCTGTTCAGGTGCGTTCGCTCGAGGACTTCCTGTCCTGCCTGACCTATCTTCAGCACTATATCGATCACAGTCCGAGCACCGACGCCGACGGTGTCCTGGTGATCGGGTTGGGAGGCGGCGCATCCGTCCTCGCAACCGACACCTGCGACCGCGCCGGCCTCAAATTGACTCCACTGCGCGACGGTCTCCGCACGCGTCTTCGCGACCTGGGATATGGCGCCGGAACTAGTGTGGCCAACCCCCTCGAGGTGCCCGTGGGACCAGCGTCGCCCACGTCGATTCTGGTCGATGCCCTGACTCCAGTCTTCGCCCTGGACGGTCAGCACTACCAAGACGTGCTCGTTCATTTCAACGCTGCGGCCTATTACAACTACGGCACCGCGGGCATTCGCCCACTGATCGACACACTGCAGTCACTCGTCGACGCCGAACTGCCTGTCCGCGTCGCTATCGTGGTTCGGAACACCGAGGTGTGCCCGGCTGTGGATGTCGAACTTCTCGACATCTTTGCATCTGACAGCGGTCTCCCGATGTACCGGAGCTTCAGTGAAGCCGCGAGTGCGATCGCCTCGGCACAGGACTTCGATGCCCGGCGAGGCAACGGCGCCTGATCGCCCCGAACACGCACAGAAGCGCCGGGCCTCATGGCCCGGCGCTTCTGTGTATCTAGTGTCGTGTCAGTGGGCGATCACATCGGACGCGGTTTTGACGTCCCGAACGTCGCTCGCGCGACCGTGCGGCATAATCTTGAGCACCGCAAGTCCGGCCAGGGCGAACCCGGCCGAGACGAGGAATGCCAGGCGATATCCGTCGGAGTCGAAGAAGGTTCCCAGTTCGGTCGTAAAGGTATGCATCGCCAGCATCGCGAAGGCGAGCTGAACCGCAATGGCACTCGACAAGTTCTGCGCCGACAGCATGATCGACGATGTGATGCCCTGCTTCTCGGGCGGTGCAGACTGGACAACGAGATTGGGCAGTCCACCGTACGTCGCGCCCATACCGATTCCACAGAAGAGTAGCCACAACAGCACTTGCCACGTTTCGGAGTGCAGGAAGGCGAGTCCGATACTACCAACAGCGAGGGCAC
The DNA here is from genome assembly GCF_030056915.1 of Rhodococcus sp. IEGM 1307. Taxonomy (NCBI): domain Bacteria; kingdom Bacillati; phylum Actinomycetota; class Actinomycetes; order Mycobacteriales; family Nocardiaceae; genus Rhodococcus; species Rhodococcus sp. IEGM 1307. The sequence goes on from NZ_JASHKW010000015.1 coordinate 15,214, forward strand.
TGCAGCCTGCCATCATCGGGACGCGAATTCCCCATCGCGCAGCTTTGGCACCACAGATGAACCCACAGATGACCATCGCCGCCCCGTGTGGCGCCATGTAGGCGGCCACTCCGAATGCATCCGAGGCGAAGCCGATCTCGCCTCCCGGATCGCGTGGCATCTGGACGATGATGGGTACGAGCGACACGACGATCGCCGCTGGCCCGTACACAGCAGCGTTGAGTATGAGCGTCGTCCACATGGGTCGGGTGCGGAGCAACGAGATCTCGATGATCGGCTCGGGAAACGAACTGTCCCACCAGATCCACGCGGCAAAGCACGCCAGTCCCGCGACCATGAATCCGACGAAGCTCGTCGATGTCCACCCCCAGGTGCCGGCATTGCCAAGCCCGTATACGAGCAGCGCACCACCGGCTCCGAGCAGGATCGCACCAACCCAGTCGAGTCGAGACTTCACCCGCAGCGGCGACTCCGGAAGTAGCAGCAATACCCCGATGATGCAGATCACCTGGAATGCGGCAATGCACCAGAAGATCGACAGTGGGCCGTACCCGTCGATGAGCCACCCCGCGATGAAGGGCGAAATGACGAGTAACGCACCGGCACCGGTGAAGGTCACTGTGATCGCGAAGGCGATCAGTTGCTTCGGGAACACGTCGCGGATGAGGGAGTACCCCAGCGCGGGTGTCACGTAGAGAAGTCCCTGCAGCCCCCGCCCGACGAGAAAGACCTCATAGGTCGGGGCAACCGCTGAGATGACGCCGCCAGCCGCCGACAGGGCGGTGACAATGACAAGCAGGTTTCGCTTGCCGCGTAGGTCGGCGAGCTTTCCGATCATTGCGACGGCAACGGCGGTGACAAGGTTCGCGATGGTGATCGTCCAGCCCAGATCAGTTGTCTGGAAGTGCAAGCCGATACCCGGGAGCGCGGTCCCGACCAAGCTGTACGAAAACGTTGCCAACTCCCCGAGCATGACGACGACGACAAGCGCGCCGATCCACCGAGGCGTCCAGATCTTGCCCTTTTCGCCGACGGGCGGTGTGTACTCGGATTCCTCGAGTGGGTTGGCAGAGGGTGGGTTTGTTGTCATGCACGTGCTCCCTGTCCGATCCGGAAGGATGATGTAGAGATGATGTGATGCACGCCACTGCTGGGCTGCCGTCACAGTAATTGACCAAGCGCATGCTTGGCAATAGTCGACTTCCGAATCGGACTACTTACGCGGACATTTCCTCAGTAGCCGCCCTGGTTCGCGAAGATCCGGGCGGGGTTCTCGATGAGCATCACATCGATCTGGCCCTGGCTGACCCCTCTGTCCAGCAGCGCCGGGACGACATCCTGAGGAATGTGGGTCCAGCGCCACTGTGGGTTCATCTCTCGACGACGCACCGGATCGGACATATCGGAGAAGCAGGATGTGTCGTGCGACAAGACCATCCGGCCGGCGTACCCGCGCCGGCACATTTCCGCGACGATCTCCACGCGCTTGTCGAATGGCACCGTGTTGAGGCCGAATCGGTCCATTCCCAGATACGACCCCGCGTCCGCAAGTTCTTCGAGGTAGTCGAAGTCGTCGGTGTCACCCGAGTGTCCGATCACCACCCGAGACAGATCGACGCCTTCCTCCTTGAAAACCTTCTGCTGGTCCAGGCCTCGGCGCAACCCTGAATGGGTGTGCGTAGTAATCGGTGCACCAGTTTCACGGTGCGCGTGTGCAACCGAGCGCAAAACTCGGTCCACGTCCTTCGTCAGACCAGCCTCATCGGTGACGCATTTCAGCACCGCCGCCCGAACACCGGTCCCGGTGATTCCTTCGGTGATGTCACGTATGAAGAACTCGGCAAGGCGATCGGGCCCACCGGCGGCGGTCCCCGGACCGCGGTAGTGGAAGTACACGGGGAGTTCACTCAAGACGTACGCGCCCGTCGCGACCACGATGTTGATGTTCGACTGCTCGGCCACCCGCACGACCCTGGGAACGTATCGCCCGAGACCAATCACGGTCAGGTCGACCAGCGTGTCGAATCCTTCGGCCTCGAGCGCCGCGAGACGCTGTACGGCTTCGGCTATCTGAGTATCTTCGTCCCACTGTTCGGGGTAGTCGGGCCAGTTCTGCTGGACTTCCGGGCTGGTGACGAAGATGTGCTCGTGCATCAGCGTTCTGCCGAGCGCGGACACCGGAACGTCGCCGGTGGCGGTCGACACTGTAGGTTGCGACATCATGCGAATCTCCTGTGCTGGGTCACCGGAGCGGTGACAGATACGACGGCGAGTGTTCCTGCGGGCATCAGATCGGTGCCTGCGGATGAACGATGCGGTTCTGTGCATGCCATGGTTGATGCGCCTGGAATCCGCCGTCGACAATGATTGTCTGCCCGGTGATGTACTTCGATTCCGGCCCCGCCAGGAATGTGATTACCGATGCCAGATCCTCGGTTTCGCCGAACTCGTCAACCAGCAGGTTGGCGTTGTAGGCCTCGAGCTTTTCCGGGGACAGGTTCTGCTGTGCGGTCGGGCTCAGGATCAGCCCGCTCGCGACGGCATTGACGCGGATACCCCTCTTCCCGTGCGATGTTGCCACTGACCGGGTCAGCGAGTACTTGGCCGCCATCGACGCTGCGTACGCGACGTGGACTGTGTCCCCGCTGAATCCGGAGGTGGATCCCACGTTGACGATCACGCCTCCACCCCCGCGTTGCATGATCGGGATGGCAAAGCGGGTGGCCCACACAGCACCATAGAAATTGACGGCGAATGTTCGCTCCCAGGCGTTGTCGGGAGTGACCTCGACATTCAGGTCACTCTTCTCCACGCCCCCGTAGGCAACGGCGTTGTTCACGAGGGTGTCGATCCGCCCGAAGGTCGTCTCTGCCTGTGCAACAAGTTTTTCGACATCCGACTGGATTCCCACGTCGGCCCGAACCGCGAGCGCCACTCCCCCACGTGCGCTGATTTCCTCCGCGACCGAATCCAGCTTGTCCTCCTGGATGTCGTTGATCACCACAGACGCACCCATTTCGGCGAGCCGCAGTGAAACAGTTCGGCCGACACCTTGCGCAGCGCCCGTGACGATCGCCACCTTGCCATCCCAATTGACCATCGTGCGATCCCTTTCTTAGAAAACTGACCCCTTCACGGTACTAGAGCAAGCGATTGCTTGGTATAGTTGGCGGACAATCCAGCAGGAAAGGGGCGAGCGCATGCTCGACTTCGAGAAACGACCCGGCGCAGCACTTATTGCGGGCGGGACCGGTGGCATCGGGCGCGCCGTCAGCCGCGTACTCGCCGAGCGAGGAAGCCAGATCTTCTTCACCTACCGCGGCAACCAAGAGGGTGCGGCGAGTTTGGCGTCCGAACTCAGCGCACTGGGCGCCAAGGTCGAGTTCGCGCGGGTCGACCTCGCCAGCATCGAGGAGGCATCCGAGCTCGCAACTAGTGTGCGCGACTCGTTCGGCGGGATCCACACGGTCATCTATGCCGCCGGACCCCACGTACCGATGACCCACCTGAGTCAGGTCACACCCCATCAGTTCCGAGCACAACTCGAGGGTGACGCGGCCGCGTTCTTCAATCTGGTGCACCCGACGCTGCCGCTCCTCCGCGAGTCGCGTGGCAGCATCGTGGCGGTCACGACGGCTGCCACCCGACGATTCCCGGTTCGCGACGGACTGTCCTCGGGTCCCAAGGGAGCCGTGGAAGCCGTCGTCCGAGCTCTGGCCGCGGAGGAAGGACGATTCGGCCTGCGCGCGAACTGCGTCGGGCCGGGAATGCTCACCGACGGGATGGCCGCGCGGTTGATCGGGTCAGGCGATCTCGACGAACGCGCGCTCGACATCACCCGTCGCAACATTCCGTTGCGCCGCTTCGGCGACGCGGACGATATCGCCGAGGCAGTCGCCTTCCTCGCGTCCGATCGCGCCGACTTCATCTCCGGTCAGACCCTCGACGTCGACGGCGGGTACGGAGTCTGAGGTACTCGAGCAGAAACGAGGGGCGGGTCGTTCGACGGGCCCGCCCCTCGTTCGTCATCTACTCGCCGGCCAGCTTCTCGACGACCGGGATGAACGTTTCCAGGTCCTTGTCGTTGTGAAGCACGAAAAAGTTGAGGCCGTGCGTGTCACGCCAGTACCGAAGCTTGTCGACCATCTCACTGACATCTCCACGCAGGATCTGTGGAGTCTCTTCCTGCTGTGAAAGATTGACAGCACTCCAGCTCTCCTTGCTTTGGGGAATGCCGACTTCCTGGATGCTCGTGCCGATCGCGATGTCGTCGAACCGCGTACCAGCGGACTCCCGGATCGTCTCGATCTTCCCGAGGAAGGAGTCCAGCCCACCATCTTTCGCGTCCGGCGCAGTACCGTCGGCACGCACTCGCAGCGTCAGATTGACGTAGTTCGCGTACCGACCTGCCAGCTTCAGCATCTTCGGGCCGCCTCCGGGGAAGAGGAACTTCGGGTACGGCTTCTGCACCGGCTTCGGTTCCTGCACCAGCTCGTCGATCTGGTAGTACTGCCCTCGGTACGAGAACGCCCCCTCCCCCCACACACCACGCAGGACATCTATGGACTCGACGAATCTGTCGAAGCGCACCTTCGGTGGGTCGAAACTCAATCCCGCTCGGTCGTAGTCTTCACGCATCCATCCAGTGCCGAGCCCGACGTCGAGCCGGCCGTCCGACAGCACGTCGAGAGTGGCCAATTCCTTGCCCAACACGACGGGGTGCCGGTAGTCATTCGAGAACACCAGGGTGCCGATCCTCAGAGTCGACGTGGCCGCGGCTGCCGCCGCCAGCGCCGCGATCGGGGCGAAACGAGGACCCACGAAATGATCCGGCATCAACAGCGTCGTGAAACCGGACTGTTCGACCAGGCGTGCGCGCTCGGCCCACGCCTTTCCGGTGTCCGCCTTCCGTACAACGACACCGAACATGAATTTTTTCGTCGACTTATCTTGTGACATTGACCTTCATTCCTCGCGTGCTGCCGCCAGGGCAGGCGTTGATGGTGAAATCTCCTGCAACCCGCTGAACCGCCGGATCGCATCGACGACACCAGCAATGGCTCGTCGACTCGCGGTCGTCCATGGAGCAACCCCGGTAAAGCCATGTGGCACATCGGCAAACGAGTGCAACTCGACCGACACTCCCGCCGCTCTCATCCGCAACGCATAGTCGACCGCCTCGTCGTGCAGACAATCGGCGCCCGCCGCAGCAACATACGCCGGGGGAAGACCGCTCAGATCGGTAGCCGCAGTGGGAGAACCATACACCGGAGGAGCGAACCGTTGATCGCCCAAATAATGTTCCCAGCACACCTCCGCATCGTGGGCGTTGAAAATCGCGCTGTCCGCGAAGGACGTCATCGACGGTGACCTCAGCGTCGAGTCGATGAACGGGTACAGCAATATCTGTCCCGCGAGCGCAAATCGGCGCTCGTCACGAAGCCGTAGCGCGACCGCGGCCGCCAATCCGGCTCCGGCACTACCGCCCCCGATCACGACCTTCCCGGTGCCAAGGAGCGCGAGAGTCCCGGCACGGTGTGCGTCGACGAGTGCCGAGACAACGGCATGACAGTCGTCAAGTCCCTGCGGGAACGGATGCTCGGGGGCCAGCCGGTACTCGACCGACACCACACCAATGCCGATGTCGGATGCTATTCGCGCGCATAGGGCGTCATCTTCGTCGGCCGTCCCGACAACATACCCACCGCCGTGAATCCACACCAAGGTCGGTGCGTCGTGGGCGAGATCTCGGGGCACATGGATTCGGACCGGAACATGATGTCCATCGCCGAGGGGAATGCTGCAGTCGTAGTGTGTCTCCACGTCCTCGGGCAGCCGCGGCGGTGGCGCGGTTGCCCGCATTGCGGCGAAAGTTGCGCGTTGCGCGGCAGGATCTTCGAACTGCAGCGGCGGGAAGTGTGCCACCACGTTCTCGAACTCTGCGTCCACGTGACCTCCTGTATTCATCATGAGCTCGACAGTTTTGCCTGTTATCCCGTTCCCGTCGCGCCGCCATCGAGTACGAGGTCCGTGCCGGTGATATACGAGGATTCATCGGAAGCGAGGAAGACGGCGCCTTCGGCGATCTCTTCGGGCTCCCCGGGACGGCGCAACGGAAGTCCGGTCCACCGGTCCGGATCACGTTGTTCGGAGTCCGGAATGTTCACTCCCAGCATGGGACCGGTGACAGCTCCAGGTACCAAGCAGTTTACGCGGATCCGGGACGGCGACAACTCCGCGGCCGCGACGCGTGTCAGGCCGCGGATTCCCCATTTGGTCATGCCGTACGCCGCGTGGCCGACGTGACCAGCGAATCCGGCGGTGGACGAGACGTTGATGATCGAACCTCCGCCGGACGCGATCATGAGGGGAGCGACGGCGCGAATACCGAGGAAGGCACCCTTGAGGTTTACCCCGATGATGGCGTCCAGTGCATCGTCGCTTTCCTCGAGGATCGGACGCGTCCAGTATCGTGCCGCATTGTTGACGAGCACATCCAAGCTACCGTAGTCGTCGTCGATTTCGGCGACGACCTGCTTCCAGGAGTCGGTGTCAGAGACGTCGAGATACGTGTACCGGACGTCTTCACCGATCTCGGCTGCTGTCGCGAGTCCGAGTTCGCTATTTACATCGGCGATGACGACCCGGGCTCCTTCACGGGCGAACGCCCGCGCCTCGGCCGCGCCCTGTCCCTGGGCGCCGCCGGTGACGAGAGCGGTCTTTCCGGCGAGCCGGCTCATACCGCGGCTGCGGCGCGCTGACGATCGGCAATCGGCAGTCGGAAATGTGGAATGACATGTTCACCCCAGGCCTTGATGGTAGCCATACATACCTCCTGTGGAACGGTACCCATCTGAATGAGGCAGAGAACTTCGTCGACGCCCACCTTCTCGAGTTCCTCGACATACTTGATCGCGGTCTCCACCGTGCCGTAGGCATGGTCGATGTTGAAATTTGCTGCGGCGAGCGATCGTTCGGAGTACTGCGGGCGGTCGCCGCGGTCGAATGCCGCCTCCTCTGAAGCCGCCTTGGCACGCATGTACTTGATGTTGTCCTCGTCGACGGTCGCTCCGGTGGGCGGGTTTGCCCCGCCCAGATGCCAGTAGCCGATGGATTCGCCGAAGAATCGCTGGCCGCGGGCCCCGATTTCCTTCGCTTGCTGTTCGTCGTCGAGGACGATCGTCGGGCACAGTGCGACGAAGTGGTCGTTGGTGAGATCCGAGACGAACTTTTCACCCGTGCGGCTCTTCACCCGGTCCCAATAGAGTTGGTGCTGCATCTTGATGCTGTCGAGCCCGCCGAAGCCGAACACGAGCGCACCCACGCCGAGTTCCGCAGAATGCACTACGGTGTCCGGCTTCGTACTGGCGAGGAACAACGGTGGATGCGGGGTTTGCACAGGCCGCGGAAGCACTCGGAGAGGCGAATTCCCTTCCGGCGCTTTGATGTCGAGGAGCTCACCGTGGTACTCGAAGTCAGGTGAGCGCCATGCCGCTGAGACGATCCGGAGCGCCTCCTCCACCTGGGCAGCGGTTTCCGCGGGGTCCACGTTGCACATCGCAGCTTCCTGCAGGGTGCCGCCCCTGGCAGCGCCCAAATTGAGGCGGCCGTTCGAGAGGACGTCGAGCATGGCCGCCCGTTCGGCCACCCGGGTGGGATAGTTGAAGTTGAATGGCATGCAGACTGCACCGTGCCCGATCCGGATGCGAGACGTCTTCGCAGCCACCGTTGCAAGGAACAGTTCGGGCGCCGACATGTGCGAGTAGTGCTCGAGGCCGTGGTGCTCGACCGCCCAGACTCCGTCGAAGCCCATCTCCTCGGCGTACACGGCCTGTTCGATCGAATCGAGGTAGGTCTGACGCTCTTTCGCGGGCGTGGGATCAGCGATCTGCGCCTCGAAAATCATGGAGAACTGCATGCGGGTCCTTTCGTGGTAGTTAGCCAAGCGCTTGCTCGCCGGATGGCGACACAGATTGGCGCTGACTTGAAGGGGGATCCGGACTGCCTGTCAGGCGGCGCGCAGGGCGCGTCCGGAGGCGGCGAGGGTAGCCACTCTGCGACCAAGGAGGCTGACACTGGACGCGAGTGTGATGTCCTTGAACTCGACGGCGCCATCAGAGCCGGCCACAGTGGCTGCGTCGCGTTTCGTGATGACCATGCCCGTGCCCACGACATATCCACCGGAGGCGCGGACGGTGCGGGCGAGGAAGTCGATGTCGATTGCAGCGGCAGCAGCGGAACCGCCGATCACGGCGAGCCCCACAGCCGCGCACCGTAGGATTTCGTGCGCGCCGACCTCGGCGAGAAGCCGCTTCATTTCCTCGATGCCGGCGGGACGATCTCCCGCTTCGATCAGGAAGACGATGCCATGGGATGAAAGTCGCGAATCGCCGTCGATGGGGCGAACGGTCAGTGCGTCGAAGATGGAGTGCAGAGCCGCGTCCAGCATCGGGCGGCTCTCGTCGACGTCCGGGGTGCTTGCATCCCGGAACGCATACGCATGCAGACGGGTGTTGCCGCGGACCGCTCGCACATCGCCGTGATGAGCCAACCGCGGCAACTCCCGCGCGGATGCGAGTGCGTCCACAGGGCCGCCGAGACAATCACTGGAGCGACGGGGAGCGAGATCTGAAGTAACCAACATCAGGCGAATCCTCCGAGAAGTGGGGTGTCGCCCATGTAACCCTGATCACAGCGTCTAGTCAAGAGGCAGTGAGTCTAGTGAAATTCTCGCTCGTCGAGTGCAGCCATCCACATCGATGCCAGCACGTCCACGGCCTCCACCGCGTCCAGGTCGGAATCGGGCATTGACCACTGCATGAAGAGGCTGCCGAGCTGGGAGAAGATCAGCAAGGCCCGGATTTTGGCCTGCTTCGGCGTCCACCGCCCCGTCGCCGACAAGGCCTTCGCAATCCTGTCCGTTTCGAAGTCGAAACTGCGGCCCCTCCGGTCGCCGATTTCCTTCTCCACGCCGGCAGCCTCACTCACGACGATCGAAATTTCGCGGGTCGTCTCCCAGATCTTCACGATCTCGCGAAGCCAGACCCGAAACGCGTCCAAGCTGGGTTCCACCAGAACAGCGGCGAATCGCGAGAATGGCTCCGCGTACACCATGTCGAGCTCGTCGAGGAGCGCATCCACTACCTCGGCCTTCGTCTTGTAGTGCAGGTAGAAGGTGGCACGTGTGGCGCCGGCCGTGCTGGTGATGTCCGTGACCGCAGTAGCGAGGTAACCGCTCTCGACGAAGCAGGCGATCGCGGCCTCCTTCAGCCGAGTCTTTGTCAGCTCCTTCTGGAGGTCGCGCATGTTCCCGCGCGCAGCCTTGGTCATCGCGTCGTCCCGCCTTCCAGATTCCGTTCGACCTGCAACTCTAGTTCACGGGTTGCTCCTACCGCCCGCCCATGACGATGCCGTGCTGCCCGTCCAGGATCACGCAGCCAAGGCTATGGGGAATGGCTGGGGTCCAGCGCGGGCGCGATGGATCGGAGGGCGGCAAGTGAGTCGAAACTCGAGTCCGTCCGCGGCGAGTCGTCGTGGGCAAAGATCGTGCCATCCGGAAGTTCGAACGGCACGATTTCGGAGTCGAAGTACCCCGCTGCGGCGGCGCGGCTCGCCCGCGAATGGGACAGGAGCGCGAATTCATCCATCTCCGTCCGCGTGACCCCGTATCGCGCTGCCACGATCTCCGCGGTGTCGAACACCTCCATATACGCAAAGTTGATGAAATCCGGGCGACGCGTATCGGTGAACCGCGGGTGATGGTCGGCTGGGGAGAACCCTTTGCCGAGACACAATGAGAAACTGTCGCCACCACCGGCGACGTAGACCTCACCGTCACCAACAGCAATCGCATGAGCAGCCATCCTGACTGCAGACAGCGCCGAACCACACGATCGACTCAACGTAATTGCGGGAACGGTCACCGGAAGCCCCCCGAGGAGCCCAACCTGCCGCGCGGTGTTGTAGCCCTGGGAATGATCGGGAAGACTACAACCCCAATAGAGTTCGGAGACATCGTCCGGTTGCAAATAGTCGTTGCGCGAGAAGTGCTGCAATCACGGTGGAGCCGAGGTCGTCGGCTCTCACATCGGCGAGTCCGCCGCGGAACGACTTTCCGATTGCCGTCCGGGCCGCATCGAGAACTACGACCTCACACACGGTCCCCTCCTCCTGAGATCATGTCTGTCAGCGCATTCAACGATTCTGCTCCTTCACCCGCTGCACGACAGGAATCATCTTCTCCACGTCGCTGTCATTCGCAAGGACGAAATACGAGACGTTGTGCAACTCGTGCCACAAAAGAATCTTTTCCGCGACGGATTCGACGCTGCCCTCCATGATAAAGGGAGTCGGACGCATGGCATCGACGTGATTTCCCAGCGTGGGATGCACTTCGCTCAGCCTGTCGTCAATCGCCACGGCACGGATACCCACCGAGATCTCCACCTCCCGATCTGCCTCCTTGGCTGCATCGTGCACTAGTTCCAACTTGCGCAGGAGCGGTTCGAGACCGACGTCATCGGGAGCGACTCCCCGTCCATTGCTCGCCGTTCGAGTAGTGACGTTGACGATGTCACCTTCGCGAGCCGCAAACCGAAGCATCTGGGGACCTCCCCCGCCGAGAAGTAGAGGCGGTCCGCCATCTTGTAGGGGCAACGGCGCGTGGTCAAGCCCTGTGGCCGTGTAAAATTCACCCGTGAAGTCGGACGGGCCGGCCTTCCACGCCTCCCGCACAATCTGAACGCCTTCCCGGAGCCTTGCCAGGCGTACTCGAGGCGAATCAAAAGCGATTCCGGCGCTGTCATAATCGGAACGCATCCACCCGGCGCCCATCCCCAACTCGAGGCGCCCACCGGACAGCAGGTCGAGCGTCGCAGCTTCTTTCGCCAGCACTGCGGGGTGTCGGTAGTCGTTCGCAAGGACGAGTACACCCAGCCGAATGCGATCGGTCAGCTGCGCGGCCGCGGCTAGGGCCACCATCGGCGCGTACCGCAGCCCGCTCAAGTGGTCGTTGACGAGAAGGACGTCAAACGGGCTGTCTTCGAGCGCTGTGACGCGTTCGCGCCATTTCTTCGCCGACACGCTCGGCGCCAGCGTGGCTCCGAACCGAATCTTTCCGGTCATTGCGATATCCCGTCACACGCGGATGAAGGTGGCTTGTGGGCCCGTTCGCCCAGATCGGTACTACCCGTGCTCGATCCACACACTCTTGTGCTCGAGCCATTCGTCCAACGTAGTGGGCCCGTTCGAGGTGCCCGTCCCGCTTTCCTTCTGCCCGCCGAACGGGAGCGCCCAATGCAGTCGGCGATACGTATTGACCCACACGGTGCCCGCCTCGAGTCGGCGAGTAAGACGGAGCGCGCGCGAGAGGTTCTGGGTCCAGACGCCGGCAGCGAGACCGTATCCGCTGTCGTTGGCCAACCGGACGGCGTCGGCTTCGTCCGCGAACGGCATGGCCACCGCGACCGGCCCGAAGATCTCCTCCTGGCACACCCGAAGTTGCGGATCTTCAGTGAGAAAGAGCGTGGGTTCAACGAAGTATCCTTCGCGCAGTGGACTTTCGGGCGTGAACAATTCGCTGCCGCAGCGACCACCGAACGCAAGCGTCGCTCCCTCTTGCCGTCCGCTCTCCAAGTATTCGCGGACCTTGTCGTACTGACCGTCGAACGCAAGGGGACCCATGTCGGTCCGGGAGTCCAGGGGGTTCCCCAGTACCATCGCGGAGGCTCTCGACCGCAGTCGCTCCACGAAGTCGACGAAGATCGCTTCCTCGACGAGGATGCGCGATCCTGCGATGCAGGCCTGCCCCGCGCTGGCGGTGTAGATTCCTGCCGCAACCACATCGGCAGCCTGATCGAGGTCTGCGTCCGCGAAAACGATGTTCGGCGACTTCCCGCCGAGTTCGAGTGCGAGAGATTTGATGTTGGCCACCGAGTTCTCGGTAATCCGCCGCCCAGTCGCGGTCGAACCGGTGAAACTGATCTTGCGGACATCTGGATGCCTCACCAGTGCCTCACCGGCACTGGAACCTTCCCCGGTCACCACATTCACCACGCCACGGGGAATCCCCGCCTTCTCGAGAAGCTGCGCAGCAACGAGCACCGACACCGACGCCCGCTCGGGAGGTTTGACGACGATCGTGTTACCGGCGGCGATCGCCGCGGAGACCTTCGCCAGGAACATCGCCAACGGTGCATTCCACGGGATAATCAGACCCACCACACCGAATGGCTCACGTACTGAATAGGTCGTCGCGGAGTCCGACACGAGGACCGTATCGCCGGTGATCGTCTCGGCCAGCCCGGCGTGGAATTCGATCTGCGACGCGGCGCCCGCGATGGCCGGTTCCGCTTCCCGGCGCGCTCGTCCGTTGTCGGTGGCGTCCAGGCGCCACAACGTGTCGAGATTCTCGCGGACGGTTGCCGCCCAGGACCGCAGCAGGGCAGCACGGGATGCAGCCGGGAATGCACGCCAGGAGTCGAGCGCCGACTTCGCTGCGCGTATCGCGTCATCGATGTCTTCCGCACCACCGGCGGGGATTCGAGCCCAGACCTGGCCGGTCGCCGGATTCACGCTGTCGATCCACTGCCCGTTCCGCGACGGCCGGAGCTCGCCGTCAATCAGCTGCAGATAGTCCATCGGTTCGTCATAGATCGCCATGTCGTGTCCCTTCGAGCGGAGAGCGCAGTCATCAGCGGGCGGAGTCGCTACGCGGTTGTCCGCGACGCGGTACCGGCGTTGACGTCGATGATGCTGCCGGTGATGTGTGGGGTGTCCGGGCCGATCAGAAACATCACTGCTGCCGTGATCTCACGCGGCTCGAGCAGTGCGATCGGCTGGACATGGTGCACGCGCAGCGCGGGCTCGACATCGTCCCAGGAGGGGTTCGCGAGGTCCGGGCGCATCGCCCGGTAGAGAGCCTCGTTATGCACCATCTTGGTGGACGTGTTACCGGGGGCCACTCCGTTGACGGTGATTCCAAACGCCGCCAAATCCTGCGCGGCAGCTTTCACCAGACCGATCGCGCCCCATTTTGACGCAACGTATGGAATCGACCCCGGCACCGCGGTCCGCCCCTGGTTGGAGGCCGTCACCACGATTCGCCCGTACCCCTGGGCGATCATCTGGGGACTCACCGCCCGCATGCTGTGGAAAACCCCGGTGAGGTTGCTTCCGAGCACTTCGTTCCACACGTCGAAATCGGCGTCCTGGATCGACCCGCCTCCGTACACCCCGGCGTTTGCTATCAAGACGTCGATGCGCCCGAACATGTCGAGAACCTTGTCCATCGCGGAGAGCGTCTGCTCGCGGTCGGCGACGTCACACACTAGGCCGAACGCACGAGTTCCACACTCACGGACAAGCGCCTCGGTGTCCCGGAGGTCAGACTCCTCGGCCTGCGGGTAACCGATGCACGGTACGTCTGTACAACGATCGAGTAGGACGACGTCAGCCCCCTGACGCGCGGCCGCGACGGCGTGTGAGCGCCCTTGGCCTCGCGCGCCACCCGTGACGACAACGACCTGACCTTCGAGGAAACCCATTGTCAGCCTTTCACTACCGAGGAATCGGTTAGATGCCCGAACTGTTCGACAAGCACTCGTCGCAGAAGCTTGCCCTTGCCACCGGAGCCGTCGTTGGCGTGCGGCAAGCTGTCCACCACTACGATGTGATCGGGTCTGGAAGCGGGCGCTAGTGCGACGGCGAGGCGATCGGCGATTTCCTCCCGGTCAAGCTCACAACCCTGCTTCGGTGCCAGCACCAGCAGTATCTGCGGATCCGAATCATGAACAGGCAGCCCGACAGCACCGGCTTCAGCTACCCCGTCCACCCGGGATGCGACGTCTTCGATCTGCGCGGGGAGAGTGAGAACGCCGTCGCGCTCGATAGCGTCGGTTCGCCGCCCGAGCACTGTCAACCGACCGTGCTCATCGAGCGAACCAATGTCGCCTCCGACGAACCATCCGCCCCTGAGCGCGTCACTCGTGGCGTCGGGTTGCCCGTAGTAACCGGCCGACACGTGGGGTCCGCTGATCTGGATCTCCCCCACCGTGTCGATTACGGGCGCACCGGTCGAATCGACCACCCTGACGGCACCCCCGAATCGGGCCCACCCGACTACCCCGTCCGGGACGCTCCCGTCGTCGCGGCGGCCGATCACGCTGTACGGAGCCTCGGTCTGACCGTAGTACCCGTACAGCTCCAGGCTCGGGAGACGCCGGGAGATCCGGTCCTGCAATGACGCCAACAGCGGTTCGCCACCGAGCATGGCTACACGCAGGGAGCTGAGGTCGACCACTTCGTGATCCGCAGCGGACAACAGCTCCACGAAGAAGCTCGGTGTCACGCTGATATGGGTGATTCTCTCCCGCGGAACCGTTTTCAGGAACTGTTCTGGTCCGAAGTTGTCCTCGAGTACGAGTGTGATTCCGGCCGCCAAGGCCGGCGCGGCGACGGCAATGAAGCCAACCCCCCAGATGATCGGGCCGGTTCCCAGTGCCGCCTGCCTCAGTACAGGGACATCTGCCCACAGGCCTTGGGAGATCGCGATTCCCGAGGCGTGCGTGTACTGCACGGCCTTCGGCAATCCTGTCGTGCCCGAGGTGAAGAACAAGGCGAGCAGATCGTCTCCCCCTGCGCCGAGGGGTGGTTCCGTTTCCGAAGACTCCGTCGTCAGTTGGTCGAGGTCGACCGCGTCGTGGCTGTCCGGTGCGCCGCCGGTTCGGATCCAGGTCCGGATGTGCTGAAGCGTGGGTCGCAGCTGGTCGATGACCCGGTCGAACTTCGCATCGTAGACGAAGGTGGTGGCCTCGATCCTGGTGACGATCTGCTCGAACGTGTCGAGAGGCCAGTACGGGTTGAGGGCACAGAGAACGGAGCCGATTTTCGTCTGCGCCAGGTAGATCTCAGCAACCGAGAGTGTGGAGTCGAGCAGTGTCGCCACCCGTTCTCCGGGACGTACGCCGGCCGCGAGGAGTGCGTTGGCGGTTCGGTTGACCCGGCCGTCCAGCTCGGCGTAGGTGAGCCGCTCTCGGCCGCAGTACGCCAACGCCGGCAAATGAGGTGCTCGATTGCGCTGTGCGGACAGGATCGCGTAGCCGAAATTCGAGTAGGGGGTCCCTTGCATCGATCTCACCTCGTCATCTCGCTCGTTGCTGCTGTGGTGATCGGAGTCGGGTCACTGCCGGGGTATCCGCCGCCTCCGTGCTGTATGTCCAGGAGGTCGTAGTCGGGTACGAATCCGCGCCTCGGGATCGCCTCGACGAAGACCACCGATTTCGGCTTTTTGTACGACGCGACCTGGTTGCGCACGTGCGCGATCAGCTCCTGCTCGGTCACCGACGACGACGCGTTCCTCACCACGAGCGCGACCACTGATTGGCCCCAGGTGCTGTCTGGCCGGCCGATGACTGCAGCTGAGTCGACGTCGGGATGTCCGAGTAGGGCGCGTTCCACCTCGGCCGGATAGATGTTCTCGCCACCGGATTTGATCATGCGCAGTTTGGGGCCGACAAATGACACTGTTCCGTCGGATTCCCTTCTTCCGAGGTCACCTGTGTGGTACCAGCCGTCTCGGAATCGAGCGGCGTTGAGATCAGGGCGGTTGAAATATCCGTTGAAGAGGTGCATTCCGCGGGTTGCGATCTCACCGACGTCGCCGGTCGACACATCTCGTCCGTTGGTATCGACGATCCGCACTTGCATGAGTGGGCTCGAGCGTCCGTGAGTACCCAGACCATTGATGCCGAGAGCGTGGTAGGTCAGCATTCCGCCGACTTCCGTCTGTCCGTATCCGGCATTGGATCGGCCCCATGGGCTCCGATCGAGGGTGATCATGTGATTCCAGGTCGAGCCTGCTGGACCGAAGCGCAGACTCGACAGATCGTATCGATCGTCCCCGTTGGCGGCAACCAGCTGATCGATCATCGCGGGAAACAGCATGGCGCCCTGGCACCGCTCTCGCTCGATCAGTTCGCATGCCCGTCGCGGTTCGAACTGGGGAAGAACGACATTCGTCCCGCCGCACACGAATGTAGCTACCGCGAACATCCAGGTTCCGATGTGAAAGAGCGGACCGCTGTCGAGGAAGACGAACCCCTCCGTGATCTGGCGTTGGACAGCGACGACCAGGGAGTGGCTGATCAGCGCGCGGTGGGAGATGAGTGCACCGTTCGGGCGTCCGTCGAACGCGGCGGTGTACAAAAGCAGGACCGGATCCTCGGCGTGGATCGACTCCGATGAGGGTGCCGGAGTCGATGGAAAGGACGCCGACCACCGCTGGAACTCGTCATCGGAGTCGTCGCTGCAACGCACCCACGGGATACGGTCGTCACCCAGACTGTCGTGGAGGTCTCCAACTATTTTCGGTTCCGAGACGATCAGCTTCGGCTGAAGATCGTCGATGACGAAACGGAGCTCGTCCGCACTCTGCCGCCAGTTCGCCGGGCACAGGATGGCACCCACTTTTCCTGCGGCGACGAGCAACTCGAAGACGCGGTGAGAGTTTGCTCCGATCCACAACACGCGGTCACCGGGAAGCACTCCTTCGCTTGTCAGTGCGTTCGCCAGTCGGTCCGTCCGCTCATCGAACTCGGCGTAGGTAATCCGCTCGTCACCGTCGACGAGGGCCACCATTTCACCGCGGCCGCGGCGGTTCTCCCGAACGATGTCGGCGAGGGACAGCTCTGAATACACGAGGCGCCTTTCACAAGGGTGGATGGTGCACGGCGGTGTCAGCGGAACGCGGGAATGACTTCCTTCGCGAAGAACGTGATTGCCTTCGACATCTCGTCAAACGGCATGTGCCGGGTGCTGCCGAAATCGCACATCAGGTGGTTGAAACCAAATTCCTGCAGCATCGCGACCTGGCCGATGACCCGCTTGGGGTCCCCGATGACTTCGAGCTGCTCCCAGCGGAAGTCGTTGCCGACCTCGCCGCCCTTCAGGTAGCGGCCTTCCCAGAACTCGAAGCCCTTCGCGACCTCACCGGTCTTCGAATCGATCGGGGCACTCTTCTCGTTGAAGATACGCGACCGATCGAAGGACGCCTCGAACGCAGCTTGATCCTTCCTCGCCTGTTCGACGGTCGGCGCGAGCCAGACGGACCGCGACACGACGAGATCGGTGTCCGACGTGTCGAATCCGGACTCCGCGGCGATCCGATGCCAGGTTTCGGCTGCGTTATGGATCTTCTTGAACGGCGCCGCCGGATCCGCGAGGATCGGCAGCCCACGTCGGGCATACCGCTCTACCGTTTCGGGGCTGACCGCCGCGACGTAGATCGGTGGGTGCGGATTCTGAAGCGGCTTGGGTGTGAGGGAAACCTCACCACTGCGGTAGAACTGGCCTTCGTGCTTGAACGGGTCCTTCGTCCACAGCCCTGTGATCGCTTCGAGCCCCTCGTCGAAGCGATCACGGGCTTCCGCCAGACTCATTCCGAAGCCATCGAATTCGATACTCTGATATCCACGGCCGAGGCCTAGATCGAGTCGTCCGTTCGACAGCAGGTCCAGCTGGGCGGCCTGCTCGGCCACATGGATCGGGTTGTGCAGGGGCAGCACGACCACGCCGGTGCCGAGACGGAGTCTCTCGGTTCGAGCCGCCAGGTAGCCGAGCATGGTGAAGATGCTGGGGACGGTTCCATAGTCCCGGAAGTGGTGCTCGGACACCCAGACTCCGTCGAACCCGAGTTCTTCGAGCAGGTCGGCTACGCGGAGGTTGTAGTCGTATACCTCCTTGATGCTATTCCTCTGATCGGGGCGGTGGAACAGCAGGAAGGCAGAAAACTTCATCGGTCGGTGCTCGACAGGAGCATTCATGGTAGACAACCTTTCTTGCGCGGCCGTGGCGTAGTGCCGCCAGGATGGCGCTCAACGAATCATGTGGGCAAGAACAACGCGACGACTATCGATCGATCACACGTGCGCCGAACTCTTCGATCGACTTCAGCAACGAGTCCCGGTCCGTCCCGGAGAAGGGAACCGAAAGCCAGTCGACGCCGGCCTCGGCGTATGTTCCGACGTCTTGGCCCAACTGATCGAACGTGTCAAGGTCCGGGCTGTCGGTCATACGCATTCCGAACGGGACAAAGCACACGTCCGGACGGTCCCTTCCCGCGTCGAGAGCGCTGGACCGGAGGTACTGGATGCGGTCGGCCAGTTCGTCGATCGTCTCCAGTCCCGGTGTTCTCGTAAGCTTCGCCGCTGCGGCCGGTTGCGGCATGGGCATCCACCCTTGTCCGAACTCGACGACCCGACGAATCGCGCGTTTACTGTTCCCGCCGAACCAGATCGGAGGATGTGGAGACTGCAGGGGTGCCGGGCGCATCGTGTGCTCCACCACTGAGTAGGGAGGATCCTCGATGGTGACGGATTCACCCGACCAGGCAGCTTTCATCAATCGCAGCGCTTGATCGGTGCGCGCCCCGCGATCCTCGTAGCCCAGGCCCAATGCGGCGAACTCGGACCGGAGGTATCCCACCGCTGTTCCAAAGATGACACGTCCGCCGGACAGGACATCGAGGCTCGCGACCGCCCGCGCAGTCAGGAACGGGTTGTGATAGGGAAGCACGAACACATTGGTAAGGAGTCTGACACGGGTCGTACTTGCGGCTGCAAAGGACAGAGCGACCATCGGGTCCAGGGCTTGGTGGCCTCCCCGGGACAGCCACTTGTCCTGCGGGAAAGGATGGTCGGTGACGGACACCGCATCGAACCCCGCGTCCTCCGCAGCGCGAGCGACATCGGCCACGGCGTCGGCGGTGAGAAACTCCGTGGGCCGGTCGACCTGATCAGTCGGGAGACCGAGTACGTACCGCATCAAATCCTTCTTTCATCACCACTGCACAGGGAATGGCCTACTTCGGGGCGAGAACGGATCCGGGGAACGGCGCCAGCAACGTCTCACGCCAGGGCCCATCGAGATACTGTCGTGCACTCTTGCGCCACTCGACGAGCCTGGGGTCTGCGGTCGCTTCGGCATCGAGTCCGACCGCGGCGTCGTATGCGCGCTGCGTCTCGAGATGACTGTCGATGTCCGTGCCCCAGAAGGTAACCACCTCCGTGTCGGAGAGCATGACCTCGTACAGCCCGACGAGTCGATGGCCGTGGTCGGCGAGAATCGGAGCCCGCTCCTCGCGCACGGCAGCGAGATAGTCCTGCGCTGCCCCGGGGCGAACCTGAGCGATCTCGTGGAGGAAGAATGGCGCCGTGTACTGCTCCGCACGCAGTTCCTGAAGATCAGGCGTGCCGCGCACCGCACCCATGGGGCGGGAGAAAGCCTTGTGGCGAAGGTCGTCGATACTAGACAGGAACAGTTCCGGCTTCACACCGTTGTAGATGTCCAGCTGCTGGCGCCAGCCACCGTCCCACCCGCCGTGGCAATCCCACAATGTGACGGCCTTGAACTGTTCGTGCCCGGTGATTCCGATCGCGTAGAACGCGCCGACCAGGTCGATCGCCCGTGATCGGACCGACAAACCCTTCGTCAGCTCCGCATCGGAGTCCGTCCGCTGTTCGTCTTCCTTCTTGTAGTTGACCAGCCACTGAAGATACTCCCGCGGGTTCGTGGAGTTCATCGGGTGGAAGTAAACCTCTTCGAGGAGATAGATGCCGCGTGCCACTCTTCGTCCCTTCATCGAAAACAAGCAACTGCTTGCTCAAATATTGATGTTACGAGTCCGCCCAGTCCGAGGTCAATGCCGAGAGCAACCTTTGACAGCTCCCGCCTGCGACCCTAGCCTTGCATCAAAACCAAGCGCTAGTTCAACCGGAGTCTAACGTGACGAAGAGTGAAACGGGAAGCAGCCGCTCAAATACCCGAGGCAACCACAGTGCGTGATCAGAGTGCGATTGCCGGCGTCGGCCGGACGCCGTTCTACAAGAACTCGGGCGTGAGCACGCTCGAACTGGGACTTCGGGCCATCACAGCGGCGCTCGACGACGCCGGCCTCGAACTCGGCGATGTGGACGGCTTGATTACCCACAGTGTGGGCGACGCCGTCCCAGCGTCTGCGGTAGCCCATAGCCTCGGAGTCGACGACCCCCACGTCCTCCTCGATCTCGTCGGTGGAGGCAGCATGTCGGCCGCCGCCGTTGGTGCCGCCGCCATGGCAGTCACCAGCGGCCAGGCCGAGGTCGTAGTGGTCTGGCGAGCATTGAACGCCCGCTCCGAGTTCCGGATGGGCGGCACCGGCCGCTCCGCACCGACATTGGTCGAGTTTCAGTACCAGGTTCCGTACGGCCTTCTCGCCCCACCACAACAGTTCGCGCTCGTGGCACGCTCGTACATGGCGAGGTCGGGCGCTACCTCCGAAGACCTCGGCCGCATCGCAGTCAACCAAAGGTCGCACGCGATGCTGAATCCCCTGGCGATGATGACGACACCGTTGACCATGGACAAGTACCTCAATTCACCCCTCGTCAGTGACCCGCTGCGCTTGTTCGACTGCTGCCTCGAGACGGACACCGCGGTCGCCGTCGTCGTGACATCCGCGGCCAGGGCCCACGACCTGCGTCGATCACCCGTACTGATCAGCGCTGCCTCCACTGGCGGCGGCCACAGCCTCTACTCCGGCAGCAGGACCGACTTCTCAACCAGCGCCGCCCGCGAGATGGCGCCACGACTCTACGCACGCGCTGGTATCAGCCCGGAAGACATAGACATCGCCGAACTGTACGACGCATTCACTCCATTAGTACTGATGCAGCTCGAGGACTACCAACTCGCGCCGCGCGACGAGGCAGCAGCATTTGTAGCCGCCGGCGAGACGACCTTCGGTGGAAGCCTGCCCGTCAACACACACGGAGGACACTTGTCCGAGGGCTACGCACACGGTCTCAATCATGTCGCCGAAGCGGTACTGCAACTGCGCGGAGAGGCTGGACCGCGTCAGGTCGAACACGCTCGAACCGCCCTGTGCACCGGCCAGCCCGGCTATGTCTCGGGTGTCACCTCGGCCCTGATCCTGCGAGGTGTCCGATGACCGGTTCGTACGGCGATCGCGACTCGGCCAGCTGGTGGCAGGCCTTGGAGCGACAGCAACTGCAGGTCCAACAGTGCACGTGCGGCGCACTCCGGTGGGCGCCCCGAGCTCTGTGCAACGAGTGCGGCTCCTTCGACTGGGAGTGGTTCACGACGGACGGCGCAGGGACCGTGGTGACCTGGACGGCCACGCATCGGGCATTCACCCCCGGTACCGTCGTGCCGTTTGTGGTCGTCCTCGTCCGCCTCGACGCGGGCGAGAACCTGCTCATACCCGGCGGCTGGACCGGAGACGAGCACGGATCCGACCTGACAGTCGGCCTGCAGGTAGTCGCCGAGTTCACGTCGCCCGACCTACGGGACGGGAACCCGTCCACACTGATTCGCTGGACACGACGAAACCAAGCAAACTAGCGCTTGGGTGAAAACAATGCATACTGTACCCATGGCACCGAAATCCCGAACCACCCTGTCTGCACCCGCGACACGCCCGCGACGCGGCACTCGGCAACGGTCGGAACAGGGAGAAGGCAGCTCCCAACGGCGCCAGGCTTTGCTTGACATCGCGGCCGACCTCTTCGCCGAGCAGGGTTTCCGCTCGACTACCGTACGTCAAATCGGTGACGCAGCGGGGGTTCTCTCGGGAAGCCTCTACCACCACTTCGAGTCGAAAGAGGCGATCGTCGACGAGATCTTGTCCGCGTATTTCACCAGCCTCATGGCGACGTACGAGGAGATCGTCAACAAGGATTCGGAACCTGCGGTCGCACTCCGCCACCTCGTGAGGGCGGCTTTCAATTCGCTCGACGAGCATCGCGCCGCCATCACGGTCATCCAGAACGAACGCGGGTATCTCAATCAGTTTCCGCGCTTCGAGTATGTCGCCGAGTCCGAGGCCGAAGTCAGGCGGATCTGGACCAAGGTTCTCGACGACGGAGTGGCGTCCGGGGCCTTCCGGGAGGACCTCGATACCGCAATCACATACCGATTCCTGCGCGACTCCTTATGGGTCGCGGTGCGGTGGTTCACACCTTCCGGACGCCTGTCGGCGGACGAATTGGCCGACCAGTACCTGAAATTGGTAATGAGCGGCCTCGAGAAGCCGAGCGCTTGGGCGAATCCGGATCGGCCCCTGTTCTCGGGCTGACAACGAACACCCTGAACGTAGCCGCGTGTCCAACCCGGCTGTTGCACCGAAGGCCGTCACTGCAGAGTGGCGGCCTTCGGCATTTGCGCCAACGCGTCGCAGGAACTTCCCTCGAGCCTGCTGGTGTGAGAAGGTTGATCCTTAACCAAGCGATTGCTTGTTTCAGTCGAAGGGAAGACCGTCTCATGAACGAAATCCCCGAGTGGGGGACCCTCCCGCGAATGCTCCGCCAGCGCGCGACCGCCCATCCTCGGAGTGTTGCCCTCATCGATGGGGACACCACACTCAGCCTCTCCGATATTCGAACTCAGGCGTCGCAGGTCGCGCGAGCTCTCATCTCCCGAGGCGTCGTCGCGGGCGATCGGATCGCGGTGTGGGCGCCGAACTGCTGGCAGTGGGTGGTCACCGCTTTCGGAATTTGGGACTGCGGTGCCGTGGTCGTTCCCCTCAGCACGCGGGGAAAAGGGATCGAGACCGCAGAAGTTCTCCGTCGAACCGGATGTCGGGTGCTCGTCGCAATCGACGACTTCCTCGGTACCTCGTATATCGATCAACTCGCTACGGCCGTGGGCGGCCCTAGCTCCGACGCCCCCTTTGCCGATCTCCCCGACGTGCACACGCTCGTGTTGCTCCAGGGTGACAGGAACATTCCCGGCACGTTCCCGTGGGAGGCATTCCTCGATCTGCACGACACGGTTCCGCTCGAGGCCGCGGAGAAGCGTGCACTGGCGGTCGAACCCACCGACATCTTCGAAATCCTCATGACGTCCGGTACGACGGGCCAACCGAAGGGCGTCATGCTCACCGGCGGCCAGATACTTCGAGCCTACTGGGATTGGGCCGAAGTCTGTGGGCTCGGCAAGGGTGACCGACTCCCAGTGGTCAGCCCGTTCGCACATGGCTTCGGAATCAATGCCGGCATGATCGCATGCGTCGAACGCCTGGCGACGATGGTGCCTGTCGCCGTCTTCGATCCCGATCGCGCGCTCGATATGGTCGAGGACCTCGGCCTGACGACTCTTGCAGGCCCGCCGAACCTCTTCAGCCGGATCCTCTCGGATCCCGAACTCGATCAACGGGATACCTCGTCGCTCCGCTGGGCAATCGTCGGCGCTGCGAGCGTTCCGGACGAACTCGTGATCGCACTGCAAGACCGACTCGGGTTCGAGCGAATCACCAACGCGTACGGCCTGATCGAGGGCTCGGTGGTAACGATGACCCGGCCGGGCGACCCGACGGCTGTGGTTGCGGGCTCGGCCGGTCGAGTAGTTCCCGGAATGGAGCTCCGCCTGGTGGACAGCGACGGCGCACCGGCCCGCACCGGTGAGCAGGGCGAGATCCAGATTCGCGGCTACGGAGTGATGCAAGGGTACTGGGACGCCCCGCAACTCACCTCCGACGCATTCACCTCGGATGGGTGGCTGAGCACCGGCGATGTCGGTTCACTCGACGGTGAAGGCAATCTCCGGATCGTCGGGCGGACAAAGGAAATGTTGATCGTCGGTGGCTTCAACGCCTACCCGGCAGAGATCGAGAGCCTCCTCCTACACAACCCACAGCTCGCTCAAGCTGCAGTGATCGGCGCACCGGACGATGTCCTCGGTGAAGTTGTCTGGGCGTTTGTAGTCCCACATGAAGGCGAGGATCCGACTGAGGAGGAGATCGTCGCCTGGGCCCGAGCGAACATGTCGAACTACAAGGCCCCACGCCGCGTCCTCGTTCTCGACGCACTCCCAGTCACGGCGAACGGCAAGATCGCCAAGGCGTCACTGCGGGAGCGTGCCGATCAGCTGAGAACCTCGGCCTGAGCTGACGGCCACTCCCCCGCATCGACATACGGCCGCGACGAGGAGACCACGTGAAGTTCGATGACCACCGGCAGATTCAGAACCTGATCTACCGCTACCCCTATCTGCTCGATGCCGGGCGGCTACCTGAGATGGGAGAACTATTCGCACACGCCGACATCTACATCGATGGAAGTCTCGCCATTCGCAGCGACGCGGGAGCTGTGGCGGACCTGTGGGCACGCTACGTCCAGATCTACCCGAACGGCACCCCCAGGACACATCACATCGCTACGAACCTGATCATCGAGGATGACGGCCCCGATGTGATCCGTGCGCACTCCTACGTGCTCGTCGTACAGAATCCGCCAGGTGTACCGCTCAATCCCATTACTGCAGGCGACTATCTGGATCGGTTCGTCAAGGTGGGAGACGTCTGGCGTTTTAGTGAACGTCGAGTGGGAAACGACCTGTTCGGCGACATGGCGCACCATCTGCGCGAGCCGATGAACATTCGCGACGATATTCCGCCCCAACGATGGGAGGACGTGTGATGCACGCAGGTGTCCAGATGTTCCCCTCGGCAGAATCGATCACCCCGAACGATCTCGCGGTGAGTGCCGAGCGGTGCGAGTTCGAGTCGGTGTTCTTCCCCGACCACACTCACGTCCCGCTCGGCGACGGTTCACCGGGTTACTCCGGCCACGACGTCCCCGAGTATTACCGCACAACGATGGATCCCATCGTGGCCATGACAGCAGCCGCGACCGCAACAACCAACATCACGATCGGCACCGCGGTGTGTCTGGTAGCCCAGCGTGACCCGATCATCTTGGCCAAACAGATCGCGTCCATCGATCAACTGTCAGCCGGTCGGGTAACCCTGGGCGTGGGTGCCGGCTGGAATGACGAGGAGATGCGAAACCACGGTACGGAGCCGTCAACTAGGTTCAGCCTCATTCGTGAGCGGGTAGAAGCCATGAGTGCGATCTGGCAGCAGAAGGAAGCGTCGTACCAGGGAGAGCATGTGAACTTCGCGCCCATGTGGTCGTGGCCGAAGCCCGTACAGCGCCCCCGCCCGCCCGTACTGGTCGGGGGTGGAGGCCCGACCGTCCTGAAGCGGGTCATCTCCTACGGCGATGGTTGGATGCCATTCAGGGAAGGGACCGATCAGGTGGGCGATCCCCTCTCGGGGCAGGTTGAGGAGTTTGAAGCTGAACTTGGTTGGCGCATCGGCGAGCTGCGGCGGCTCGCCGACGCAGCTGGCCGGCCTCGCCCCTCGGTGACGTTGTTCAACGCCTGCCCCCACCCGGCGGCACTCGACAGATACCGCAGCATGGGGGTCGATCGAGTCGTGTTCTGGCTCCCGACTGCAGCCACGGACCCCACTCTAGAGACCTTGCACCAACTCAGGGCATTGCTTCGGTAGCTGAAGGCAGTCAGGAATCACTGGACTTCGAGTATGCGGCGGGGGTTTTCCACCATCATCGTTGCGATTTCCGAGCCTGAGACGCCTCGTCGACGGAGTTCGGGTAGGACGTCACGCGAGATGTGCGCGTAGTGGTAGTTCGGATGCGCCTTGCTCACCACGACTGGGTCGACTCGGTCATTGAAGCTGTAGGCGTCGTGTGACAGCACCATCCGCTCGGTGTAGCCGCGCCGACACAGCGCTGCGACCGTCGCTACACGGTCTTCGAAGGACGTCGTTTCGATGCCAAATCGATCCATTCCTAGCCACAGTCCGCGATCAGCGAGACGTGAGAGATAATCGAGATCGGTGGAGTCGCCGGCATGGCCGATAACTACCCGGTCTGGCGCTACCCCGAGCCGAGATAGTGCGCGCCACGCCTCTGTACCTGACTTCGCCTCAGAGTCGGTGTGGACTGTGATCGGGACTCCTGTCCGATGTTGTGTCTCGGAGACTGCCGTAAGCAGACGGTCGATATCTGTCGTGATTCCGGCAGCGTCGACGGCGCACTTGAGCATCCCTGCCCGCACACCGGTTTCGCCGATTCCCTCGGTGATGTCGCGGACGAAGAATTCGACCATCCTGTCGGGACCACCGAAGATCGATCCTGGGCCCTTGTTCCCGAAGTAGGGTGGCAATCTGTCGTAGGTGTAAATCCCGGTCGAAACAACGATGTTGATATCCGTGTGCGCCGCTACCCGTTCTATTGCCGGGATGCAACGTCCGAGACCGATCACTGTGAGGTCGACGATCGTGTCGATGCCGAGTCTCTTGATCTCGTTGAGTCTCTCGGCTGCTTCTAATGCGCGGCGCTCGAGGTCCCACTTCTCGGGAAGGTCGGGCCAGTTCCAGTGGATTTCGGGGCTGAGACCGAAGATGTGCTCGTGAATGAGGGTTGCGCCGACATTCGCGAGATCGAGCGGCCCGCGTACTGACGCTATGGTGTTGGTACTCACCGGGTCTCCTCGGATCCAACGATTGGGTACGCAGGATGCTCAAAAGGTCTGTTGACCTCGAGCTTCTGACTGAGCTGGTCCGTTTGCGAGTACGGTGCTCCGGTATACAAAGCATTTGCATCGAAGTACGTCGCAGTGAAGGACAGCCGCGCTGTGCTGGAGCTGTTTTTAGGAGCTCCGTGCACGGTGAGCGCGTGGTGCACGGTGGCATCGCCAGGGCTGAGATCATATCCGCCCACGACGGGTTGATCAGTGAGCCAGGCGTGTTGGGTGGGGATGTCGTCGCCGTCGGTTACGAAGCTCCTCCCTAGGAGTCCCAGGACGTTCGACTTGTCAAAGAACCGCAGCGATCCCATTTCGGCGGTGACCGGTGCGAGTGCAACCCAGAAGGTGAGCATCGCGGATCGATCCATAGGTAGCCAGGGGAAGTCTTGGTGATACACCGTGGGTTCACTGTGGCGCCCGGCCCCGGCAGGTTCCTTGACGAGAAGATTGCTGATCTGCACTCGCACGCGTTCTGCGGTACCGAGCAGGTGCACCGCATTTGCTCCCATGGCTGGATGGTGGGTAAGGCGATGGAAGTCTGGCTCAAATTGTGCGACGTCGCGATCCTGGCCGAAGGCCCGGTCCACCACCCCTGCGCTCGGCGTGCGACGTACGTCTCGCAGTCGATTCACCGCAATCTCACGCAGACGGTCGATCCATGCGGGATCGACGAGGGCAGGAAGATATGCCCACCCGTGCGCCGCGAAGAAGTCGATCTCACCGGCTGTCACTGCACGGATTGCTGAAGTCACGAGCTACTCCTCATTGGTTGCGCGAGCCGCCTGTTTGAGCCGCTTGTAGTTGGTCGGCCAGCAATGACGGATCGCCGAGCCCGCAGCGCTGATGGCGGTGCTCACGGGTTAGGGGCCAAGTGTCAGCTCAACGGAAAATGACAAGACACGTAACGGTCTCCACCGAGCTCGGTGGGTAGCGGCTCCACTTCCGCGCAGTACGCGGTGGCGCGCACGCACCTTGTGCGAAATCGGCAGCCCGTCGGCGGTGATATCACAGACGGAATCTCACCGTGCGACTGAACCGACGCCCGTTTCACGTCGGGGTCGGGAACGGGTAACGCGTCCAGCAACATCTTTGTGTACGGATGCTTGGGGTCATCGAATAAGTCGGTGACCGGACCGATCTCGCACACCTTGCCGAGATACATGACCATGACTCGATCGCTGACAATCCTGACGACACTCAAGTCGTGAGAGACGAAAACGAGTGTAAGACCGTACTGATCCTTGAGGTCCTCTAGCAGGTTCACGATCTGGGCCTGGACCGACACATCGAGCGCCGATACCGGTTCATCACAGATGATCATCTCAGGTTCGAGTGCGAGCGCCCGCGCGATACTGATCCGCTGGCACTGTCCACCTGAGAACTCACTCGGCAGCCGGTCACCGGTCGCATCCGGATCAAGGCCGACAGCTTCCATCGCGCGGTGTACGCGCTCGTCCCTGTCTGCTAGGCCCCAGATGGCGAGACCCTCGGCGACTATGTCGCGTACCTTCCGGCGCGGGTTGAGTGATGCGATCGGATCCTGCAGGATCACCTGGAGCCGTCGTCGTACTGAACGCATCTCCGCGTCGGACAACTTGGTAAGGTCACGGCCGTCGAAGCGGACTGTCCCTCCGGTCGGCCTCGGCAGTTGGAGAATCGCTCGCGCTGTCGTCGACTTTCCGCACCCCGACTCTCCGACGATTCCGAGTGTTTCGCCGCGGCGGACGTCGAAGCTGATCCCTGCGACAGCGCGCGTGACGTCGGATCGTCCGGACCGGAATTCAACTTCGAGCTCGCTGACCTCCAGTAGAACGTCCGCGGTCGGCGTTGCAGACGTTTCTGTAGTCGTCATCGCACAATTCCTTCGTCGCGGGGAACCTGTGTTGTGTTTGGGTTGTGGCATGCCAGACGATGAGCGTCACCTACCGAGAGGTAGGCCGGCGGAACTCGGCAGTCCCTGACGGTGTGCTCGCATCGAGGAGCGAATCGGCAACCTGACGGTGGATTCACCAGGTCCGGTGGACGTCCCGCGATCGAATGCAGTCTGGTGTGAGGCACTGCCCCGGCATGGGGGGTGGATCGGAGCAACGCGGAAGTATAGCGATGCCCCATGTTCCGGAAGAGTGTGCCGGTTGGCGCCGATTCGACGAAACTGCCGGCATACATGACAGCGACATGGTCTGTGTGCTGAGCGACCACGCCCAGATCATGAGTAATGAGTAGCAATCCCATGTCTCGATCACGTTGGATCTCGGTCAGCAAGTCCAGGATCTGCCGTTGAACGGTCACGTCCAGTGCCGTGGTCGGCTCGTCTGCGATGAGCAGATCCGGCTCACAGCCAATTGCAATTGCGATCATGACACGTTGCCGCATGCCGCCTGAAAGCTCGTGCGGATATTGATCCAGTCGTCGCCGCGGATCCGAAATCCCGACCTGGGCGAGTAGGTCGGCCGCGTTATCCCAAGCCTGCCGCTTCGTTCGATGTAGGTGATAACGCTGAGGGTCTGCGATTTGAGCGCCGATCTTTCGAACGGGGTTGAGCGCAGTCATCGGGTCCTGGAAGATCATGCTGATTCGTGGACCCCACAGGTGTTGCTTCTCCTCCGGTGCCATGGTTGCGACATCACAACCGTCATAGAACACCCGCGACTCGGTTGACACAGAGGCATTCTCGGGAAGCAGATTCATGATGGTCCGCACGAGCACTGATTTTCCTGAACCGGATTCACCCACGATGCCGAGAGCCGCACCCCTCTCCAGAGCGAACGACACCCCGTTCACAGCGCACACGGAGCCCTTCGGAGTGTCGAACCGGGTCGTCAGATCTCGCACTTCCAGTAGCGCATTTCCACTCATAGCCGCTCTCCGAACTCGTCGCAGGTTATCTATAGTTTCCGTGACCGTGGGTCCCAACGTCGCTGCGCCCAGTCGCCGATTCGATTGAGCGAAAGCACTGTCAGGAAAAGGACACCGCCAGGCACGAACACCAAATGAGGGTGTTTCTCGAGGTCGTTCTGGCCGGAGGCGATCATGTTGCCCCACGTCGGTTCGGGCCGCTGGATACTCAACCCGAGGAAGCTCAAAGAGGACTCGGCAACAATGAGAACGGCAACGACGACGAACGCGTACGCAAGGGTCGAAGCCAAGACGTTCGGGGTCAATTCGCGTGCAAGAATCCGCGAACTCCGCGCACCGAGCGCCCGCGCCGCAAGTACGAAATTCCTCTGGGAGTAGGCCATCGTGTTGGCACGCGTCAGGCGGAAGAACGCCGGGATAGCGAGCACTCCGAGGACTAGTGTGACGTTCTCGAGGTTCGGTCGAACAACCGACGAGAGCGCGAGAAGGAAAATCAACGGTGGAAAGGCGAGCAGCGCATCGTTGAGGAAATTGAGCCCAGCGTCCACCTTGCCCCGGTAGTACCCCGCCGTCAGACCGAGGACGCCGCCGACCACTACTCCCAGGAAGACAGCCCCGAAGCCAACGACCAGGGAGGTGCGCGCTCCATAGATCACCCCACTCAAGATGTCCAGTCCTTGACGGTCGGTGCCGAGCGGATGCCCGGAGAGGATCTGAGGGGGTTGAAGGATCGGAGCATCCAAGGTCAACGAAGGGTTTCGGCCCTCGGCGAGTGGGAGGAAGTCAGCGAAGATAGCGGCGATGATTTCCACGGCGAGCCATCCGACGCTCAGCCACAGTCCAAGATGTCGAAACCAGACTTTGATAGGTGGACTGCGGCGTTCCGGATGCACCGGAGGATGTGTCCCTACGGCCGAGGATCGTTCGTCGTCTCGGGTCGGCTCTTCTATGCGTTCAGACACGGACATGGCGGGTCCTCGGATCCAGGTACAGGTACGAAATATCGACCAGGGCATTCACAAGCACGTAGAGGGCGGCAACGACGAGCACTGCGGCCTGCAACACCATGAACTCCTTTTTCGCCACGCTTTCGACGATCAATGTGCCCATGCCCGGGAGGCGGAAGATCGTCTCGACGATGACTGTGCCGCCGAGCAACCTGCCGAAACTGATGCCCGCGACAGTGACCAACGAGAAGGTCGACGGTCGGAGCGCCTCCTTGACCAGAATGTGCCGTACTGGCATCCCTTGCGCGCGCGACGCCAGTACGAAGTCGTCATTGAGAGTGGTCGCCATATCGCTGCGGAGCAGGCGCGTGAGCTGAGCGCTTTCGGCGAGCCCCAGAACGAGAACCGGGAGGAAAATCGTGCGCAGATTCTCGGCCAGACCATCTTCACCGATCCGAGCGAACCCTTGTCGTGGAAAGTCCGGCAGGAAGGCGGCGAGGACGAAACCGACCGCGAACACGCCCAGTGCGAACAACCGGACGCCGCGGCGTCCCTGTGCGGTCAATTGTGCACCCCGCCTCCCGACCGTCGCCGCCGCCAGAACGACGGTAGCGATCACACAGGCCGCAAGTATGAGCCCTTTCACCGCCTCGGGGCGAAAGACCGCGAAGTAGATCAGGATCAGCGCCAGCAGGAAGCTCGGTACCGAGATCAACGCAAAGGACAAGCCCGACGCAACACGATCGAATGCACGGCCGTACCGGTAGGCCGACCATGTTCCTACCGGTATCGAAATCGCCAGCGCAAGAAGAACCGACAGCACGGCAATCTCCAACGTCACGGGAAGACGCGTAGCGATCAGGGTTGAGACATCCTGGATGGGTGGCACCAGTGTCTTACCCAGGTCTCCGTGTAGAAGTCCATTGAGCCAGTCCAGGTAGCGCGCGAACCACGGGCGATCGAGACCGAGATTCTCACGAACTGCGGCGTACTGTTCGGGGGTCCCTTCGGCGCCGACGACGGCAACTGCCGGGTCTCCGGGAACAAGTTCAATCAGAACCGCCGTGCTCACGCTCACAACGATCAGGACGGGAATGATTCTCAGGAGCACAGTGGCAACTCTGTGGAACATGACAGACCTCCTCCAGTCGCGTGACTCC
Organism: Rhodococcus sp. IEGM 1307; assembly: GCF_030056915.1. Lineage (NCBI taxonomy): Bacteria > Bacillati > Actinomycetota > Actinomycetes > Mycobacteriales > Nocardiaceae > Rhodococcus > Rhodococcus sp. IEGM 1307. Next base: position 46,562 of record NZ_JASHKW010000015.1, read on the forward strand.
TATGAACCTGTGACGAATGCCTTGTCGTAACGGAGCACGCTCCCCCGTGTGAGGAGCAAGCCACCGACGCGGTTGGAATGAATGTTGTCTTCCTCGTAGGCGGCGAAATTGGCAATTACCGGAGAGTCGTTGAGGATTGCCTGCATGCGGCCGACGATCTTCTGTTGCTTGTCGACCGTGTCCGCGGCCCGCAGGTCTGCCAACGCTGCATCCATCCGGTTGTCGGCGTATCCGTAGTAGTTGGATTTGCTCTGACTGTTCAGCTGTCGATTCATCAGAGCCCACAGGCCTTCATTGGTGTAGTTGGGTCCCCAAATGACAAGGTCGTAGTCACGGTCGGAGGCAACCCTTCCCAGAACCTCCGCCAAGGACATGTCGTTGGTCAATTCGACCGTAATGCCCACGTTCTCGAGCAGCGCCTTGACTGCAATCGCCTCGTTGACCCGAATGGGGCTGTTATCCGCCAGCAGCCGAATGGACCCGTTCCACCCTGAACTCTTGACCTCGTCGACGAGGCGTCTGGCGGAGTCGGGGTCGTACGCGGGCCCCTTCTCGCCGGAATACAGGCCGGGAGTTGCCTCCTGAATTAGCGCCGAGGTCGCAAGTGCCGTTCCGTTGAATACGCGGTTGTTGATGGCCTCGGGATCTATTGCCGCAGTGATCGCTTTGCGAAGCCGAACATCGGCGGTTGGCCTGTTCGAGGCTGAGTTCATCACGATGCCCTCGCCATAGTTGTAGAGGGAGGGCAAGCTTTCGAATCCCTCCGCTCGTGCTTCATCGATTGCGGGGGGTTCACGGAGAAGTGCAATGTCAAGTTCACCCGTTCGGAGCGCGTCCAAGGTGGCGTCGGCGCCCGAGATGCTGATGAACCTCAGCGTCCCAATGCACACAGGACCGCCCCAATAGTCGTTCTTCGCGGCCATGACGATTTCCTCGCCTGGCGTGTACCGCACGAGCTCGTAGGGACCGACTCCGGCACCTCGGGGGTTGAGTGCGAACTGATCAGGCCCCATCGCGTCGACGATTCGTGGATTGGTCACCATGCCGACGTCAGTGGCCAGAACGTGAGGGAAGCTGGGATATGGACCGTCGAGTGTGAAGCGAATCGTCAGCGGGTCGACAACGTCCATGGAGGCGATGGTCAACGCTTCGCCACGAGATACTTGGGTATTGCTCGGCGATTGGTGGCGCTCGATACTTCGCTTGACATCGTCGGCGGTGAGAGCGTCACCGTTGCCGAATGTCACTCCGTCACGGAGCTTCATCGTCCACACGGAGTGGTCCGCGTTGGAGTCCAAGGATTGCGCAACCTGCGGTTCGTACGCTTGTGTCTCGGCGTTGTAGGTGATCAGGGTGTCGAATAGCGCCTGGACTTCTGTGCCTCCGCTACCGGCGGCACCGGGTTGACCTACCGGGTCAAGTCCACGCGGCGAGAGCAGCGTTCCCTGGGTAACCGATCCACCGATTCGCTCGGTGGTGCAGGTGCCTGTTGCCGCCGTGGCCTCGTCACCACCGGAACCACCACATGCTGCCGCGCTTAACAACATCACAAGTGCTGATGCCGTGACGACGGGTTTTCGCAGTCTCATGCAGGTCCTCCTCAGGGTGCGCTCGTGCGCCAAAACTGGTTGGAAACGATTGGCTCGCGTCATGTAAGCCGTCGACAGCGGGTTCAAGCTGCGTGGATGACGTGCTGAATTCGCGACGGACTTTCGTGCTATTTGGCCGGTGAAACTCAGTCGGCCATGTGGTCGGCCCCATCGAGCACGGTGATGTCGACGGCGTCGAGGCTGACGAGCTTCTGCTTCATCAGGTCTTCGACCGTCCGGGAGCAGTTGTTGTTGAACGATAGTGATTTTCGCGCGCTGGGCCGAATCGGGCCCGGCGTCGATTGCGGGTTCACTCGTGCGGAACCAGCGGTCGACTTCACACGGCTTCCCGCGCGGGGGCTGGGCAAATGTAGCTGCGCCCCGGCATCCCGACTCCTGAATTCGGTGTTGCTACTTCGCCGTCATTCCTGCGTCGACGGGCAGGGCCACACCGGTCACGTATCGCGACTCGTCCGACGCGAGCCATAGCACGGCATTCGAGATGTCGGTCGCATCCAGCCAGGGGATCGGCATCATCAGCGTCGACATAAAGCTCTCCCGGACATCGTCCTTCGTGGGATGCTCTTTGTCCGGCACAAACACCTTGAAGGTGGTGTCGTTGATGATCATCTTGGTGTCGACATTCCCGGGATGTACGGTATTGACCCGGATGTTGTGTTCGGCGAGTTCCATGGCGAGTGAACGCGCGAGGCCGAGTACACCGTGTTTGGACGCCGAGTAGCTTCCGTAGTTCGGTACGCCTTTGAGGCCGGCTGCGGAGCTGGTGATGATGATCGAGCCGCCCTCGGCTTGCTCGAGGAGGTATGGGACCGTGGCCTTCACGGTGTGGAAGACTCCCGTCAGATTGACGTCGATGGTGGTCTGCCATAACTCGTCGGTCATTTCCCAGATCTTCGCCGGAGTTCCGAAGATCCCTGCGTTGGCCACAACCACATCCAAACGGCCGAGTTCGGCGACGCCTTGGCGTACAGCCTCCGACACGGCTGCCTGATCGCGGACGTCGACCTTCTGTGCAACTATCCGCCGGCCGGTCTTCTCCACCAGGGCGACTGTCTCGTCGAGATCTTCAGCGGAGGCACTTTCGTAGGGCACGGTCTCCACGTCTTCGAGAATGTCCAGTGCAATGATGTCCGCGCCTTCCTCCGCCAGCCGCAACGCGTGGGACCTGCCCTGACCCCGTGCGGCTCCGGTGATGAACGCGACCTTGCCGGCTACCCGTCCCATTGTGAGTGTTTCCTTTCTCGTGGTGATGTCGGTGTCGACCGGATCGGTCGATGCCCTTTCCTACTTCGCCGACGTGCGCGCATGGATGTATGCGAACACAGGTTGCGAGCACGCGTCGGGTTCGCGCAGATCCTGGTCGCCACTCGTACGCGACGACCACTCAGGGAGGCTGGGACCTTCTCGAATCCTGGCGACGCATGAGTCAACAACAAGTACTCCTACTACGCGTGCAAGCGCGACTACCCAAGCATGCGCTTGCTACCCATCTTTATGAGGCAGGTCACAACTGTCAAGCGGAACCTCGGAGCCATCCCTTTCGCCCCATCCCGTCCTCCAGCCTGCTAGTGTCCGACGTCGACACCCCGGGGCCAGCGTTCCCGGCTTCAAGATTGGACGCGCACTCGCGATCCCCCTTTTTCACCCATCCTCGGGACCATGGTCGAATCGCTCCATGACCGGCACTTATGCCTGATCGCAAGTAGAAGCGAAATCAATTACACAATAGGGGGTTTCATTGCCGAATCATCCGCGTAGCGGCACCCCGCAGCCCGCTCGCGCCAACGGCTCAAAAACCCGGCACGACGACGCAGATATCGACCCACTCTCATACCTGGGCGAAGTGGGCGAAGTTCGCACGGAGATGCACTGTTTACGCACCCTCCTACTGTGGGGCTGAACACGGATGCCCACGCCACCATGCCGGGTGCCGACCATGCCCGCCGCCACCCGCCACTCCCGCCGCACACGAAAAGGGAGCAATACCAAGCATGCGCTTGCTCGTTTTCGTGATAGCGTATGTCGCACATCACAGCCTCTGGGTCGAGTGACGCCGATCCTGGGTGCGCTGCGGCGGCGTGCCCGACCCGTAAGCACGATACGACGTGCAGAGAACCTGATGATGCGATGTCCCGACGAGCGTTGACCTCAGGAGAATCATGGACCTCAAGCTTGGCCTCAAAGCATCTGCAGAACAGTTCGGGCCCAGAGAATTGGTCGAGTTGGGCGTGGCGGCTGAAGATCACGGCCTGGACAGTGTCACCGTCTCCGACCATTTCCAGCCGTGGCGGCACACCGGTGGACATGCGCCCTTCTCCATCGCCTGGATGACCGCGGTTGGCGAGCGTACGAAGCGAGTCCAGCTCGGCACTTCGGTTCTGACCCCAACCTTTCGATACAACCCCGCGGTGATTGCGCAAGCCTTCGCGACCATGGGCTGCCTCTACCCCGACCGGATCATGCTCGGCGTGGGCACAGGTGAAGCGCTCAATGAGATCGCCACCGGATTCGAAGGTGACTGGCCGGAATTCAAGGAGCGGTTCGCCCGCCTCCGCGAGTCGGTTGACCTGATGCGAGCCCTGTGGACCGGGGAGCGCGTCGACTTCGACGGCGTCTATTACAGGACGAAGGGGGCATCGATCTACGACGTTCCCAAGGGCGGCATCCCCGTGTACATCGCGGCGGGCGGACCCTTGGTAGCGCGGTATGCAGGACGAGCCGGGGAAGGGTTTATCTGCACATCAGGCAAAGGGATGGACCTGTATACCGAGAGGCTGCTGCCGGCGGTGGAGGAAGGGGCACAGAAAGCGGACCGTGAGTCCGATTCGATCGATCGGATGATCGAGATCAAGCTTTCTTACGACACCGATCCGGCGAGTGCACGCGAGAATACTCGGTTCTGGGCACCCCTATCGCTGACTGCGGAGCAGAAACACAGCATCGATGATCCGATCGAGATGGAAGCGGCAGCCGATGCGTTGCCCATCGAACAGGTCACCAAGCGGTGGATCGTTGCATCGGACCCCGACCACGCGGTCGAGCAGATCCGGCAGTACGTCGATGCCGGACTCAATCACCTCGTTTTCCATGCGCCTGGGCACGACCAGAAGCGCTTCCTTCAGCTTTTCGAGCGTGACCTTGCGCCGCGCCTGCGGGCGCTGGCGTGAAGTCCATCTCCCATTCTGAAGGAAACGCGTGATGGCGACGCAGATACGCACCCTGGAGGACCTGGCGCTTCCTTATCTCGACTACGAAAGTCATGAGTATCGGGCAGATCCAGCATCGGTAGTGCGCGCCGCGCGTGAGCGAATATGGCTGGCTAGGTCCGTTCGCGGCTATGAGGTTCTGTCGTACGAAGCCTGTTCCCAACTGACCCTGGACAAAGAACACCTCGACGGACCCGGCAGCGAGTACTACAGACAGCAGAACGCTTCGGACCTTATCCTCCAGTACGCGTCGGAAGGCATGCTCCCGCTGATGCCGTGGATTCGCCACGATCCGATCCGGCGCGTACTACAACTGGCGTTCTCGGCGTCACGAGTGAGGCGACTCCGTTCGGTCATGCGTGCCTGCGCCGAGGGGCTGCTGGACGCTCACACGTCCAGTGGTGAGCTGGACCTCGTCGCTGACTTCAACGATGTATATCCCATCGAAGTCGTCTGCCGACTACTCGGCGTGCCCGTTGCGGATATTCCCCTCTTCAAGGAGTGGACTGTCAGTCTTGCACGACTCTCCCATTACCCCATCGACCCATTCATGGGCGAAATCGATCGCGCATTGCGCGGTCTGTACGAGTACTTCCGTGATCTAGTCACCCTTCGCCGTGTGAAACCTGCTGACGACTTCGTGACAGCGATTATCGAAGCGGAATCCGACGCTGGTAACGAGGACCGTCTCTCCGAGGGAGAGATGTTTGGCGCTCTAGTCAACCTTCTCTTCGCGGGACATGACACCACCAGGCTGCAGTTCGGTTCCGCCGTGGCGCTTCTCATGCAGAACCGGGGGCAATGGGATGCGCTCGTCGAGAACCCCGACCTGGCAACAGCTGCGATCGACGAATCGATGCGCCTGCAACCTTCCCTGCACACCATCTTGCGGACGGTAACCCAGGACCTGGTTGTCGACGACATTCACTTCTCCCCGGGCACTCCGATCGCGCTCAATATCTTTGCTGCAAACCGCGATCCTGCGATGTTCCCTAACCCCGATGTATTTGATCTAGCCCGGGCGAACGCGACAAAGCATCTCACCTTTGGGCGCGGTCACCGATTGTGTCTCGGCCACGCACTGGCGCGAGCCGAAATGACCGAAGCGCTGCAAGTGCTGGCGACTCGGTTTCCTGACATGCACCTCGTCGACTCGTCGGCCTTCTCCGGGTCGTCAGCGGCCACTCAGGGACTCGAAAGGATCCGAGTGCGGCTCACCTAGTCCACGTGCTCGCTATCCGAATTGCCGAAAGCAGCCGTGCGCCGAAGACTCAGGGGCGCGCAGCGGAATCGACATGCGCTGCGCACCCCCCTGCTCAGGCGCCGTAGACCGGGAGCGGGGTTTCGGCCTTGGCGAGGAGGTCGGCGACGACGGGCCCGATCTCCTTCGGTTCCCAGCGCGCACCCTTGTCCTGGGTGGGGCCGTGCCGCCAGCCCTCGGCGACGGTGATCTTGCCTCCCTCCACCTCGAACACGCGTCCGGTGACGTCCTTCGACTCCGTGCTGCCCAGCCACACGACGAGCGGGGAGATGTTCTCCGGCGCCATCGCGTCGAACCCCTCCTCGGGCGCGGCCATCGCCTCCGCCATGGCGCCGCCCGCGCCGACGGTCATCCGGGTGCGTGCGGCCGGGGCGATCGCGTTGACGGTGACACCGTAGTTCTTCAATTCCGCGGCCGCCTGAATGGTCATCTCCGCGATCCCCGCCTTCGCGGCGGCGTAATTGCCCTGCCCGATCGAACCCTGCAGTCCGGCACCGGAACTGGTGTTGACGATCCGGGCGTCGACCGGGTTGCCCGCCTTCGCCTCGGCCCGCCAGTACGCGGCGGCGTGGCGCAGCGTCGCGAAATGCCCCTTCAGATGCACACGCACGACGGCGTCCCACTCCTGCTCGCTCATCCCGACGAGCATGCGGTCGCGCAGGAACCCGGCATTGTTCACCAGCACGTCCAGGCGCCCGTACGTGCCGATGGCGGTGTTGATCAGGTTCTCGGCGCCGGCCCAGTCCGCGACGTCGTCACCGTTGACGACGGCCTCGCCGCCCGCGGCGACGATCTCCGCGACCACCTGTTCGGCGGGACTCTCCCCGGTGGCGGAACCGTCGACACCGGCTCCGATGTCGTTGACCACCACCTTGGCGCCCTCGGCGGCGAACGCCAGCGCATGGGCGCGTCCGATTCCGCGTCCGGCGCCCGTCACGATGACGACGCGACCGTCGACCACTCCACTCATGCCTTCTCCTCTGTAGATGCTGTCGCTGTAGATGCTGTCGCTGCCGCCAGGAAGGCGGGACGTTCTCCGCCGCCGTGGACGGTCAGTGTCGAACCGCTGACGTACGCCGCCAGCGGTGAAGCCAGGAACACCGCGCAGTTGCCGATGTCCTCCGGGCAGGCCATCCGGCCCAGCGGGACCGTGTCCCCGACCGCCGCGATCCCCGCCTCGTCGCCGTAGTGCAGATGCGCGAGTTCGGTGCGGACCAGGCCGACGACCACCGAGTTGACCCGCACCTTGGGCGCCCACTCGACCGCGAGACTGCCGGTGAGACTGTCGACCCCCGCCTTCGCCGCACCGTACGCCGCGGTCCCGGGCGACGGTCGCGAGCCGCTGACGCTGGAGATGTTCACGATCGCACCACCGGAATCCTGCTTCTGCATCACCGCATTCGCGACCTGCGACACCAGCAGCGGGGCGAGCAGATTCAGCTCGACGATCTTGGAGTGGAACTTCGGACTCGCCTCCGCGGCGAGCGCGAACGGTGCGCCGCCGGCATTGTTGACCAGGACATCGAGCCGGCCGTGCCGCTCGACGATCCGGTCGACGAGACCCTGCACCTGCCCCGGATCACGAATATCGCACGGCAGGAATTCGACCGCCCGGCCGTCCACCTCCACCGGCGCCTCCCCCGGCCGGCGGGCGCAGGCCACCACCGTCGCACCCGCCCGCAGGAACGTGCGGCTGATGCCCGCGCCCACCCCGCGAACACCGCCGGTCACCAGCACGACACTTCCGGTCATGTTAGAACCTGTTTCCATCGTGCTACCCTACCAAGCAATTGCTTGGTGAGTGAAGTCGCGGCGTGGAGGAGAAAAGAAAATGGGGATCCGGACTGAAAATGAGACCGGGGGCATCACCACGGTCACCGTCGACTACCCGCCCGTGAACGCCATCCCGTCCCGGGGCTGGTTCGAGTTGGCCGACGCCGTACTCGACGCGGGCCGGAATCCGGACACCCACGTGGTGATCCTGCGAGCGGAGGGACGCGGGTTCAACGCCGGCGTCGACATCAAGGAAATGCAGGCCACCGACGGTTACGGCGCGCTGGTCGACGCCAACCGCGGCTGCGCGGCCGCGTTCGCCGCGGTCTACGACTGCGCCGTGCCCGTCGTGGTCGCGGTCAACGGATTCTGCGTCGGCGGCGGCGTCGGCCTGGTCGGGAACGCCGACGTGATCGTCGCGTCCGACGACGCCGTCTTCGGACTGCCCGAGGTCGACCGCGGCGCACTCGGCGCCGCCACCCACCTCGCCCGGCTCGTCCCCCAGCACATGATGCGCACGCTGTACTACACGGCGCTGAACGTCACCGCCCAGCAACTCCAGCACTTCGGATCGGTGTACGAGGTGGTGCCGCGCGAGAAACTCGACGACACCGCCCGCGGCATCGCCGCCACGATCGCGGCCAAGGACACCCGGGTCATCCGCTGCGCCAAGGAAGCCATCAACGGCATCGACCCCGTCGACGTGAAGACCAGTTACCGCCTCGAGCAGGGCTACACCTTCGAACTCAACCTGGCCGGCGTCTCCGACGAGCACCGCGACGAGTTCGTCGAAACCGGCAAGCCCCGCTCGAACTCGAACACCAGGAAAGGCTGACATCGATGGCGAGCAAACGCGACAAGAGGATCTCGCTCGACGACGCGGTCGGGCAACTGCGCAGCGGAATGACCATCGGCATCGGCGGCTGGGGTTCGCGCCGCAAACCGATGGCGCTGATCCGGGCGCTGCTGCGCTCGGATGTCACCGACCTCACCGTCGTCACCTACGGCGGCCCCGACCTGGGGTTGCTGTGCTCGGCGGGCAAGGTCAGGAAGGCGTACTACGGTTTCGTGTCCCTCGATTCGGCCCCGTTCTACGACCCGTGGTTCGCGAAGGCGCGGACCGCGGGTGAGATCGAGGTCCGCGAAATGGACGAGGGCATGGTCAAGTGCGGCCTCGAGGCCGCCGCCGCCCGGCTGCCGTTCCTGCCGATCCGCGCCGGGCTCGGCTCCGACGTCCGAGGTTTCTGGGGCGACGAACTGCGCACCGTCACCTCCCCCTACCCGGACGCGTCCGGCAAGTCGGAGACGCTGATCGCGATGCCGGCCCTGAATCTCGATGCGGCCCTGGTTCATCTGAACCTCGGCGACAAGCACGGCAACGCCGCCTACACCGGAGTCGACCCCTACTTCGACGACCTGTACTGCGCGGCCGCCGAGAAGCGGTTCGTCTCCGTCGAACGGGTGGTGGAAACCGAGGAACTGGTGAAAACCGTTCCACTGCAAAACCTCATCCTCAACCGCATGATGGTCGACGGCGTAATCGAGGCCCCGCACGGCGCCCACTTCACCCTCGCCGGCGACAGCTACGGCCGCGACGAGAAATTCCAGCGCCACTACGCCGAATCGGCGAAGACCCCGAAGGCGTGGCAGCAGTTCGTCGACACCTACCTGTCCGGCAGCGAGGACCACTACCAGGCCGCCGTGAAGAAATTTGCAGAGGAGCAGGCATGAGCGAGACGATCACCGACGTCACCCGCGCGGAGTACTGCGCGATCGCGTGCGCCGACATCTTCTCCGGGGCAGGCGAGATCATGGCCAGCCCGATGGCGACCCTGCCCCTGATCGGCGCCCGCCTCGCGCGACTGACCACCGAACCCGACCTGCTGATCACCGACGGCGAGGCCCTGATCTTCGCGGACACCCCCGCCGTCGGCGCGAAGGCCCCCATCGAGGGCTGGATGCCGTTCCGGAAGGTCTTCGACGTCGTCGCCTCCGGCCGCCGGCACGTGGTGATGGGCGCCAACCAGATCGACCGGCACGGCAACCAGAACCTGTCGGCGTTCGGTCCGCTGCAGCAGCCGACACGGCAGATGTTCGGCGTCCGCGGCGCCCCCGGCAACACGATCAACCACCCCACCAGCTACTGGGTGGGCAAGCACACCTCGCGGGTGTTCTGCGACAAGGTCGACATCGTCTCGGGCGTCGGCTACGACCAGATCGACCCGGAAAACCCCGCCTACCGGTTCCACCACCTGCACCGGGTGGTGAGCAACCTCGGGGTGTTCGACTTCGGCGGACCCGACCACACCTTCCGGGCGCTGTCGCTGCACCCCGGCGTCACCGCCGCCCAGGTCGCCGAGAACACCTCGTTCGAGGTGGCAGGGCTCGCCGACGCCGGCACCACCCGCGCACCCACCGACGAAGAACTACAGCTGATCCGCGAGGTCCTCGACCCCCGCAACCTGCGCGACCGGGAGGTATCGGCATGAGCACCCTCCGCACCGCACTGACCGAGCTGGTCGGCGTGCAACACCCGGTGGTCCAGACCGGGATGGGCTGGGTGGCCGGACCACGACTCGTCGCCGGCACCGCCAACGCCGGCGGCCTCGGCATCCTGGCATCGGCGACGATGACCTACACCGAACTCGAATCGGCGATCGCGAAGACCAAGACCCTCACCGACCAACCGTTCGGGGTCAACATCCGCGCCGACGCCACCGACGCCCCGCAACGCATCGACCTGCTCATCCGCGAGAACGTGCACGTCGCGTCGTTCGCGCTGGCACCGAAGCAGGAACTGATCGCGAAGCTCAAAACCGCCGGCGTGGTCGTCATCCCATCGATCGGCGCCGCCAAACACGCCAAGAAGGTCGCCTCGTGGGGCGCCGACGCCGTGATCGTGCAAGGCGGCGAGGGCGGCGGGCACACCGGCCCCGTGGCCACCACCCTGCTGCTGCCCTCGGTGCTCGACGCCGTCGACATCCCCGTCATCGCCGCCGGCGGCTTCTACGACGGACGCGGACTCGCCGCCGCCCTCGCCTACGGCGCCGCCGGCATCGCGATGGGCACCCGCTTCCTACTCACCCAGGAATCCACCGTCCCCGACTCCGTCAAACAGCAATACCTCACCCGGGGACTGCAGGACACCACCGTCTCCCGCAAGGTCGACGGCATGCCCCACCGGGTCCTCAACACCGACCTCGTCAACAGCCTCGAACACTCCGGCAACATCCGCGGCCTCGCCGCCGCCGCCCGCAACGCATCCAAATTCAAGACCATGACCGGCATGAAATGGTCGACGCTCGTCAAAGACGGCCTCGCCATGAAAAAATCCAGCGACCGCACCTGGCAGCAGATCATCATGGCCGCCAACACCCCGATGCTGCTCAAAGCCGGGCTCGTCGACGGCAACACCCACGCCGGCGTCCTCGCCTCCGGACAGGTCGTCGGACTACTCAACGACCTACCCACCTGCAAGGACCTCATCGACGGCATAATCGCCGACGCCATCAAACGCATCGACGCACTCAGCGCCCTCCGCGCCTGACGACAGGTTGCAGCTGCCAGCCTGGGGTGCGTGCCAGACAGCCATAGACACGCACCCCGCTGCTGTCAGCTCTCGTCGGAATGCATATCCTCGAACCGTATCGCCCGGCGATCGACTCCGCTCCGGAGTTCCGGGATGTAGGGGTACCGGGCATTCACACTACCGCGACTGTCGGTTTCAGAGCGCGGAAAGACCCGTCCCGTGTATTCAGCAACCACCTCGAACCCGAACATCTTTCTTTCGGCTTCCGACAGGTTGTCGTACACGTCGTCGTGCAGAGAGGCGACGTAGTCATCCTGAGGTCGCATGAAGTGCATGCAATAGCCATTGAGGATGGAGAGTCGTGTCTTATCTGAACTTGATCGTCCCTGGAAATGCCACGTTCTACTCTCGAAGATGACCGCCGAGCCTGCCTTACAAACCATCGGTTCCGAGGTGAAGGACTCTAGCGACTCAGCCTTCCCGGTCTGGGGGTTTCTCCCTATGCGTGGCGAAGGCCAGTGATGGCTACCGGGCACCATCTCGGTCACACCCATACCGACTTCGAAGTCGCTCAGCGCCACCATCGCATGGAAGTAGACCGGGGAAGGCGTCGCAAAGGGGATTGGTTGTTGGTCGCTGTGGAGAACTTGGCCCCCCGACCCGCGGCGCACTACGAGACCCGTCGACTGCGCCATAAAGAAAGGAACGCCTCCGAGTATGTGTCGACCATATTCAGCCACAACAGGATTCATGGCCAGGTCGATAAATTCGCGACCTTTGTTCGGCAGTGCCAGGATCGCTTGCCATGCAGGAAGCGCACCGTGTGCGGGCCTCCCGAGCTCGCGGTCGCCGAGCGTGATCTCGTTTGCCATCCTGAATGATGCAACGCCTTGCTCGAGCTCGAGCGCGGCCTGCTCCTCGAGCCTACTTCGCGTGCGCGCCACCTCATCGGCCGAGATCAGGCTCTCGTGAACTGTGTACCCGAACTTGTCGAGTTGACGCTTGCCGAGTTCTATATCGGTAGTCGCGATCGGGTGATCCTGCACGATCTTTGCCGATGTGTCATTCATTCTCTCCCCTTAATTGTTTGCGACGAGGAACCTTGCCGGTGGCGCTAATGTTCTGCAGCAGTGCTGGATGCGTCTTGGTCTGTTGCACTTTTTCATCCGAAGCCCGCACTCGGGGACATCTTCGGCGATCACCAGGCGGGTTCAGGCCACGGACTCCACTGATTGCGGCTTGAGACCATGTCTCATCATCAAACTCGCCACCAGGCCACCGAGAGCGAGAGCAGTCGTCAAGGCATACACGGTGGTGAACCCCATTCCCGCGTAGATCGGTGAGCCCTCCACAACGGTGACGACATTGAGCGAAAGAATCGCAAACCCGGTCTGTACGGCGACCGCGCTGCCGAGTGATCCGACAACGTTTACTGTGCTGGCGGTTACGGCTTGCAGCCGCACCGGCGCGGCCGCAATAACGAGATTGGGAATTGCAGCGCTGATCAATCCGCCACCGAATGCGTACACGAGGTACCCGGCTAAAATTGTGCTGAAACTCGTGTGAGCGAGAGCCAGCATCACAGATCCGACCGCCATCAACCCGAACCCGACGACGTTTGGCAGTCGTGCTCCACGCTTCTCCGCGAGATACCCAACCGTGAAGCCCATCAGCACCGACGCAATGCCACCCGGCGTCGTGATGCGGGCCATATACCCCGCTGACTCACCGAGTCCATATGTGATCCCCAGTGCCGCCGGGGTCTGCACGATGAACGACAAGAGGATGAACTGAAGAACGATGACGGCTTGGCCGGTGAACTGGGTGATCAACGTGGTGACAACGGCCCGACCGCGAAGAACTGCGAGGTCAATGAGCGGCTCGACGATCTTCGACTCGTAACGCGCCCACCCGACAAAGACGCCCAGTGTGATTACGCCGCATGCCAGAGTCTTCCATGAAGTCCAACCCCACGTTCCACCTTCACCGAGTCCGAACAGGAGGACCGCCACGCCACCTCCGAGCAGTAAGCCACCAACCCAGTCGATGCTGGTTGTGACGCGCACTGGCGACTCGGGCACGATGATAACTAGAATCCCACCTATCACGATGGGGAAGATTGCCAGCGCGAAGAACACACCACGGTAGCCGAATTGGTCGAGCAGGGCACCTGCGACTACCGGCCCAATAATGCCAGTGACACCAATACCCGCGGTGGCGAGACTGACCGCAAGTGCGAGCATCCGCTTCGGGAAAATATCCCTCATCAGCGAGTATGTGATGGGTAGGATTGCAAGGCCGATACCCTCGATCGCACGTCCGGCGAGAACAACGGCGAAGTTCGGAGCAACGGCAACGATCAAAGACCCGACCGCCATACAGGCAGTCACAATGAGCAGCCATTTCTTCTTGCCGTCCCTGTCCGCGAGCTTTCCGACCAGCGGTGCAGTGACAGCACCGGCGAGGGTGAACAGAGTGGACACCCACGCAATATTCGGCGTCGAGAAGGCCATCGCCATCTCCGGCAGTGCGGGAGTCACCAGATTGAAGGCATACGCTACTTCTTCGGAGAGAAGCACCAGAACTATCAGGACGCCGATCCAACCCGCAGTCGATTTGTGTGCGACACCGTCCGCATCGCGCGAATAGTCCTCGCCGGCAGGGGGAATCGGAGCGGCTCCCTGGCGGGCCCAGTTTTCGGGGTTAGCAGACATGCGCTACCTGCATTTCTTTAGCGGCTAGGCCGCGCGGACGTGAGTGATGTGCGTTGTCCGGGAGTCCCACGGACCATGTGACCCGTCACACATTAAGATAGAGCGAGCGATTCCGTCAACTGATCCACTACGTTGGACGCAGGAATCAAGACCCATCCACGTTGCACTGGAGGGTATTTGACACACTCCCATGGCGGCACGCCACCGGCCCACCGGAGCGAGCGAGTGAAACAAATCTTCGGCAACGCTCACGAAACCAAGCGATCGCTCAATTCTGTGACGGTGTCATCCATGACGCCCCTTTGGGGTTGTGAAGACGAGGAGACGCGAGCGTGCCCTGGTTTCCCATCGGTTCCGCATCGCCCGAGGAGTGGGTTACACCGCCGGAGCTCCCTCGAATCCCTACGCAGCGCACAATGGTCGCAGAAAAGACATTCGACAACGCTGTGTTTGAACTCGAGCGTCCCGCGCCCGTTCACAATGAGCCAGCCCTGCCGGCGGACGATCTCGCGGGATAGTACGGAGGCCACAACCAGCCCGACCTTCAGCACTCAGACGGCCACGCGGTGGGCGATGGCCGCGCTTGCGGTTCGTCCGCTCGTTGCGGCCAAAGATGGTGAGACCTTCTACCGCAACGAGCATGGCTGTCAGCGATGGTCACGGCGCTGCGACCACCCTATGAAACTCCAGCACAGGCCTGCCTACGCGGTTCCTGTTCTGGAGTTGGAGGCATCCGACAGCCGGTCGATCATCCGATACTGAACGGCTGTCCCCACAGTGTGACAGTGCTCTTGACATTCTCGGTCTCGACCTCGACTTTGACGTACGAGCGAGCCTGGGCGTAGCCGGCGCAGCCGTTGACGCCGAGAGAGACGTCGGACCAACCAACGGAACCTGCACCACCCTGGAAGTAGTGAGCGCCCCAATGGATTTCCGATCCATATGCATCCGGCATTTCGATGTCGAGGATGGCGGTGTCAACCGCCTGACCTGGCCCAAGCGTAATACCGCCGTTTGCGCCGCCGGAAGCCGGAATCGAAGCAGTTCCGGAGGCCAGTTGGCTGGGAGTCACTGAGGCTCCTGCATTGCCTGCCACCCCGGCCCCGAAGTCGACCTGACAAGCCAAGATATAACCCGGGTAGATGTAAGCAGTCTTCGCGGGATTGCCTTGAAGGTTGACAGAAGCCTTACCCGACACCCAGACGTTGCGGTGCAGTGGCGTCGAGCCCAGCGACGCTGACACGTTTGCGCTCTCGTTCGTCAAGTGAAGTGTGACTACAGTGCCGTCCGCCAGGGTCTCTGTGGCCGTGCCACCCGGCAGGGGCACGAAGGTGTCAGCGTTCGCGGCACCGACAGAGAAAAAACCCATGGTCGCGACAGCAGCGGCTCCAACCGCAGCCAACCGCGCACCGTTCTTTCGGTTAATAGTCATTGTTCCCTCTCAGGGTAGAAGCCTCGCGCACGCGAGAAAGATGAATTGGAGCAAGCGCAGAAGTCAGCCGATGCTGAACGGGGCTCCGTATAGAACAGTCTTCGAATAGTCGTTGCCCACGATCTCCATTACGGTGTATGCGCGAGCCTGAGCAAAGCCGCCGCAGTTCTGTACCTGCAGTTCGGCGTCGTGGTACTGCAGTGTGTACACCCCGTCCTTCAGGATGTCCTTAGCGGTAACAGGAACGTACTTGACTTCACCGGAGTTCAGGGGAACCGTCAAACCGACAGACGTCGCGAGGGAGTCCATTCCCAAGCTGAGCGACGGGTTGGCCGACAGACCGGTCACGTCCACCTGACAACCCACGATGTACCCGGTCGATACTCGCGAAACCCCGTGTGTGGTAGATCCGTTCGTGCCGTTATACGTACCCGCGGTATTGGGCGTTCCATTTGCGGTGGGCGCCTCGGTGACCTCCTTTATGCCCTTGACATCTGCGGTCACCGTGCCTGACACCCACGCCGTGCGGCCGGCACCATTGGCCGCCAACGACGGCGATACCAATGCACTCTCCGCCGTCCGCGTCACCGTCGCGTTCGGCCCCGTTTTCGACCCATCAGGCAGCGGAATAAGAGTGTCAGCGCTCGCTACGGCGTTGGACATCACGCTGAACGCAAGAGCAGCGGCACCGAGGCCTGCAATACGCACAATGCGGGGGAAACCCGGCTTGTGTTCGTTCGTGATCACTTGATTCTCCTTATTCGGGTTGGAAGCTGTTAACGCGGCCCATAGGCCAAGTTGAGATATGAGGTCGATCCCATCTACGGGAGAGGCATCGAGAGGAGCCTTCTTACTCTCTCCGCATCGACGAAGATCGACCGATGACCACGTGCGGAAGTTATGACGTGCGGGCGCTGTGGCTTTGTGGACCTTCCCATCTCGAGAATGTGGCCCAGGTCAGTTTTCGGATCCGCGGGCACAGCGCTCCACGCTGAGTTGTGGAACTGCGAATCGCGGCGTTCGGTGCTCGCTCTGACGTGAGGGCCGCCTGGAATCGTTCTGCACGACGAACTCAGGACGATTCATCCAAGCCTGGATTCGCCACACACTGGTCCTGTACTGCCCAGCACAACCGCCGCTCCCGCGTGACCGCGTTGCTTACACGCCGTCATACCGGAAATCACCTCATTCACTGCTCATCTATGCCTGTCGTTGCCCTCGCTCTCCGAACACGATTGGTTGGGACAACGAAGACCCAATCGCCGTCGCCTCGAACGCCCTTCGCATCGCATCACTCAGCTGTGCTACCGGTCACAGACCGTAAACGAGACAGCGGGTCTTGGCAATAGCCTCATTGTCTATTCAGAAATCATGGGATCTTTCGAGTGCTGTCGGGACACCCCTATCGCGTGACACCAGATCTCACGCCACGATTAGGAGGAACGCGACAGGGTCGGGTGACAACCTGCGTTCTAGAACGCCCAATTCTCAGGTCCCCCACCCTCAACCAGCAATCAGGGTAGTGGATCAGTTGACACAATCGTTCGATCCAATTATATTTGCGGTCGGTCACCAGTCACACGGCGAGCGGTGACCCTCGGCACTATTGACGATGGAACGTGAGACGACGGAACTTATTACCTGCTTGCTAGCCGGCCGCGAATATTGCTCGCGGCAATGCCCTGCGAGGGCCTGAAGATTGCTCGGGCGAAATAATTTTGGGCGTGTACGGCGCGGGAGTTCAAGCAGGGCAGAACGAGTACCTGCAGCCGCTGATCGATGGCGGCAAAATCCTCGCAGCCTGTGAGACCGCGATCGGGGACGGCAATCCGGTCTCGGCTCAGTCCTTCGCGCAGGAGTGCCAACGTGGATACGGCTGGGACCGCACCCGCATCGACAGCACCGAGGGCGCCAAGATCTGGGTCGGCCACGGTGTCCTGGCGCACAACCTGGTCAAGATCAGCACCCTGCCAGCGTGAAGGACGCGGATCGGGGGGACTTGTGCCCAACCCAATCGCTCGGTACCGTCCCGGCGTCCGCGAGATGGTCGCCGGTCGTCCCGCCCGACCACGGACGCCCGGCTTCGAAGATTGATCCGTCCTCGACGTGTAGCAGCATCACATTCCGGACACGAGTTCGTGAGGGACGGAACTCCTTTTCACTTCGTCGAACATTCAACGGAGCATGCTTCGGCGAATCCGGATATGCACCGCCGAACCGAAAGTCCGGCACAACCGGATCCCTGGTGGTCCGGGCGCGGCTCGATCAGCACGCCCGGACCACACGTGCCCTGTTCCAGCCGGTAGCTACCGACACCTCGATCAGTCTTCTTCAGTCGCAGTGTTCTGGACCACCTCGAACCAGGTGGAATCCATCTGGCCGGCTTCAAGTCCCACGAGCTCGTCGCGAGTCGCGCGGAAGGCTTCGTCATGATGCCAGGCCGACCAGTCTTCTCTCGTTTCCCACACACCGACGATGGCGCGCTCGAGTGGCTCGTCGACCCCCTTGAGAAGCTGCGCTGATATCCACCCCGGCTTTTCACGCGCCGCAGCAACCCGCTCATGCATTGCGCCGTCCCATCGCTCGGCTCCCTCCTCGCGAAGCACAACTCTGGTGATGATTGTCATCATTGTGGCTCTCCTTTCGGACCCTCCTCAGAATGAACCTGTGGGTCGGCAAACTCCACGAACGCGCCGGCACACCGCCGAGACGACGTGAAAGAGGCAGCACCGCGGGATCCCGCGGCGTCGATCAGTACTGCCCGTTCGCCGGATTGTCGCCGTCGACCACCGCCCCCGCGGCGAGTTGCCGCCGGAGGAGGTTGAGCGCCGCGTGCTGGAGGAGGAGCACGCCCTCGACGTTCGTCCCGAGAATGCGCGCCACCTCGACGGCCGGGAGGCGGTGCGCGAGCCGGAGTCGCAGCACCGTCCGGTGGCGGTCGGGGAGGGTGTCCATCAGGGTCGCGGCCCCGGCTGCCTCCTCGTCGTCGATGGTCACGACAGGCCTTTCTCTCGGATCGCACCACTGTCGCCGACCCGATGTCCCAGGTGGAAGGGACCGGAGTCCCGATCGTCCGGGATCCTGCCGACACGGCTCCGACGGCCCGCCCGACGCTTTACGCTGAACGGCATGGCCGCTCTTCGCGCGGAGTGGATCAGAATCTGGCGCAACCCGGCAGACACCCTGGCGACCGTTGCGTTCAATGCCGTCCTGATGATCGGGGCCTGGTTCCTGCTGCCCCGGAACTGGTTGTTCGAGTGGACCGGACCGTCGGGTTTCGCTCTGGCCCTCGCCGGCTGGATGTACGCCGACGTCACCGCCACCAACGTGCTGGCACCGGACCGTGAGCGGGTTCTCGCCGCACTCGACGACGGGGCCGCGCTGGGTGCGTTGCTCGCCGCGAAGGCGGTGGCGCTGTGGATGCTGATCGCGCCGATCTGCGCGACCATCGCGGTCGCCGTGGGTTTCGTCGAGCAGGACTGGCTGTTCACGGCGGTGGTGGTCGTCGCGGTGGCGCTGTGTCCGTTCGGTGCACTCGCCGGGTCGAGTCTCGTCGGTGTGTTCTTCCCCTACCACCAGCGGTCGCTGCGGTGGCGGTGGGAGCAACGCGACCGCTGGCACACCGTCGTCGTCCGATGGCTGATCCTGCTGGTGGTGCCGTACGGGGTGTTCCCGGCATTCTCCGTCGCGATCGCCGTCGTCCCGGTCGTGCTGTGGCGCCTCATGCGACCCGCCGATGTGCACACACGGATCGGCACCGCGGACTTCGCGCTGTGCGT
Source organism: Rhodococcus sp. IEGM 1307 (assembly GCF_030056915.1). NCBI lineage: Bacteria > Bacillati > Actinomycetota > Actinomycetes > Mycobacteriales > Nocardiaceae > Rhodococcus > Rhodococcus sp. IEGM 1307. The sequence continues at coordinate 65,866 of NZ_JASHKW010000015.1, forward strand.
CGTCCTCGCCGTCGTCATCTCCGCGCTGATGTGGGTGGTGGCGCGTCGAATCGCCGTGTCGCGCATACAACGCCACGAACCGTTTGCGGCCTACCTGCGCGATCGGGACAGGGGCTGAGCCGGATCCGTGCCCGCGTCCTCCACGACGGCGGCGCCGCGCGCCAGCGCCACCGCGGCCATGATGACCGCGATCAGGGCGACGAGGACGGCGGTCACCTTCCGGTCGGCGTCGAGGTATTCGCCGAGCAGCGACGCCACGAGTGGTTCCATCACAGTGGTCGCGGGCAGCGACGCCTGCAGCGCTCCGACCTGAAAGGCCGACTGCTGCAGCGCGACCGCGGCGGCTCCCACCACGACGAGCGCGTACAACTCGAGCGAGCTGAACAGCGGCCTCGGCCCCTCACCGGCGAGGTGCACCACACCCTTCGTGGTAAGTGCAGAATGTCCGGTTCGCCCGGCGACGTGAGTGCCGACGCGTAGCCCCGCACACATCGCCACTCACCTGCGCAGGTGAGTGGGAAAGCGTGCCGGGGCACACGATGCCACTCACGTCAGGAGAGGTGCTTCGGTTGGGGGGTCGACTTGTGGAATCGGTCCGATCCGACCTCGTCCTGGCTCGCCTCCGGTGGGAATTCGGCGCTGTATTTGCCGGCATGTTCCAGGGAGACGATGACGGACTTCGACGTGGGACAGTTGCTGCCGGCCGCCGTGGAATCGAGCGGGACGAGCGGGTTGGTCTCCGGGTAGTAGGCGGCGGCCGAACCCCGGGGCGTGTCGTACTCGACGATCCGGAAATCGTGGGCGCAGCGGACGCGGTCGTCTTCTGCCCAGTGAGTGAAGAGGTCGACCATGTCCCCGTCGTCGAATCCGAGGGCGGCGATGTCGTCGCGGTGCAGGAAGATCACGCGGCGTCCCCCTTCGATTCCGCGGTAGCGGTCGCTGAGCCCGTAGATCGTGGTGTTGAACTGGTCGTGGCTGCGGATCGTCTGCAGGATCACGTGCCGCGGGGGCACCTGCAGCACCTCGATCGGGGACACCGCGAATTCGGCGCGCCCCGAGTGGGTGGGGAACGTGCGGGAATCGCGCGGCGGGTGCGGCAGGACGAACCCGCCCGGCCGGCGGACGTTGACCTCGTACCCCTCACAGCCGGGCACCACCCGCGAGATGTGCAGGCGGATGTTCGCGTAGTCGTCCCGCATCTTCTTCCACTCGAGACCGTAGCGGTCGCCGATCGTGGCCTCCGCGATGCGGGTGACGATCCCCACCTCCGAATCGAGTTGCGGGCTGGCCGGTTTCAATGGACCACGGGAGGCGTGGACCGAGCACGTCGAGTCCTCGACCGAGATGAATTGCGGCCCGCCGGCCTGGACGTCCTGCTCGGTGCGGCCTTTCGTCGGCAGGATCAGGGCGGTGTCACCGCACACGAGATGCGAGCGGTTGATCTTCGTCGAGATGTGGACCGTCATCCGGGTCTTGCGCAGTGCGGCGGCGGTGACGTCGGTGTCCGGGGCGGCCTGGACGAAGTTGCCGCCCAGCCCGAGGAAGAAGTGCGCCTTGCCGTCACGCATCGCCCGGATGGAATCGACGGTGTCGTACCCGTTCTCGCGGGGCGGATCGAAGTCGAATTCCTTCGCGAGCGCGTCCAGGAAGTGCCGCGGCGGACGCTCCCAGATCCCCATCGTGCGGTCGCCCTGTACGTTCGAGTGCCCGCGCACCGGCAGCAGCCCGGCACCGGGTTTGCCGATGTTTCCCTGAGCGAGAGCGATATTGGTGACTTCCTTGATGATCGCCACCGAGTTGTGGTGCTGGGTGAGTCCCATCGCCCAGCAGAACACGGTGGCGTCGGAATCCCGCAGGAGCCGGGCCGCGTCGGTGATCTGTTCCCGCGACAGCCCGGTCGTGCGGGTGACGACGTCCCAGTCGATGTCGGTGACGTGCTGCTTCCACAGCTCGAATCCGATCGTGTGCTGGTCGATGAACTCCTGATCGAGGGCATCCCATTCGACGAGCAGTGAGCCGAACGCCTGGAGCAGCGCGAGGTCGCCGTTCAGCGCGATGGGCAGGTGCATGTCGGACAGGTCGGTGCCCGGGCCCACCATGCCGCGGGGCGTCTGCGGATTCTTGAAGTTGACCAGGCCCGCCTCACGGAGCGGGTTGATCGAGAGGATCTTCGCACCGTTCTGCTTGGCCTTCTCCAGCGCCGACAACATCCGCGGATGATTGGTACCCGGATTCTGGCCCTGCAGCACAATGAGTTTCGCCTGATAGACGTCGTCCATCGTGACGCTGGCCTTGCCGATGCCGATCGACTCCTGCAGCGCGATGCTGGTCGATTCGTGACACATGTTGGAACAGTCGGGCAGATTGTTCGTCCCGAACGCGCGGACGAACAGCTGGTACGCGAACGCCGCCTCGTTGGACGCCCGGCCGGACGTGTAGAAGATCGCCTCGTCCGGACTGTCCAGGGCGTTCAGCTGATCCCCGATCAGGGTGAAGGCCTCGTCCCATTCGATGGGCTCGTAGTGCGTTCCGCCGGGCCGCTTCACCATCGGATGCGTGATCCGGCCCTGCTGACCCAGCCAGTGCTCGCTGTGACAGTCGAGCTCGGCGATACTGTGGCGGGCGAAGAATTCGGGTGTCGCGCGGTCGCGGGTGGCCTCTTCTGCCACCGCCTTGGCGCCGTTCTCACAGAACTCCGCGGCGTGCCGGTGGCCCGGCTCCGGATCGGGCCACGCACAGCTCATGCAATCGAACCCCTCGGCCTGGTTCAGTTGCAGCAACGTCTCGGCCGTACGGACCACGCCCATGTGCTCGAGCGCGCGCTTCATCGACACCGCGACAGCGGTCGGGCCTGCCGCGTGGTCCTTCGGGGGCCCGACCTCGAGATCGGCCTCGTCGTAGTCCCGTTCCTCGTCCTTGTGTCGCATCGTTCAGCCTTTCCTCAGGACGACCTCCCCACCAGTCGACCGAGATAGTCGATGACGTCGTCGGCCGCGGTGGCCGCGGCGGTGAGCGCGACGTACCCGTCGGGGCGCACCACCACCAGCGTGCCACCGTGTGCCCCGTATGCGCTGCGCGCCAAACCGCGGTCGTCGACGACGTCCACGCCGGGACCTCGGGAATCGCCCACCACCACGTACGTCACGTCGTCGGGCGCGTCTTCCGCCAGGGTCTGCAGGATGTGCCGGGAGCCGCCGCCGAACCCGAGGACCGTGAAGTGCGTCCCCCGGAACACGTCGAACAGCCGCAGCGGCGTGCCGTCGGGGCTCAGGCAGGGCGCGTCGGGTGCGCGATCTCCGGCGCGCAGACCCGTCGTCGCGTCCCCGTCCCGCGACAGCGAACTCCACGGGTAGCCCAGACCGAGTTGCTGACCGTCCTCGGTCACCGCGCCCGCAAACCCCTCGGAGTCCTCGCGCCCGAGGTTCGAGGCCACCTTCTGCAGTCCCGCGCTGCTCACCCCGAGCGTCCAGCGCGCGAGCGGCAAGCGTTCCTCCTGGTACGTGTCGAGGAGCGACGGGTCCGCGGAGCCGGCCAGGGCGAGAGCCAGCTTCCACCCGAGGTTGTAGGCGTCCTGGATTCCCGTGTTCATCCCGAGCCCACCGGACGGCGGATGAACGTGGGCCGCATCCCCGGCCAGGAACACCCGACCGTCGCGGAAGCGGTCCACCATCCGCACGTTCACATGCCAGGTGGACAGCCACGTCGGTTCGGACAATCGCACGCCGGGGCCGCAGGCGATGTCGTCGAGAACCCGCTGGAAGTACTCGAGCGACGGTTCGGGCAGGTTGCCTTCCTCGTCGAAGTCCGCGAACGGCACGCCCTGGAACTGCCAGGAGTTGATTCCACGGAACGGGCACAACGCGACGAACCCCCGCTCGGGGTGCGTCCACTGGTACCAGCGATCGGGGACCAGGCCGTCGACGGACACGTCGCCGAGGAGCATGCCCTCGATGCCGCCCGTCCCCGCGAACGTCACCCCGAGCGCCTTGCGCACCGCGCTGCGCCCGCCGTCGCAGCCGATAAGGTAGCGCGCCATGACGGTCCCGCCGCCGGCGAGCCGGACGGTCACCTTGTCGGTGGTCTGCTCGAAGCCGACCACCTCGACGCCGCGCTCCACGTCGATCCCGAACTCCGACAGCCTTTCTCGCAGGATCTGCTCGGTCCGCCACTGCGGGATCATCAGACCGCCGTCGTAGGGCCGATCGGGGGTGGGGCTCAGGTCCGCGTGCGGGTCGCTGTCGCGCACCACCTGGCCGCGCACCGCGACCCGGCTGGGCAGGTGCCGGAACCCCGCCTCGACGATCTCGTCGACGATGCCGAGATCGTCCATGACTTCCTGGCTGCGCGCGGTCAATCCCTTTCCCCGCGAACCCGCGAACGGCTCGGGCGACTTGTCGAGGATCCGCACCTCCACGCCCCGACGCGCCAGTTCCAGCGCGAGCGTGAGCCCGGTCGGACCGGCACCGGCCACCACTGCCTCGGTAGGGCTCATGGCGTCATCGTATTCGGGACGGCACCGATCGCGCGGGAAAGTCGCTGCACAATCGTCGACGAAGGTTCGCCCTTACCGGTCTCGCGGAGTGATCCTCTCGCTCAGAAGTTTCCGCGGGCGGCTTGTTCGCGTTCGATGGCTTCGAAGAGGGCTTTGAAGTTGCCGATGCCGAAGCCGAGGGAGCCGTGGCGTTCGATGAGTTCGAAGAACACGGTGGGCCGGTCGACGAGGGGTTTGGTGAAGATCTGCAGCAGGTAGCCGTCCTCGTCGCGGTCGACGAGGATGCCGCGTTTCTGCAGTTCGGCGATCGGGGCGCGGACGTTGCCGATCCGGGCCCGCAGTTCGGGGTCCTCGTAGTAGGAGTCGGGGGTGGCCAGGAATTCGACGCCCTCGGCGGTCAGCTGGTCGACGGCGGTGAGGATGTCGTTGGTGGCCAGCGCCAGGTGCTGGGCGCCGGGACCGCGGTAGAAGTCGAGGTATTCGTCGATCTGCGAGCGTTTCTTGGCGAGGGCGGGTTCGTTGAGGGGGAACTTGACCCGGTGGTTGCCGTTGGAGACGACCTTGCTCATCAGGGCGGAGTAGTCGGTGGCGATGTCCTCGCCGACGAACTCGGCCATGTTCGTAAAGCCCATGACCCGGTTGTAGAAGTCGACCCAGTGGTCCATCTTGCCGAGTTCGACGTTGCCGACGACGTGGTCGAGGGCCTGGAACAGCCGCTTGGGGGCCCCGTCCCGTTTGGTGTGCGACGACGCCCGCTCGACGTAGCCGGGCAGGTAGGGGCCGGTGTAGTTGCTGCGGTCGACGAGGGTGTGGCGGGTGTCGCCGTAGGTGGCGATCGCGGCGAGGCGGACGGTGCCGTGCTCGTCGGTCACGTCGTGGGGTTCGTCGAGGACGGTGGCGCCCTGGGCGCGGGCGTGGGCGATGCACTTGTCGACGTCGGGGACGGCGAGGGCGATGTCGACGACGCCGTCGCCGTGGGTGCGGTGGTGCTCGATCAGGGGGCTGTCCGGGTTCACGGCGCCTTTGATGACGAAGCGGACGGCGCCGGATTCGAGGACGAAACTGTGGTGGTCGCGGTTGCCGGTGGTGGGTCCGGAGTAGGCGACCAGGGTCATCCCGAACGCGGACTGGAAGTAGTGGGCGGTCTGGGTGGCGTTGCCGACCACCCAGACGACGGCGTCCCAGCCGCTGACCGGGAACGGGTCGCGGGTGCCGTCGTACTCGACGAGCCCGACCAGTTGCTCGAGCTGGCCGAGGTCGAGACCTGCCAGGCGTTCCTTGTCGGTGAGAGTCTGCTCGATCGTCATCGCTGTCTTCCTGGTTCGAGGGACGGAGTGTGGCTTGTTGCCTGGGTCACTACGAAAACCCACCCCGCCCACATAGGCAACCGGGCCAGCAGAAGCTAGCCACAGTGCCATCTTCGGCGACCCCGGAACCACTCTTCTTATACAGTCGGACTAGTTGAATCCGCCCGGAGAGGTCTGGCCATGAAGGACGCAGTGCAGTTGGACGAGCTCGACTTCGCCCTTCTCGACGCCATGCACGACGACCCGAAGGCCGGCGTGCTGGAGCTGTCGCGCCGGATCAAGGTCGCTCGGGCCACCGTTCAGGCGCGGGTGCGCAAACTCGAGGAGTCGGGCGTGATCGCCGGGTACGAGCCGCGTCTCGACATCGCGGCCGCGGGGTTCGACGTGCAGGCGTTCGTCACGCTGGAGACGGCGCAGGGCGCGCTCGACTCCGTGACGTCGGAACTGGAGTCGATTCCCGGCGTGCTCGAGGCCTTCGCGACCACCGGTTCGGGCGACATCCTGTGCCGCATCGCGGCGGGTTCCCACCTCGGGCTGCAGCAGACGCTGATCGATCTGAACAAGTCGAGCGTCGTCGCCCGGTCCACCAGCGTGATGGTGCTGTCGGTGATCGTCCCGTACCGGTCGATGCCTCTCCTGCGGACCCTCGACCGGCCGCGCTCAGCGAAGGCCCCGGCCTACCGCACAGCTTCCTCGGAACCGGATTAGCAACACGATCATCGGCTCTGCTGCACAAACTGAATAGAAAATCCTGGAACTTCTTTCTCGGTGATGTTCATCGTGGCTATGTGCCGCCCGGCCGGTTGCGGCGCACGAGTGGTGCCCGACACAGTGATCGCCGTAACAGCGCGGGCAGCGGTCGGGAACACCGACCGGGTCGCCCCGAGCCCCCGGCAGTCGAGAAACCGAGAGAAGCCATGAAGAATCTGCTCACCCGATTCGAAGAGAAGGCCCCCGAGATCGTCTTCGAGTGGCACGACACGGAGACCTCCGCACGCGGATGGACGGTGATCAACTCGCTGCGTGGCGGCGCTGCCGGCGGCGGCACCCGGATGCGTCGCGGTCTCGACCGGCGCGAGGTGGAGTCGCTCGCGAAGACCATGGAGGTCAAGTTCACCGTCTCGGGTCCGGCGATCGGCGGCGCGAAGTCGGGCATCGACTTCGACCCGACCGACCCGCGCAAGGACGAGGTGCTGCGACGCTGGTTCAAGGCCGTGACCCCGCTCCTCAAGGCGTACTACGGCACCGGCGGCGACCTGAACGTCGACGAGATGGCCGAGGTCGTGCCGATCACCGAGAGCTACGGCCTGTGGCATCCGCAGGAGGGTGTCGTCAACGGCCACTTCGCTGCCAGCGATCGTGAGCGGGTCCAGCGGGTCGGACAGCTGCGCCTGGGTGTCGCGAAGGTCGTCGAGGATGCGCGGTTCACTCCCGATCCGCACGCGAAGTACACGGTGTCCGACCTGATCACGGGCTGGGGTGTCGCCGAATCGGTGCGGCACTACTACCGGGTCTACGGCGGCGAACTGGCCGGTAAGCGCGTGATCATGCAGGGCTGGGGCAACGTCGGCGCCACCGCCGCGTACTACCTGGCGCAGTCCGGGGCCCGGATCGTCGGCATCCTCGACCGCAACGGTGGGCTGTCGAACACCGACGGCTACGACTTCGAGCAGATCCGCGCCCTGTTCCTGGCCAAGGAGGGCAACGAACTGCGCGCGGCAGGCACGGTGCCGTTCGAGGAGATCAACGAGACGATCTGGAGTTCCGGCGCCGAGATCTTCCTCCCCTGCGCCGCATCACGTCTCGTGACCCGCGACCAGGTGGACCGGCTGATCGCCGGTGGCCTGGAGGTGGTGGCGAGCGGCGCCAACGTGCCGTTCGCGGACGACGAGATCTTCTACGGCCCCATCTACGAGTACGCCGACAAGAGTGTGGCCGTCGTCCCCGACTTCATCGCCAACTGCGGTATGGCCCGGGCGTTCGCGCTGCTGATGGAGGGCGACATCGAGGTGTCGGACGAGGCGATCTTCGGTGACGTCTCCGCCACCGTCGCGACGGCGCTCGAGCGGTGCTTCGCGCGTTCGTCGCAGCCGACCGGAATCGCCGGTACCGCGTTCGAGATCGCACTCGATCAGCTCGTCTGACGGCCGGGAGCCCCCATGAACACCGTGCACGACCCACCGAAATCCTCTGGCCTGCAGCAGGCGATGAAACCGAGACAGCTGGTGATGATGAGTCTGGGCGGCGCGATCGGCGCCGGACTGTTCGTCGGCTCCGGTGCGGGCATCGCCGTCGCCGGACCTGCCGTGCTCGTCTCCTTCCTCATCGCCGGATTCCTCGTCGTCCTCGTGATGCGGATGATGGGCGAGATGGTGGCCGCCGACCCCGACAGCGGCGCGTTTTCCGTCCACGCCGAGAACGCGATGGGCCCGGTCGCCGGCCGGACGATCGGCTGGCTCTACTGGGTGCAGGTCGTCATCGTGGTGGCCGCGGAAGCGACCGCGGCGGCGGCGATCACCGCCGCCTCCATACCCGCAGTGCCGCAATGGCTGGCGGCCCTGGCGTACATGAGTGTGCTGACCGCCGTGAACCTGGCGGGCGTCTCCCGTTTCGGCGAGTTCGAATTCTGGTTCGCCGCACTGAAGATCGTCGCGATCGTCGCGTTCCTGGCGGTCGGTTCCGCGATGATCCTCGGCTGGATTCCCAGCTTCGACGCGCCCGGCCTGTCGAACCTCACCGGTCACGGCGGGTTCGCCCCCAACGGTGTCACCGGCATCGCGGCCGGCCTGCTGATCGTGGTCTTCGCGTTCGGCGGCACCGAGGTGATGGCCATCGCGGCCGCCGAGACGTCGGAACCGCGGCGCAACGTGAGCCGCGCGGTGCGGTCCATCGTGTGGCGGATCCTGGTGTTCTACGTCGGTTCCGTCCTCATCATGGTGGCAGTGCTGCCGTGGACCGCCGACGAACTCGCGACGGGACCGTTCGTCGCGGTCCTGAACGCCGCGCACGTGCCCGGAGCCGGCGCCGTCATGACCGTCGTCGTGGTCATCGCATTGCTGTCGTCGCTGAACGCCATGCTGTTCAGTGGCTCCCGGATGATCTACTCGCTGTCCGAGCGTGGGGCGGCGGCGAAGGTGTTCGGCCGGGTGTCGGGCAACGGCGTTCCCCGCGTGGCGGTGCTGGCGTCGGTGACGTTCGGGTTCGTCACCGTCGTCCTCAACTACCTGGCCCCGGATCGTGTTCTGCCGCTGCTGCTCAACGCGGTCGGCTCGACGATCCTGGTGCTCTGGACGTTCGTCACCGTCTCGCAGATCGTGTTGCGGCGGCGCGCCGAGAGGTCGGGCCGGACGGATCTGCCGCTGAAGATGTGGGGCTTCCCGTATCTGTCGTACGTCGCCCTCGCGCTGCTGGCCGCGGTCGCGGTGCTGGCGTTGTTCGACGACGCGGCACGCAACCAGCTGTTCGCGACGCTCACGTTCACGTGTGCGATCACACTGGCCTGCTGGGTGCTCGGACGCAGGCAACGCGGTGCGGCCGCCGACTCCACGCCGGAGAAGACGCCCGAGACCGTCGGCTGAGACGACACCCGCGGTCTCACGGATGTCGAGGGGTCATCCGTGGGGCCGCGGTGGTCTCCCGCTCAGCGGACACGTTCCGGTCGCCGAACCCTCCCGCCGCCTACCGTCGAACGCACACGACGAAGGGCCGGGAATGACCACACATCCAGACGTTTTCACCCCGGCCACGCTGGGCCCCATCACGTTACGCAATCGGGTCATCAAGTCGGCCACGTTCGAGGGCCGCACTCCCGACGCGCTGGTCACCGACGAACTGATCGAGTTCCACCGCCGGCCCGCGGCGGGTGGGGTCGGGATGTCGACGGTGGCCTACTGCGCCGTGGCACCGGAGGGTCGCACCGAACGCGGGCAGTTGTGGATGCGCTCGGACGCCGTGCCCGGGCTGCGCAGGCTCACCGACGCCATCCACGCCGAGGGTGCGGCCGCATCCGCCCAACTCGGGCACGCCGGACCCGTCGCGAACGAGAAGTCCACCGGACTGCCGGCGCTCGCACCCTCTAGGTCGTTCAACCCGCTCAGCATGCGGATGATCCGCAGCGCCACCACCGCAGACATCACCCGGATCACCGCCGCCCACGGAACCGCGGCGCGGCTCGCCGTCGAGTCCGGATTCGACGCCGTCGAGATCCACTTCGGCCACAACTACTTCGCCAGTGCGTTTCTCAGCCCGAAGCTGAACCGTCGCACCGATTCCTACGGCGGATCACTCGAGAACCGGGCCCGGGTGGTGCGGGACGTCGCCCGGACCGTGCGCGACGCCGTCGGCGGCCGGGTCGCGATCCTCGCCAAGCTGAACATGGACGACGGCGTCCCCGGCGGGTTCTGGCTGGACGAGGCCATCCAGGTGGCCAGACTGCTGGAGCACGACGGCAGCGTCGACGCCCTCGAACTCACCATGGGCAGTTCACTTCTCAACCCGATGTACCTGTTCAAGGGTGACGCGCCGGTGCGGGAGTTCGCGGCCGCCATGCCGCAGCCGGTCCGCCTCGGCGTGCAACTGCTCGGGAAGTCGATGATCCACGCCTACCCGTACCGCGACCTGTTCATGCTCGAGCACGCACGCCAGATCCGTGCGGCGGTGACCTTGCCGCTCGTCTTGCTCGGCGGAGTCACCGACCGGGCGGGAATGGACACCGCCATGGCCGAGGGCTTCGAATTCGTCGCCATGGCCCGGGCGCTGCTGCGCGAACCCGACCTGGTGAACCGCATCCGGTCCGAGTCCCACACCCAGTCGTTGTGCATCCACTGCAACAAGTGCATGCCCACGATCTTCAGCGGAGCGCGCTGCGTGCTCGTCGAGTGATCACCAGCTCGTCTGCGCCAGAACCGCATCCAGCGCCGCGTAGCTCTCGTTCATGCCACTTTCCATACCGGACTGCAGCATGCCGTCGCGCTCTTCGGGAGTGTGGAACTGACTGACCACGGACAGCTTGGTGCGTCCGTCGCCGAGGTCGGTGTAGGTGTTGTTCTCGACGATGACGTGGCCGGGCATGCCGTCCCACTCGAACGTGTACACCAGGCGCTCTTCCGGGGTGATCTCCCGGAATCTGCCCTCGAAGCCGTGGGTTTCGCCGTCCGAATGTTCGACGAAGCGCCAGTGCCCGCCGCGCTCGAATTCCCAGCGCTCGAGGTCGAGTTCGTTTCCGCGGCCCCACCACTGGGCGAGCAGTTCCGGTCTCGTGAATGCGGCCCACACGCGGTCGCGGGGAGCGTTGAAGATGCGTTCGACGTGGATCTCCCGGTCCGTCGGCGTCGAGACGGTCGCGGTCGTGGGGGTCTGCGAGGTGCTCATGACGTGCCTTCCGTTCGATTGAGGAATTCGTCCAGACGGTCCAGGCGCCCTTCGAGCGACAGCTGGTAGTCGCGGATCCAGGCCACCTCACGCTCGAGGGAATTGGTCCCCAACATGCAGTACCGCACCCGGCCACGTTTCTCGGTCACGACCATCCCCGCCTCTTCGAGCAGTCGCACGTGTTTCTTGATGCCGGTGAGCGTCATCTCGAAGAGTTCGGCCAGGTCACTGATCGAGCAGGCGCCCTCGCCGAGCCGACGGAGGATCCCACGTCGCGTGGGGTCTGCCAGTGCGGCGAACGTGGCGTCGAGAACCGGATACTGAACCATCGAGTTCAGTGTTGCACGCGTGTGGCGCTCCGTCAACGGTTTCGGTACGAATCGGTAGCGGTCCGGACACCCGCGTGCCGCAGAGGTGGACGTCCGAATCCGTCGGTGCACGTCCGCGCCGGAGAGAGGCGGGAATGACATCACGCACCTTTCCTCACGGCCCGCCGACCGATGGGGTGTTCACCCATTGGGCCCGTTGCGCTCACCTGTGGGCCCGCCGTCCGACTCGGACGCGGCGTTCTCACCCAGCGAGGGTGCCGTGCTGGAACGGTATCCGGGCGGGTAGTCCAAGTCGGACAGGGTGATCGTGCGCCGGCACCCGCTGGGGCTTTCGGTGTGCAGGAAGTCGTCGGCATACGCCACGGCGCGCGCGCATCGAGATAGGTAGAGAGCGGCGCTGGTGGTGCGTGCTGTCCTTCGGTGTCGCGTCGCTGGCGAGCCTCGTCGGCACCGGAGCATCGATCGGACCAGCGCCTGCGCACGCTTACCTCAGTGCCGCTTGGGGCCTGTCCTTCGGCGGAGCTGCCAGCCTGCTGCAGATCGCAATGTCGCGCGCCGCCGGCACCGCTGTCGATTCCGCTCATCGGTCATGGTCACCGGTGCCATCTTTGTTTCTGGACGCCACAACGCCTTCCCGCCTTGCACACCCATGACGGACGCTGACCACAAGGCTCACTGGACGCCGGGTTGTACGCTTCGCGGGCTGGGATCATCCCGCCTCGTTCGACCGCCTCCGCGTCTCCTCGAAGCGCTGCCGCTGCCGGACCCCGTACGCCGCCTCCTTGACGGCGGCGTCGTCCTCGAGACCCGACCCGAGCGCCCCACCGATGGTCGCAATGGACGCCAGCAACCAGGTGAGCGTCAGGTAATCGGAGAAGTTTGTGTTCCCGAGGGTTCCGTCACCCGGGTAGGCGTCGAGGACTTGGATGTAGATGTTCTGCGACGAGTGTCGGATGCCCTTGATCACGTAGGAGCCGTTCTCGTCGATCGTGGCGGATCGGTAGATCACGTCGGGGTTGTCGAGCCCCCATCGACGGTCCGGCTGATCGTCCCAGCGATGGAAGTTCGACCGAGGTTGGCGACATCGCTGGCCACCGCGAGTGCCAGACCATCGATGTAGGACGCCAATTCTGCTGTGGTGGCATCGTCTGTGGCGAGGCCCGACTGTGCCAGCGTGGCGCGGAGCGTGGCCTTGGCCGCGACAACCAGCGGATCCTGTGCCAACTCGACTGCCCGAGTATTGAGCGCTGCGTTCTCGAGAAAACGCATCGGCGGCGCGAGCGGGGAACGCGGACAGTTCACCGGCGATGACGAACTCCCAGATCCCGGCGCTGATGACGTACTTCCGGGGCCAGGAGAATCGAGTGGCTGTGCAGCCGCCGAAGTGGCGAGCAGCAGCGCGCCGACCACAGCTGTGACCGAAACTACGACAGCAAGCGATCGTGTGCGCACGTAGATTACTTCCTTCGCATGTGAACGATTCGTAGCGTGACGGGGGTCACCGTACGAAGCCTCGGCGACCCTTCGAACTGGCATCTCCCGCCACGCGGGAGGGTATGAGATTTACACGCATGCTGTGTGCGGTCTCATACGGAAGCGCGACTGGCGGTGTGCACGATCTGCGCGATCGCACGTGTGCAATCTGTTTGGGTGTAACCGAGCAGCGCGGTCTCGGTTGCGTCAGGCTCGTAGTGCATGGTGTTGCCCCGACCCTGGACGATCATCGCGTCGGGCAGCAGGGGTGCTCCTCGTCCAGTTCGTCGATGCTGCGTGTACCGCCCGCGGCGTCGACGAGCATCTGGAAGTATTCGCGAAAGGTCAGACTCTCAGCGGTAGAATGCACGGTCTGCGGTGAGCTGTTCAAGAACAAGTCGCGCCTGCCGGTACGCGGACGATGAGGATCGAGAGGGCGGTGCCACCGCCACATAGTCACGGGTGCGTGCTGGGCTCGACCGGATGCGACATTTCGTCTAGGAGGGCAAGTCCCTTTACTGCCCAATCGATCTCGGCCTTGCTGCGGCTGATCATGCCGTCGTAGGTGTAGGCCTTGTACGCGATGATCCGGGCGTGTTCGTGCTGCGGGTAGTGATCGAGTCGCCGAACGATGGCTGGATCCGTGCCGGCCTTGATTCCGTCCCGGACGGCGGTGAGCAACTCGACTTGAGTGGTGTAGTACTCGATGTGCTTGTGCAGGATCTCCCGTGCATGATCGGGGTCCGCCCATTCGAAGTAGGCGGCTTGCATGTGGTGGGCATCGCGTTCGGGGGCGTGGTCGAGCGGGGTGTTCATCCACGTTCGGAAGGCGGCGATGCCGTCGTCGGTGATGCTGTATTGCGTTTTGGTGCTCCTCGGCCCCCACCTGACCTGCTCGCCCTCGATCAGTCCGTCCTTCTGCATGCGGCGCAGTTCGGGATAGATCTGCGAATCGGGGGCGTGCCAGACGTGCCCGACGGAGCCGCCGAACCGTTTGGCGGCGTCGTATCCGGTGAGCGGGCCCGCCGTGAGCAGGGCCAGCAGTGCGTAGCGAAGGCTCATGTCTCCTCATCGGCCGGACTGTCTTGCCAATAACTATATCGATAGATAGTGTGTGCGTCACATCACCCAATAGCTATCTGCATAGTTATTGCGGTTTCTACTGGTGACGATCCCCAAGGACATCGCATGACCGATCTCGGCCCGGGCGGCGCGACCGCCAAGAGCATGGCCTTCCCCCTCAACGCGTGGTACGTCGCGGCGTGGGACTACGAAGTGACCTCCGCGAAGCTGCTTGCCCGCAGGATTGCCGACAAGCCGATGACGCTGTACCGCACCACCGACGGCCGCCCGGTCGCCCTCGCCGACGCCTGCTGGCATCGACTCGCCCCGCTCTCACTCGGTACCCGTATCGGCGCGGACGAGGTGCAGTGCCCCTACCACGGCCTGCGGTTCAACTCTGCGGGCCGGTGCACCAAGATGCCGGCGCAGGAGACGATCAACCCGTCGGCGATGGTGGCGTCCTACCCCGTCGAACAGCGTCATCGGTTCCTGTGGGTGTGGCTGGGAGATCCGACGCTCGCCGACCCCGCCACCATCCCGGACATGTTCCAGATGGACTCGCCCGAGTGGGCCGGCGACGGCCGCACCATCGACGTTCAGGCCAACTACCAGTTGGTGCTCGACAACCTGATGGACCTCACCCACGAAGAGTTCGTCCACTCCTCCTCCATCGGGCAGGAGGAACTCAGCGAGTCCGACTTCGTGGTCACCCACGACGAGCGCACGGTCACCGTCACCCGGTGGATGCACAACATCGACGCACCGCCGTTCTGGCTGAAGAATATGCGCGACAAGTTCCCCGGGTTCGAGGGCAAGGTCGATCGCTGGCAGATCATCGAATTCCAGGCACCGGGCACGATCCGCATCGACGTCGGCGTGGCCGAGGCGGGTACCGGTGCCCCCGAGGGTGATCGCAGCCAGGGCGTGAACGGGTTCGTCATGAACACCATTACCCCCGTCGACGAGAAGACGGCGCTGTACTTCTGGGCCTTCCAACGCAACTACCGCCTCGAAAGCCAGCTGATCACCACGCAGCTGCGCGACGGCGTGCACGGAGTCTTCGGCGAGGACGAGGCCATGCTCACCGCCCAGCAGGCCGCCATCGAGGCCAACCCGGATCACGAGTTCTACAACCTCAACATCGACGCGGGCGGGATGTGGGTCCGCCGAATCATTCAGCGCATGATCGAGAGTGAGCGCCTGCACACCGCGAACATCGACGCGCTGACCGAAACGGTGAACTGACATGACCGACAACAAGATCACCTGGCAGCAGGGACAGGTCACCTCTGTCGAGCCCGCCGCCGACGGCATCGCCAAGATCGTGATCGCCACCGAACAATCCCATCGTGCAGCCCCCGGAGCGCACGTCGATGTCCGCATCGGCAGCGGCGCCGTCCGCTCGTACTCGATCGTCTCCGGCGCCGCCGACGGCCACAGCGTGACCCTCGGGGTCCACCTGTCCCCCACCTCCCGTGGTGGGTCCCGGTACATGCACACCCTGCAGGCCGGTGACCCGATCGAGCTGACCGCCCCACTGCAGAACTTCCCGCTGCGGGTCGGTGCACCGCGGTATGTCCTGCTCGCCGGGGGCATTGGGATCACCGCGATGGCGGCGATGGCGGCGGTGCTGCGGCGGGTCGGGGCCGACTACCGTTTCGTCTACGTCGCGCGCAGTCGGACCGCGATGGCGTTTCTGCCGGAACTGCTCGCCGTGCACGGTGATCGCCTGGAGGCGCACATCGACGACGAGGGCACCGGACTCGATGTCCGGGATCTCGTGGCCGGCGTCGACGAGGTGACGGAGTTGTACATGTGCGGGCCGATCCGGCTGATGGATGCCGTGCGCCGCAACTGGATCGAGCGGGATCTGCCGCTGCCGAATCTGCGG
Organism: Rhodococcus sp. IEGM 1307; assembly: GCF_030056915.1. NCBI lineage: Bacteria > Bacillati > Actinomycetota > Actinomycetes > Mycobacteriales > Nocardiaceae > Rhodococcus > Rhodococcus sp. IEGM 1307. The sequence goes on from NZ_JASHKW010000015.1 coordinate 81,790, forward strand.
TACGAAACCTTCGGGAACAGCGGGTGGTTCCAGGCCGAGGAGTTCGTCGTGAACATCCCGCGACTGGGCATCGAGACCACCGTTCGGTCCGGTGACTCGCTGCTCGACGCTCTCGAGCGAGCCGGCGCGGACATGATGTTCGACTGCCGTAAGGGCGAGTGCGGTCTGTGCCAGGTCGATATCGTCGACGTCGAGGGCACCGTCGACCACCGGGACGTGTTCTTCAGCGAGGAGCAGAAGGCCAACTCGAAGAAGCTGTGCGCCTGTGTGTCCCGCGTAGTGTGCGGCAAAGGCGGGCGCGGCGCGACCTTGACCCTCGAGGTGCCATGACCGCCGGCGTCGGACCGTGCGCGCTTGCCCGGGTCGGATTGACCTGGGGAATCAAGCGCAGCTTCATCCGCTATATCGCCACTCTGCCCGACGGTCGACATGCGATGTCCGAGGGCGCGCATCTGGGCGAGACGAGCTACTTCACCTTCCCGCCGATTCCATCGCCGGACGCGCCGCAGGTGGTGCGGTTCGGCGGAGTCGTTCGGCTCGGTGGGCACGGTGGGATGCTCGACATCCTGATTGTGGAGCCGTGGGTCGAGATGACCGAGTCCGGGCCGATCCTGTCGGTGGTAGATCCGACCGGATGGCCGGATCGAACTCGACGCATCCCCCTGGCCGAGCTGCATCTTCGGGAAGCAGAGCACGGGCTCACCGCACGCCGGTACGCCGCGACCCTGACCGGCGCCGGTGCGGTGATCTTCGACGATCACTACCCACCGGGCACCGAACTCGACACGCTCGTCATCGAGTAGGCCCGCGTTAGCCGCCGTGCGCGTCACCCCGGGTGCGTCGCCGCCGGGGTGGTCGCGCCGGCGAGAGCGGCGTGCCATTGCGCCGTCAAGACGTCGATCACATCCGAGTGGTCGGCCGGAGCGGAGCGGACGAGCACGAAGTACAGGGTGCGCTCGAAGCCGAGCATCGTCGTCACCAGCGTCAATCGTGCCCGTTGCCGTTCCGGTCCGTCCGGGTAGCGGCCGAGGAAGGTCGTCATCGCGTCCGCCGCTTCCGACAGCGTCTGGTACCACCGCTGAGAGACGACCGGTTCGACGGACAAGGCATGCTCGAGGGTTTCGAGTTGCCGGCGCCTGTCCACCCACAACTGTGAGCTGTCTTCGACCCACCGCCGCAGGCCGTCGGTATCGGCCGGGTCGAGGGAATCGAGCGTTCGGTAGCTGTCGATGACCTCCGGACTGAGTTGTTCGAGCATGGCGTCGACCAGCTCCGCTTTGGCCTTGAAATGCAGATAGAGGTTGGCGCGGCTGATGCCGGCGGCCTTGGCGATCGACTCCATGGTGATCTTGTCGTAGCCGTATTCGGAGAACAGCGGAATCGCGCACTCGACGATGCGGGCGCGGGTGGCCCGCTTCTTCCTGCCCACGCGCGGTGCGGACGAGTCGGTCGGGGATGCGGTTTCCGTCGTGCTCATGAGTCCAGCGTATCGGTGCCGCGATCAGCACACACAACGGAACTAGACAAGAATCCAGAAAAAAACTAGACATGGATCTAGTTTTTGGTATGGTGTGTCTTGCACCACTTACGAGCCGCCATTGCGCTCGCCCCCTCTCGAGGAGTCTCTCCATGAAGCTTGCTGGAAAAGTCGCATTCGTCACCGGTGCCGGGTCCGGAATCGGCGCCGCCACCGCCCGGTTGTTGGCCGAGCACGGTGCGACCGTCATCGGCGCCGACATCTCCGAAGCCAACGTCAAAGAGGTACTGTCCGGAATCGACAAGGGTGAAGGAATCGCCCTCGACGTCGCCGACAGCACGGCCGTCAAGGACGCATTCGCGCACGTCGAAAACCGCTACGGCGCACTCCATGTGCTGATCAACGCCGCCGGCATCAACGCACCGACCCGCGAAGAGAACCAGCGTCTGGTCGATGTCAACGTGGCTGTGTTCGAAGCCCGCAAACGCGGCGAGATCCTGCACCCGGACTTCCTGTCCGGTGTCACCGACGAACACTTCGATCGCGTCCTCGCCGTCAACCTCAAGGGCCCCTTCTACACCATCCGTGAAGCTGCCCCGCTGATGAAGCGGTCCGGCGGTGGATCGATCGTCAACATCTCCAGCGTGTCCGCGCTCGTGGGAACGCCTATGCCGCTGTACTACCCGGCCTCCAAGGCCGGTGTCCTCGGCATGACCCGAGCCGCAGCCGGGGAGCTCGCGCCACACGACATCCGCGTCAACGCCGTTGCACCGGGCGCGGTGGACACACCGCTGCTGCGTGCACAGCCCGACGAGATCGTCGATTCCATCGCCAGCGTGCAGCCGATCTCGAGCTTGGCTCGGCCCGAAGACCTCGCCGCAACCATGCTGTTCCTCGCCTCCGATGACAGCAAGTATTACACCGGACAGACCCTGTCGCCGTCCGGCGGCCTCTACATGTAAACCCGTCCGGACACACAGACAAGAGAGCACAACCATGAGCACACCCACCAGCTTCGATCAGGACGCTCTGCGCCGAATCCGCGCCACGATCGGCGAGGACATCGACGCCGGACGCTACGACGGCGCGGTCATCGCTGTCGCCCGCCACGGCGAAATCGGCATGCACGAGGCCATCGGATACGCCGACCGCGCCACTGGACGCACCGCGACCGTCGACGACATCTTCTGGATCTTCTCGATGACCAAGGCGTTCACCAACATTCTGGTTTTGCAGGCCATTGACCGCGGTCAGCTGGATCTGACCACCCGGGTCGTCGACGTGATCCCCGAGTTCGTCGGCCGCGACCCGTTCCGCGCTGCGAAGAAGGATCGCGTCAACGTCGGTCATCTGCTGACCCACCGCGCCGGTCTGGTGGTCACCCCCACCCCCCTGCCGTACTCCGAACTCGGCAACCTCGACGCCGTCATCGACGCGATCAGCCAGCTCGACGTCGTCGGCGAACCGGGCGGAACCTTCAACTACTCGCCCACCCTCAACCACGCGCTGCTCGGGGAGATGGTGCGCCGTGCCACTGGATACGGCAGTTACGGAGAACTGCTCACCAACGAGCTCTTCGCCCCGTTGAAGATGAACGACACCGCACTCGGCGCCCCCAAGGCGTGGGCCGATCGGATGGTGCCCATCAAGGCTCACTTCCCTCCCGGTGGGTGGCTCAAGTCCTCGGACATCGAGGTCATGCAGGACATCGTCGTCGAGGGCGCGGAGATGCCGTGGGTCGGCGCGGTATCGACCACCAGCGACATTCTGCGCTTCGCGGAAATGATCCGCCGCGGCGGCGAACTCGACGGGGTACGTATCCTCTCGCCGAGCATCCTCGATCTCGCCACGACCCTGCAGACCGGTACGGCGCCGAACGATCTGTACGCCATGCTGTGCCACGCCCGCGGGTGGGACGTGCCCCCCGGCAACTTCGGTCTGGGCTTCGCATTGCGGGGCGAGGGTGTGTACCCGACCTTCTTCGGGGCGTCGACCAGCCCGCGCACGCACGGCAACTACGGCGCCGGCTCCACCCTGTTCTGGGTCGACCCCGACAAGGACCTGACCTTCGTGTGCCTGACCGCCGGGGTGATGGAGGAAGGCGACAATCTCGCCCGCTTCCAGCGTCTGTCGACCATGGCTGCGGCCTCCGCCCTCTGAACGGACCTCGACATGACCAGCACCTTCGGGCAGCGACCTTCTGCCCCAACGGAATTCAATCCGCTGAGCGAGAGCGCCCTGCTCGACCCGGCCTCGATGTACGACCAGATCCGCACCGAGCGGCCCGTGTTCTGGCACGAGCAGCTCGGCACCTGGGTCGTCACTCGCCGCGACGACGTCGACACGGTCCTGATGGACTGGAAGTCCTTCTCCTGCACAGGTAACGGCGGAAACCTTCCCGTGCCCGAGCAATTCACCTCCATCGTCACCTCCGAGCTGATGGCACACATCTCCATCAGCATGGACCCGCCGATCCACACCGAAATGCGTCGGGTCGCCCAGCGCGGCTTCCTCAAGCCGGTCATCGACGCCCTCGAGCCGCAGATCGAAGCCCGCGCCCACCGCATCATCGATCGATTGGCCGCCCGCGGCACTGCCGAGCTGATGGAGGAGTACTGCCTCGAGCTCACCACCCAGACGCTGATGGCGCTGATGGATCTGCCGGACTCATACGAGCCGATGATGCGCCAACTGCGCGACGACCACTTCGCGGTCCTCGCCAGCGGACGAGAGCCGATGGAGGAGCCGCGCCGCACCGAGGTGTGGACGCGGTACACCAACGCGCAACTCGCGCTCCGCGAACTGGTGCGCGAACGCCGCGACAGTACCGCCTCCGATCTCATCTCGGTGATGGCCTCGGCACGCAACCGCGACGGCGAACCAACCCTGTCGGACGAGCGTGTCGCGCTTCATCTGTGCGAATTCTCGGCCGCCGGGACCGACACCACCGCCCAGGGCATGGCCAACGCCGTCATCTTCCTCTCCCGCAACGAAGACCAACTCGACCAGGCCCAAGCCGATCCGAGCCTGTGGCCGCGGGTGTTCGAGGAAACCCTCCGGCGGCGCCCGTCCGCCCCGTTCGCCTCACGGCAGGCCACCCGTGACGTCGAACTGTCGGGGGTCACCATCCCCGCCGGGGACATGGTGTGGGTGGCACTGGCCAGCGCCAACAACGACCCCGACCACTACCTCGAACCGAAGAAGTGGAACATCCACCGCGACGAGCCCACCGACCACTACGCGTTCACCAAGGGCCGACACACCTGTCTGGGACAGCCACTCGGCCGCACCCAAGGCACCGCCGGGGTCCGTGTCCTGTTCGAACGACTACCCAGCCTGCGCATCGCTCCCGACTTCGAACAGGATTTCCTCCCGCTGGTCATGCTGCCGATCCGACGTAGCCTCGTCGCGACCTGGGACCCGACCGACAGCACCACCGAATAACTCGCCGACAAGGACCTCCCCATGCAAACGACACCTGTGATCGACACCGACACGTCCCTGCCGACGTCCGCGGAGAACCGTATGACGTTGACGGTCGCGGCACGGACCGTGGTCGCCGATGCTGTCGTGGAACTGACCCTGACCCACCCCGCAGGGTGGCCGCTACCCCGGTGGGCGCCCGGTGCACACCTGGACCTGGTCCTCGGTCCGAACCTGGTGCGCCAGTACTCGTTGTGCGGCGACCCCGGTGACCGCACGGCATACCGGGTCGCGGTCCTGCGTGAACCCGACAGCCGCGGCGGCTCCCTCGCGGTCCACGACAATCTCACCGTCGGGGCCACGATCGAGGTCCAGGGTCCGCGCAACAACTTCGCATTGGTCGACGCGCAGGAGTACTTGTTCATCGCGGGGGGAATCGGCATCACGCCGCTGATTCCGATGATCGCCACCGCCGAGGCCCAGGGCATTCCGTTCCGGCTTGTCTACGGTGGGCGCGCGCGGTCCTCGATGGCGTACGTCGAGGACCTCGAAAACCGTTATCCCGGACGGGTCACAATCCACCCCCAGGACGAGGTCGGGCATCTGGATCTGCCCGCGATTCTTGGGAAACACCGGCCGGGCCGCCGGGTCTTCACTTGTGGTCCGGGCCCTTTGCTCGATGCCATCGACGGCCATTGCCTCTCGTGGCCGGCAGGATCAGTCAACATGGAGCGGTTTCGCGCCAAGACCTCCGACCCGGCAACCGTCGACACCGAATTCGAGGTCGAGCTGGCGCTGACGGGAGTCACGGTGTCGGTGCCGGCCGACCGTTCGATCCTCGACGTCGTCGAGGAGGCCGGCGCGATCGTGGTCTCATCGTGCCGGGAGGGCACCTGCGGCAGCTGTGAGACACCGATACTCGAGGGTGAGGCCGATCACCGCGATTCGCTGCTCACCCAGGACGAGAAGGACGCTCAGGAGACCATGTTCATCTGCGTGTCCCGGGCCTGCTCGCGACGACTGGTTCTCGACCTGTGATCGCCCCGGAACCATGCGTACCTGACAACCATCGGTCAGCCATGAGTGGTTCCGAGTGCACGATCGCAGCACACACACCTCGCAACGAGGTCCTGACCGATACCGGCAGTGCCCTCTCCGCCCAGGAAAGCTGAACGGCGGGATCAGCTTCCGCCGCTGACCTCGGCCGATTGCATCGCAATTGGCTTCGAATCACTTCACAGAAAGACCATGATGACGATGAGCGCAAACCGCGCGGTGACGTATGTCGGACCGGGCAAGGTCGAGGTCCGCGACATCGAGTTCCCGAAGCTCGAGCTGCGGGACGGCCCCGGCGTCAACCCCGCCAATATCGGCCGCAAGTGTGAGCACGGCGTCATCCTGAAGGTTGTTTCCACCAACATCTGCGGCAGCGATCAGCACATGGTTCGCGGCCGCACCACTGCCCCCGAGGGGTTGGTCCTCGGCCATGAGATCACCGGTGAGGTGGTCGAGGTCGGTCGCGACGTCGAGTTCATCAAGGTCGGCGACCTGTGCTCGGTGCCGTTCAACATCGCATGTGGTCGATGCCGCAACTGCAAGGAACGCAAGACCGGGATCTGCCTCAACGTCAACCCGGATCGGCCCGGATCCGCGTTCGGGTACGTCGATATGGGCGGCTGGGTCGGTGGTCAGGCAGAATACGTGATGGCCCCGTACGCCGACTTCAACCTGCTCAGGTTTCCCGATCGGGATCAGGCGATGGAAAAGATCCGGGACCTGACCATGCTCTCGGACATCTTCCCCACCGGATACCACGGCGTCGTCACCGCCGGGGTGCACGCCGGCTCGACTGTGTACGTCGCTGGTGCGGGACCGGTCGGACTCGCCGCCGCGGCCGGTGCGCAACTGCTCGGTGCCGCAGTCGTGATCGTCGGCGACCTGAACTCTGATCGACTTGCTCAGGCCCGCTCGTTCGGATGTGAAACCATCGATGTCTCCCGGGGCGCACCTCAGGATCAGATCGAGCAGATCCTCGGTGCCCGGGAGGTAGATGCCGCGATCGACGCCGTGGGATTCGAGGCCCGCGGTCACGGTGGCGACGCAGGCCACGAGCAACCTGCCGCCGTCCTCAACTCGTTGATGGAATTGACCGCCGCCGGCGGTGGCATCGGCATTCCGGGTCTGTACATCACCGGGGACCCGGGCGCCGCCGACGATGCTGCCAAGGCGGGAGCGCTCTCGTTGAGTTTGGGTACCGGCTGGGCCAAGTCGCTGTCCTTCGCGACCGGGCAGTGCCCGGTGATGAGTTACCACCGGGAGTTGATGAATGCGATTCTCGCCGACCGGGTACAGATCGCGAAAGCGGTGAATGCCACTGTGATTTCACTCGACGACGCACCCAACGGCTACAGCGCATTCGACCGTGGCGTGGCCGAGAAGTTCGTCATCGATCCACACGGGATGATCGCCGTCTGACCCCGTGCCATGGCGCCCCGTCGTCGGGACTGCTCGGCGGCCACAAATAGCACCGGAGGCGTCGCCGATGGTGCCGGGAGACCGGGCGATGAGCGACCCGTGCACCACGGCCCCGGACAGCCACCGGCGCTGAGCGGATCTGCGCCGCCCGGCGCCAGTCACAGTTCCGCGGTGTTCTCCATCAGCCGCTCCCACGAAAAGCAGGTCCTATGTCGAAAACTGTTATAGCCATCGGCGTGTGCGCGCTGATGTTCGCCGGTGCCTGTTCCACGAACGCCGACGATGCAGAGTCCGCCACAAATCCGGAACCCACCCTCTCCCCGCTTGGGACGCCATGGACGTCGGTTACCGAAAACCAAGTCAGCGGCGTCGTCCGACCGGAGGATCTCGTCGCGGTCCCGGACACCGCATGGGTTCTGGCCAGCAGCATGGCCTCGCCCAAGCGAGGAACCCCGGGAAGGCTCGTCGCCGTCGACTCGACGACCAATGCCACTGTGCCGCTCTGGCCAAGCCCGGATCAGCATGCCGAATGGAACCGCAGCATCTACCCCGATTGCGCCGGGGTCCCCGACGCCTCGTCCGCCGAACCACACGGAATCGCCATCGCCCCGACAACCGACGGACAGCCAGTCACCCTGTACGCGGTCAATCACAAGCGGGAATCGATCGAAGTCTTCCACCTCGACCCACAGGCAGATCCCGTGGCGCTGACGTGGGTGGGATGCGTACCCATCCCCGGTGACGTGTACGCCAACGCAGTCGCACCCTTGCCGGACGGCAGCGGCATCATCGTCTCCAGCATGTTCGATCCCACTGTGTCCGGAGACCCGTTCGCTCGCATGTTTTCGGGCGTTGCTACGGGACGGGTGATGAAATGGACTCCGGCGCAGGGATGGACAGCGTTGCCGGACAGCGCAGTCGGGGGCGCCAACGGTGTTCTGGTCTCGCCGGACGGGCAGTCCGTCGTCGTTGCTGCGTGGACGCAAAAGAAGCTCGTGCGGATGTCTCTGACGAATCCGAGCGACCGGAGTGAGGTGACGCTACCGTTTCTGCCGGACAACCTCCGCTGGACGCCGCAGGGCACGATTCTTGTGACCGGGCAGAACGTCACCGTCGACGATGTTCTGGTGTGCAACGGGGGTGAAGGAACTAACTGTCCCACCGGGTACGCGGTCGTGGAGGTCGATCCATCATCGATGACCAGCACGGTGCTCATCGACGGCACCGAGTCCTCGGTGAGTCTGGCGACCACGGCCCTGCCGGTCGGGGACGAGATCTGGTTGGGGACGCTCAGCGGTGACCGAATTGTGCGGTTGGACCGGGGCTGAGCTTCCCCTGATGAGGTGGGGCAACCACGGTGCCTTCCGAACCGTGGTTGCCCCACCCAGAGGCCCGGAACCCCGCACCTGGACACGCCGCAACCCCCGTGACAGCGAGCTAGCGGGGACGTCGCCACATGGGCTTGCTGTGATGGCGTGGAGGGTCGCACCGCGTTGAGTCGGATCATCGAGGTCGCGCCCACATCCTTCTCGAGATGACCTCGGATCCCGATATCCCAATGACCTTCTTGCGTCGCTTTTTTCGATGAAGAGCTGCACTGCGGGAAGGGCCCTGGGTGTTCGGAGCGCACGCCATGCCGAGATGGGACCGCTATTTCGCCGCCTACCGGTTATCCAGCGCTTGTCGTCAGCGGACTCGGACCAGCTGACGTCGGCGACGATGCCCTCCGATCCACGAGCTGCAGTCGACCAGCGATACGGACAAGTGCGAGGAGGCAGCACATGGAGACGAGCAGGGCCGCTGCTATCGCTCCTGCAACGGAGTACGCGTTTCCGGTGCCGTTCAGCAGAAGTGTGGCAGCGAGGGGCATCAGCCCGGATCCGATGACGTTCGACAGCTGTACGCCGAGAGACATTCCGGTGTAGCGGATACTGGGATCGAAACTGTCAGCGAAGAGGGCGGGCTGGGCGCCGTATGCGCTGGTGAACAGAATTCCCATTCCGACCACGTACCCGAACAGGACCCACAGCGTGTTCCCGGTGTTGACGGTCCAGAAAAGCAGGAAGACTCCCGCGACACCGCCCAGAGGGCCGAACGTCATCAGGGCCCGTCGGCCGTAGCGGTCCGAAAGGTGCCCTGACAAAAGAATGACCGGGATCTGGATTACACATGTTGCGAGGATCGCGATCAGGGTGATCGTGCTCGAGACGCCCTGCTGGTTTCGCGCATATCCGACCAGGAAAGTCAATGCGACGACACTGAATGCGCCGTAGCCGAGGAAGCCACCACAGACCAGCAGTACCGGCTTGAGGTGGCTGCCCAGTACCGTACGGATGGGCAGCTTCTGCTCAGCGCCTTCGTTCTTGACCGCTTCGAACTCTGGCGATTCCGCGATCTTCAGTCGCACGATGAGGCCGAGTACGACCAACAGGGCACTGAGAAGGAACGGGACTCGCCATCCCCACGTCATGAACTGATCCGCAGGCAACAATGTGACGGAGAGGAAGGCTGCGTTTCCGGCGAGGGTACCGATCGAGGGCCCCACCTGAGGAACTGACGCGAAGAAGCCGCGTTGAGTCGGTTTCGCGTATTCGAATGCCATGAGTATTGCGCCACCCCACTCGCCACCGAACGCGATGCCTTGGAGTAGTCGCAGCGTCACCAGTAGTGCTGGAGCCCAGATACCGATACTGGCGTATGTCGGCAGAAGCCCGATCGTCGTTGAGGCGACACCCATGATGACCAGCGTGAGTACCAGAACCGGCTTTCGGCCGAACTTGTCGCCGAAGTGGCCGAAAGCAATTGCTCCGATCGGTCGTGAAAGATAGCCGACTGCGAGCGTCCCGAGGGAGGCCAGAACACCGATCAGCGAATCGCCTTCTGGGAAGAAGAGTTGTGGAAAAATCAGGACGGCAGCGAGGCCGTAGATTGAGAAGTCATAGTATTCAAGTGCGGTGCCGGCCATGCTGGCTGCAGCGATTTTGCGAACTTTCGCGCTATCACTTCGCCTGCCGATTGTCTGGTTCATGATCATTGCTCCTCTTGGTGACCAAGGTGCGGCGAGCCGCAGGGCGAGACGGGTTCGGTCGTTCGTTCAGCTCGAGACGGCTCGGCGGGGTGGGGCTTGCTGCTGCGTGGCAGTCCAGGTCAAGTGCAGGTCAGGATTCCGCCGAATCGTTACCGGCCTGATTTTCGAGAAAGTTGAGGTATGCCGCGGAAGTCACATCGGCTTCGTCGGCATAGATTTCGTGACCCGCGCCGTCGACGGTGACGACGCGCGCTCCCGGGATAGCAGCGGCGATCGACAGCTGCTCCAAGAGAGAGGTGGCGGAACTTCGCGTCGGTGCCAACACGAGGGAGGGCACGGTTAGTTGGGGCAGCAGCGGGGCGACATCCACCCCGGATATCACTGTGCTGTAGCCGATCAATGCCGTGGTCGATGCGGACGAAAACTGGTCGATCCACCATTGCGACTGCAGCGCGTCCTCACACACCGCAGTGCCGGTCTGGCTGACCAGCCATTTCGCGAACCCCTCTGCACCAAGCGATTCGAGAGCATCCTGCCAAGTGTTGTGGGACCCCGCAAAAAATTGCTGTCCCGCCCCGTCGATGGTGGTCGGGGAACTGCACAATGTCAGGGACTGCACCTGGTCGGGATGTCCGTGGGCAAGTCCGACGGCAAGCATCCCACCCGTCGACTCCCCCAGCACGTGTACCCGACCGAGGGACAGCACATCGATGAATCTGCTCAAGTCGTCGACCAACTGGTCGAACGTCCATGGGGCGGTGCCTCCATCGGCGGACTTCCCATGGCCACGAAGATCTCGTCGAATCACCCGGTATCGGCCGGCAAGCCGTGGAATCCAGTGGTACCAAAATTGCGAGTTGCGACCAAATCCAGGTTGAATGAGGATGGTTTCGATATCTGTCCTCCACGGGTCGCAGAAGCAGTCGTCTTCGTACCATGTGTCGTAACCGTTGACCGAGATTCGGGGCATACAGGATGTCCTTGCGTTGTTGGTTGCGCTGGCCGGGCGGTCGTCTCGCGGCGCGTGCCTTGGCCGTCAATCGTCATCGCCGCTCAGTGTTCGATGTTGGCGGTATGGACGGTGCGGCGCGCGGCCGCAACGACCACTCCACCCGGTATCTGCGTAAGTACTCCGACATGAACGCAGTCGACGACGATCTCGGGGACCTGGCCATTCTTGCGGCCATTTACCGCACCGGTATGGCCGTCCTCGACCACGGCCCACACGTGCCTGGGGCATGTGCGTCGTCGGCGCGCCACCTTGGCACACGCGCCCAGGTCCGGGTCTAGGCCGCCGTGATCGGTGCAGGTGACGTACTGATTGGTGACTTCGATTCTGCTGCAACATCTGTGGAGGTTCTGACCAGTGCAAGCAAACACGCCATGGATACTGCCAGCGCGACCACGATCGCCGCGGCGATCGCGTACGGGGTACCGGTGGCATTGAGGAGCAACGTGGCGACAAGCGGCATCAAACCGGATCCGATGACATTCGACAGCTGGTACCCCAGTGACATGCCGGTGTAGCGCACGCTCGGCTCGAAGCTGTCCGCAAAGAGGGCTGGTTTAGCCCCGTATGCGCTGGTGAAAAGCACGCCCATACCGACGACGTAACCGATGATGATCCACGCAGGCTGCGCCGTGTTGATCGTCCAGAAGAGCAGGACGGTACCGGCGATCGCGGCCAGAGGCCCGACGGTCATGATCCGGCGCCGACCGAATCGGTCCGAGGCGTATCCACCGAGCATGATGACCGGAATCTGCACCATGCAGGTGGCAAGGATCGCGGCGAGTGTGATCGAATTGCTGACACCCTGCGTGTTGCGGGCGTACCCGACGAGGAAGGTCAGTGCCACGATGCTGAAGGCACCGTATCCGAGGAATGCCCCACAGACGAGCAAGACAGGTTTGCGGTGGCTGCGCAGCACTTCTGCAAGCGGCACCTTCGCGGACGTACCTTCGGCCTTGAGGGCAGCGAACTCGGGCGATTCAGCGATCTTCAAACGCACGATCAGACCGAGGGCGACCAGTAGGGCGCTGAGCAGGAAAGGAATTCGCCAACCCCATGAGAGCATGGCGTCTTCCGGCAGCAGGGTCGTGAGGAGGAAAACGGCGTTGCCGAGTAGGGTGCCCACCGCCGGCCCGACCTGGGGCACCGAGGCGAAGAACCCTCGGCGTTCCGGGCGCGCATATTCGAAGGCCATCAGGATCGCCCCGCCCCATTCTCCGCCGAAGGCGACGCCTTGCAGGAAACGAAGCGTGACAAGCACCACCGCAGCCCAGGCCCCGATGTTGTCGTAGGTGGGCAGTAGGCCGATCGCCGTCGAGGCGACACCCATGATCACCAGGGTGATCACCAGAACCGGTTTGCGGCCGATTTTGTCGCCGAAGTGGCCGAAGATGACAGCCCCGAGTGGACGGGAGAAGTAGCCGACCGCGAGAGTGCCGAAAGAAGCCAGGGCGCCGACGAAGGCATTGCTTTGCGGGAAGAACAACGTCGGGAACACCAGAGCGGCAGCGAGCCCGTAGATCGAGAAGTCGTAGTACTCGAGCGCGGTACCGGCCATGCTTGCCGCGGCGATCTTACGCACCTTGGTCGCGTCGCCGGCCGGAGGGGACACCACCGACTCGGTCATTCTGTCTCCTTAGCTGTGGGGGCGGCATCACCCCGGCTGCTTCGCCGGGACGACGCCGATATGACGTGGCAGTGTCTACTTTTCGAGGCGAACAGGGATGCTGGACCAACCGGTACGCAGCGCTCGCCCCGACGTCTCGGCGGGTGCGGCGAGCGTGATGGAACGGGTGCCGGAGAGCAATTGTGTTCCGAACGCGAGAAGTTCCTGCCGCGCGACGGGCGCACCGACGCACATGTGCGGACCGAAACCGAATGTGAGGTGCTGGTTGCGTTCGCGGTCCAACCGGATCCGGTGCGGATCTGCGAATCGTTCGGCGTCACGGTTGGCTGAGGCGACGTTAATCGCGACGAGCTCGTTCGCCGGGACCGGGGTGCCGGCGATCGTGACATCGGCGGTGGTTCGACGAACGGTCTGGTGCAGCGGCGGTCCGAGGCGCAGCACTTCCTCGATCGCAGCGGGTAACAGGTTCGGGTCGGCCCGCAGGCGGGCCTGGTCGTCGGGGTTCGTGGCCAGATAGTGCGCTAACGATCCCATCGCCGAACTGGTTGTATCTGCGCCCGCGGCGAAGATCTGGGTCCCGAGCGAGAGCACCTGTTCGCGTGAGATCGGCTCGCCGTCGGGCCGCAGTTCGAGGATCCCGCTCATCACATCCTGCTCCGGGTCCCGCGGGTGCTCGGTGCGCTCGGCGATCAGGGTGCCCACTGCGTCGTCCCACAACGTCGCCTGCAGGGCGCCGAAGGCGTTGATGTCGTGGCGCAGAGCGTCGGCGCGGTCGAGGGTGGCAGCGAGTTCGACCCAACCCTCGTCGCTCAGTCCGAGCAACACCGAAAGCACCTGCGGCGGGACAGTTCGCGCGACGGACCGGTAGATGTCACCCTCGCCGGCCTCGATGAGCGGAGTCAGTTGCTCGGCAACGATTCGGTCGATATCCGGTGACAGCCCCGCGACCCGGTCGGGACGGAAGTACTTGTTGAGGAAGGTTCGATAGAAGGTGTGCTCCGGCGGATTCGTTGCGATGGGTATCGGCCGATTCGGCGACGGATACTCGACGAAGGGGCGCCCACTCGCAAAATTCTTCCAGTCCCGGCTGGCCTTCGAGGCGTCGGCGAAAGTCAGCACACTCCAGAATCCGTCGAAGTCGTCACTGTGCACGACCGGCGAGCACGCGCGCAGTCGGTCGTACTCTCCGTACAGGTCGGAGGCGGTGCTCGGTTGATAGGACGCGGCTGAATCCACATCGTGGCGCGCGCCGGTATTCGTAGTCGTCATGGTGCACCTCTCGGCAAATCGATCCCACTGAGTCGAGGATTTTGGCGGGCATCTCGCGGGGATAGAATTGGTCCCCGCAACATCGATCGGAGTGACGGTCCGATCGGTCGGCTACCGTCGAATGTAATCTTTGTCATACAAAACAGCAAGACCCGATCTGAATCACTTCGCTTGGGGCCCTTGCGACTACGCGTAGGGCACGCGTCTTCGTCGTCGGAATCTTGGTGCCTATCGATGAAGAGCCAATGCGAGCCAGTGAGCAACCGGGTCCTCGGGGCCGAGATTCCCTGCGTTCAGGGAGGATGGTGGCGCCGCACGCTTGCAGGCGGTGCTCGATTGCCCGCTCCGTCAGGGCACCGAGGCGCGGCCGGATTCTCGACCTGCGGGCAGAATGTAGCGGAGATACACAGGCTCAGGGGCTGTTTCGGTTGATCCGCCTTCGCTCGGCGTCCAGTGATTCACGGTGGGGTCGGTCGACTGACCTGTCCGGCGTGACCGGGGCCCGGAGCCGGGGGCGCCTGCGCGAGCGCTGTGTGAGCACGCGCGCCGGCCCTCCGGCGCAATCGGTCACGGGGGGTGCCGCGGTAGGACGCACGGCGGCAGGGCCGTGGCATTTTATCGACGTGATGACGCCGCCTCACGCTGGACGCGGGCGGTGCTGCGGACCCGGTGGGCTGGGCGCATACGCCGGATCGGCAGTCCCGGATACGAACCGGGGAAGCTACGACCGGGGAAGCGCTCCCTGGGGGCGGTGGTTGGTCAGCTCCAGCCCTCTCCCGACCAGGCATTTCGCAGGAGCTGGCCCAATTCCGCGCGGGACACGGGATGCGGGTTCGACGCGGGAACCACGGGCAGGACCAGATCGACGGCCTCGTCGAGGTCGCCCTCGGACAGCCCGACGTCGCGTAGCGCGGTCGGGGCCTCGACAGATTTCAGCAGAGTGCGCAGGCCGTGCACCGCGTCGGCCGCGCCGAGCGCGGCGGCCGTACGTGTCGCCGCAGCCTGTGCATAAGGTGCGTTGAAGGCCAGGACGTGGGGCAGGACGATGGTGTGTGTTTGGGCGTGGGGTAGGTCGAACCGACCGCCGAGCACGTGGCAGATCTTGTGGTGCAGACCCGATCCCGCGCTAGCGAAAGCGACCGCGGCAAGGTATGCGCCGTAGAGTGCGTGCTCGCGTCCGGCAAGCGATTCGGGTCGGTCGGCAACCTCGGGGAGGGCGTCGGCGAGGGCGCGTATCGCCTCGGTGGCGAGCGCGGTGTTGATCGGATTCGCGCGCGGCGCCCACAGTGAGTCGACGCAGTGTGCGAGGGCATTGCAGGCGCTGGCGACGCTGAGCTCACGTGGCAGGGTGCGGGTGAGTTCGGCGTCGTAGACGACGGTGTGGGGAAGGACGCGGTCGTCCTGGCCGGTGGTTTTGCGAGCCGCCTCGGTGATTCCCCAGACATTCGTCGCTTCAGATCCGGCGTACGTGGTCGGGACGGCAATGATCGGCAGTCCGGTGGTCAACGCGACGGCTTTGGCCAGTCCGGTCGTCGACCCGCCGCCGATGCTGATGAGCAGATCGGCATGGTGGTCCCGGGCGATACTACGAGCCTGTTCGGCCTGCTCGACGGGCACGTGGGGGCGCACATCGTCGAATCGCACCGCGATGTCGAGGCCGCCGAGAACTGCGTCAGCGAGCGCGTGGTCGTGGCGGGCGGCCACGACCATGGGCGTGGATGCTCTCAGATCGTTGGCAGCCGAACGCAAATGGTTCGCCGCCTGGCCCGACCCGAACAGCACGCGCTGGCCGAGGGTGTGGTGGTCGAAAATCGGTATCTCGTTCATGAGGTTTCCTCGCGGACTCGTCGCGGGCCGGGTGAGCCGGCGGTGGGTTCACTGGTCGGATTCGAGGGCGGCGAGGGCTGTGGTGGCGGCGGTACGCACGTGGGACGCGCACAGTGCGGCGGCGAGGGAGGCATCGCGTTCCTTGATCGCCCGGACGACGCCGCGCAACTCGGCGACCGCCTGCTCGGAGCGGCCGGATGTGGACAGGGAGGTCGCCCGCAGGATGCGGACTCGTGCCTGGATGCCCTCGATGAGCTGCTTGAGAGAGCTGCTGGCAGCACCCTCGACGAGAACGGTGTAGAACTCGTCCTTGGCCGCGAGGATATTCCGGATCTCACCACCGGCGGCGGCCACCTCGGCGAAGTGCTCCACCGCCGCGTCGAGCCGCATGACTTGGGACTGCGTGGCTCGCTCGACGAACCGCGTCACGATGATTGATTCGAGTGCGGCACGAACCTCGTAGAGGTCGGCGGCTTCACTGATCGTGGGCGCGCTCACCATGGCCCCACGCTGGGGCACCACGGTGACCAGACCCTCGGATGTCAATTCACGCAGCGCCTCTCGGACGGTGGTGCGTGAGACACCGAGTTGCTCGATGAGTTCACGCTCGATCAACCGTTGCCCTGGACGGAGCCGGAAATCGAGGATTGCTTCGCGCAGCGCCGCGATGACCTGCTCCCGAAGAGGGGCGGCCGCCTTCCCCACCGGGCTCGTCACCCAGACACTGGCCGTCTTCGTTGCCATCGGATTAGTCTACTTTTTGTATGTTGATCATACAATCTCTGGGTTTGCTGAATCTGTGACCCACCGGGCGATCTCGGTGTGGTCCGCGGTGGGCTCGAGCGATTCCGACGCCTGACCCCAGAGAGCGACGGCGTTCTCGCCCAGGACGCTGGGCAGGCCGAGCTGCCGCGCCAAATCGGTGGCGATGCGCATGTCCTTGAGCATCAGATTCAACGCGAAGCCGGAATCGTAGGTCTTCGGCAAGATGAAGTTCGGCCACTTGTTCTCCGTCGATCCACTGCGCCCGCTCGATCCGTTGATGACGGTGAGCATCACTTCCGGATCGAGACCGAACCGCTCCCCCGCGAGTATCGCCTCGCTGGTCACCAGCAGATGCGTGGCCGAGAGCAAGTTGTTGAGCGCCTTCAGTGCGTGCCCGGCGCCGATATCGCCGACCCGGGTGGGCCGGCCCAGAAGCTCGAGGATCGGCAGAGCGGCGGAGACAGCGGATGGCGGGCCGCCGACCATGATGGTCAGGGTGCCGTTGACGGCACCTCGCACTCCGCCGGAAACCGGGGCGTCGATCAGGTCCACGCCTCGTTCGTCGGCGATGCGCCGGGCGAGCGCCCGGGTGCGCATCGGTTCGGACGAGCTCATGTCGACCACCACCGCTCCCGGCCGTAGCACCGCGGCGAGTCCGTCGTCGAGGACCGACTCCACCACTGCAGAACTGGGCAGCATCAGGATTGTCACGTCGGCGTCCGATGCGGCCGCGGCCGCCGAGGTCGCCGCCAGGCCGCCCTGCTCCGTGAAGCGCTGCACCGCGTTCTCGGACAGATCGAAGCCGATCACCCGATGGCCCGCATCGAGCAGGCGGCGCGCCATGGGGGCGCCCATGTTTCCGAGCCCGACGAAAGCGACCGTGGCGGTCGACGATAGGTCGTGGGTCGGCAGATCAACCCCGGCAGCAATGTCAGACATCGGCGCGCAGCTCCTTCAGGGTCGCCTCGGCGATGCGGAAGGATTCGAGTGCGGCGGGAACACCCACGTACACCGCTGCCTGGAGGAGAACTTCCTGAATCTGTTCGTCGGTGCAGCCGTTGGTCACTGCCCCACGCACGTGGACTGCGAGTTCGTGAGAGCGGTTGAGAGCGGTGAGCATTGCCAGGTTGAGCAGGCTGCGGGTCTGGAGAGGCAGGCCGTCGCGGGTCCAGACGGTGCCCCAGCAGTATTCGGTGACGAGTTCCTGAATGGGACGGGAGAACTCGGTGACGTTGCTCAAAGAGCGCTCGACATGGGCGGCTCCGAGGACTGCCTTGCGCATGGCAATGCCGTCCTCGTAGGTCTCCTTGTGCGTCCGACTGGTGGTCATCGATTACTCGCTCTCTGTCAGGATTGTATGACGAAAAATTTGGCGTGATCATGGAATCAGCTTGCCAACCGGCGATCAAGCACGAAGCAAGCCGGAAACGCGGCCCAAATGGTCCGACTAAGGCTGTCGTCGTAGCGGGGTTGGCTGGCATACGCCAACGTGACACCACCTTTCGCTGCCACCCATCCAGTGTCCCTGCAAAACTAGATCCGTGTCAAGTATTGCGGTGACTCACGTCACTCGGTACGGTAGCTTCATCACGACGGATTGTCGTACATATTTTTTTCGCGTTCACGGGCTCATCACTTTGTGTTGCGTCGCCTCGGCTACGAACAAAACACCAGGCAGCCCACTGCTGAAGAAACGGAAGAAGACATGACTGAACAGACGGTGCTCATCGCAGGCGCCGGCCCGGTCGGGATTCTCAATGCCCTGGGACTCGCGCGGGCGGGAATCTCCGTCACCGTGCTCGAGCGAGGCAGCGAGGTCGTGCAGTCACCGCGCGCAATGGTCTATCACTGGTCCGTGCTCGACGGACTCGAGCGACTCGGGCTGTTCGACGCGGCCGCCGCCCGGGGGTTCCTCAAACAGGGATACACCTACCGTGTCCATGCCACCGGCGAGCAGGTGTCCTTCGGACTCGACGCGCTCGAGGGCAAGGTTGCCCACCCCTACAACCTGCATCTCGGGCAGAACGCTCTCGTCGAACTCGCACTCGAAGAGCTTTCGGCGTTTCCGCACGCGAAGGTGTTGTGGAACAACGAGATTCATTCAGTTGACCAAGACGACAATGTTGTGCGGGTGGAGACGACGTCGCACGGCGAGCCCGTGGTCCTGACCGCACAGTGGCTGATCGGCGCCGACGGGGCACGCAGCACGGTCCGCGAGTCGGTGGGGATCGCATTCGACGGGCACACGTGGCCCGAACGGTTCGTGGCCACCAACATCCGCATCGATCTCGAAGCTCACGGCTGGCCCCTGACCACCATGCTGATCGACGATCGGTACGGAGCGATCATCTCCAAGATCGACACCACCAACCTCTGGCGGTTCACCTACTGTGAAGACGAGGCCTTGCCGGTCGAGACAGTGCTCGACCGCATGCCCGAGTACTTCGAGGCAGTCTTTCCCGGCATCGACGACATCGAGCTGGTCGCCTTCTCCCCCTATCGGATGCACCAGCGCGCCGCCGCGACATTCCGAGCCGGCAGGGTGCTGCTCGCGGGGGACGCCGCCCACGCAACAAACCCGACCGGTGGCCTGGGGCTGACATCGGGGTTGTTCGACACGTACGTCCTCTACGAGGCCTTGGCCGCGGTGATCAACGGTCGAGTGTCCGACGCGGTGCTCGACGAGTACGCCCGTCGGCGCCGGGAGGTGTTCGTCGACAAGGTCAGTCCCGCGGCGTCGGCGAACAAGAAGCTCGTGTACCACTCCTCGAACGGTGCGGCGCTCGACGAGGCGATGGCCGGACTGCGGCAACTGTCGTCCGCCCCGGACGCCTTGTTCGAGCGGTTGATGTTCCCCAAGTCCCTAGAGACTCCGTCACTGGTTGCAGAGGTGCACGCATGAAGGTTCTGAATCAGCGGGTGGCGGTCGTGACGGGCGCGGCGAGCGGGATCGGACTCGCCTTGGCGCGCCGCCTGGCCGCCGAGGGAATGCACATCGTGCTTGCCGATGTGGAACCAGATGCCCTCGAACAGGCCACGGCCCTGGTACGGGCCGACGGCGCGGAAGCCATCGGAGTGCGCACAGATGTTCGCGACCTCGGTGCCGTGCAGGAGTTGGCCGCGCGCACTATCGAAGAGTTCGGTGCGGTGCATCTGGTGTGCAACAACGCCGGCGTCGAAACCGGTGGATCCTTCCTGGAAATTCCCGACGGTGCGTGGCAATGGGTGATGGACGTCAACTTCTACGGTGTTCTCCACGGCTGCCGGGTGTTCCTTCCGCTCCTGGCCGAACATCCCCAGGCGCATATCGTCAACACCGCCTCGGTCGCCGCATTCACCAGCGGCACCGCGACGATGACCCCGTACTGTGTCTCCAAATCGGCCATTCTGAGCCTGTCGGAGTCCTTGGCCGTCGAACTGCACACCTCGGGCAGCCCTGTCGGGATCTCGCTGCTCGCACCCGGTCCGGTGAAGACCCGGATGCCCGATGCCGAGCGGAACCTGCCCGATGGCCTCGAACCCGCCCGGGAACCACATCGAGTCGCGCTCATGGAGGAACTGCGGACCAAGGCCCAGCACGCGGGACTCGAGCCGGCCGAAGTCGCCGACGTGACTGTGCAAGCGATCCGGGACAACCAGTTCTTCGTGCTGCCGCATCGCGAGATGGCGCTTGCCGGTGTGCGTCGGCGTCTGCAGTGGATGGAGACCGGCGAGCTGCCGGCACCCCGCAAGGCTGGTACCTGAGCCCGAGACCCGGCCCGCGTCCCCACCGACATCTGAGAACCGAGGACCCATGACTACTGCCGTAACCCATGCTCCGAGTTCGGATTACGACCCGTTCGATTCCGAAGTATTGCAGGATGTCCATGTGCATGACGGTCTCCTGCGTGAGGTCGCGCCTATCGTGCACATCGACAAGTACGACTTCTACGCGGTGACCCGGCACGCGGAAATTCAAAAGGCGTTGCGTGACTGGCGCACATTCTCCTCGACGGATCGACCGTTCTATCAGCCGAACCCCTTCCGGCCCAATGCACCACTGATGCAGGACCCTCCCGATCACACGCAGACCAAGTCGGTGATGATGCGGATCTTCTCCAAGGAGAACATGGCGAAGATGCAGGCGTACTTCGCCGAAACGGCCGCACAGCTGGTGGATGACCTTCTCACCGGTGGTGCGGTGGACCTCGACGCGTACCGTGACGTCGCCGCCCGGTACGTGCTGCAGGTCTTTCCCGACGTGCTCGGACTACCCACAGAGGGACGCGAGCTGCTGCTCAAGTTCGGTGATGCGGTGTTCAACGCGTTCGGCCCACAGAACAAGCACCATCACGCAAAGATGCGCAGCGGGGCACCGGCACTCGCGTGGGTTGAAGAAAACTTGAAGCGGGAACTGCAGAGCGACGGCGGAATCGGCTGGCAGCTCTACACTGCCGCGGACGAGGGTGTGATCAGCGAGACCGAGGCCGAACAGCTCCTCAAAGCCGTTTTCGGTGCCGGCTTCGACACCACGATCTTCGGCATCTCCGGCGCGTTGCGGGCGTTCGCCGACAATCCGGATCAGTGGCAGTTGCTGCGCGCCCGGCCTGATCTGGTCGAGTCCGCGTTCGAGGAGGCCCTGCGCCTGTACCCGCCGTCCCGATTCGGTGGCCGGGTCGCGCTCCGGGACACCGAACTCGGCGGAATCACCATCCCCGCCGGCACCAAGCTGCTGCTGATGTGGCTCGGCGCCGGAAGAGATCCCCGCAAGTGGACCGACCCGGACCAGTTCCGGATCGACCGCCACGACGCCGGAAGCCACCTGTCCTTCGGATTCGGCATCCACACCTGCGCCGGGCAGGCCGTCGCACGGTTGGAAGCAAAGAGCCTGCTCAGTGCGTTGGTCGACCGTGTCGAGCGGATCGAACTCACCGGTGAGCCCCGCCGGGCGATCAACTTCCAGGCGTTCGGGCACGAATCGATTCCGATCCGCCTCGTTCCGGCAGGTTGAGCCGATGACCGTCACCACACAACCGGCGCACTCCGCCCCGCATCGCAGCGCACCTGCGGCATGGTTGCGGCGCGGTGAGCTCTGGGTGCATACCGGCGCCGGCGCCCCACGGTGCGCCTCGTACGTCCGCTGGGAAGCGCCCGGAACCGACACCGGTGAGCTTCCGGTCGTACTCGTGCACGGCGGAGGTGGACAATCGCTCGACTGGACCACCACACCAAATGGTGATCCCGGATGGGCCCCGTTGCTCGTCGAGGCCGGCCACCCTGTGTATCTGCCGGATCGCCCTGCACATGGCCGCTCCCCCTACCGTCCCGATATTCACGGTGACCTGATGGCGGCGGCAACAGCCGCCGACGTACAACGACTGTTCGCCCCCGGACCGCACGACAGCCGTCACCGGGCGCACACCGAGTGGCCGTGGACGCGGGAATCGGGGTCTCCCCAGTTCGACGCTCTCGCATCCGCCGCGCAGCCCCTTCCCCGCAGCCTGGCAACTGGGCACCGGCTCGACGGCGACATGCTCGTCGCGCTACTCGAACGCATCGGACCATCCGTGGTGATCACCCATTCCGCCGGCGCACCCGCCGGCTGGATCGCCACGCAGCGCCGGCCGGACCTCGTCGCAGCCCTGGTGGCCGTCGAACCCCTCGGTCCCCCCTTCCGCGACCTCGGTGACCGGGGCCGACTCGCGCATGGATTGACCGCGGTCCCGCTCGACGACAGACCCCGCACCCACTCGGTCGATCCGACGCGCCCGCAACGACTGCTCGGACTCGCCTCGACACCGATCGCCGTGGTCACCGCCGATGCCTCGGGCCGTCACGACGATGATCTCGCCACGGTGATGTTCCTGCAGTCTGCCGGCGCCCGCGTCGAGCACCTCGTACTCGCCGACCTCGGGTTGCCTGGCCACGGGCACGGCCTCATCTTCGAACGCGGCCACGATCACACACTGGCGATCGTCCGAGACTGGTTGTCCACCAGCGTCACTCGTAGCAACCCTCCTGCCGAAGGACTGTCATGACCGTATCCACCGCACTGCGCATGTGGGCGCTCGACGCACCGACAATGGATCTCGATGCCGGAGATCTGGTCGTCGGTGCCGAAGGCACGATCACCTTCCCGCTCCCGGCGTTCCTGATCGAACATCAGCGTGGACTGATCCTCTTCGACACCAGTTTCGCGCCGTTGCTCAACGACGACCCGCGCGCCTACTTCGGTGACCTGGCCGAGACCCTCAATATCGTCACCAGCCCGGAACAACGCATCGACCGTCAACTCGGAAAACTGGGCTTCCGTACGGAGGACGTCACCCACGTCGTTTTGTCGCACACCCACTCCGACCACGCCGGCGGCCTGTACCTGTTCCCGCAAGCGAAATTCTTCGTCGGCCCTGGAGAGTTCGACTGGGCGGCCAACCCGAGCGCCATGCAAGCGCATCTCATGAGGCCCGACGACCTGGCGCCGACCCGCGAGTTCGACTGGACGACGATCCAAACGGCACAGCACGATCTGCTCGGCGATAGGTCCATCCAGATCCTGCACACGCCCGGCCACACCCCGGGAGAACTGTCCTGTGTGGTGAACCTGCCCTCGCAGTCGATCGTTCTGACCGGTGACACGGTCCACCTGCGGGAAGCTCTCGACCGGGAGGCTCCCGACCCTCATGATTGGGACCCGGTGGCCGGGCGTGAGAGCATCCGCGCCCTCAAACGACTGCGCGACGACGAAGGTGCCCGCATCTGGATCGCGCACGACCCCCAGGACTGGTCCGCCTTCGGTGGGCCACTCGTCGCCCAGGAGTAACCCTATGATCCTCGTCGATTACCGCTGCGGCGCCTGCGCCGTCACCACCGAAACACTCACCCGCGCTCCGGTCCCGCCACGCCAACTGTGCCCTCGCTGCGGGGGCGACGCGCACCGCCGCTACGGCGCGGCCGCACTCACCGGACGCGCCACCGCACCGGCCGCCGGCAGCACCGCATGCGTCGACAACCCCGATGTCCCCGGACTCTGCCACGTCGGCCCGGCCGCCAAACGAACCCTCATCGCCCGTCATCGCGGCGACACTGACACGCTCGCGCGCGAGCAACAGCGGCAGCGCGCCGAATACGAACGGTCCGGACCCCCGGCTTCGGGCCGGGTCCGCGGCCACAGCCACTCCGCACCCACACGACGCGGAGTGGCCCCATGACACCGAACCCTCATCTGCGCAATGAACCGATGCAGCACGGAGCCCACGATCTGGGGCAGGCACCGCTGGTGGTGTATGCCGTGCACGGCCGAGGCCAACAGCCAGAGTTCATGGCGGAGGTCGCGCACCGGATCGCCAGGCCGGAAACGGCGTACCTGCTGCCCAGCGCGGACAACAGCAGCTGGTATCCCGAAAGCTTCCTCAAGCCGCTCGCGCACAACGAACCGCTCCTCGGCCACGCCCTCGCCGCCGTCGACACCCACCTGGCCCGAATCTCCGAGCAGGGAGTGCCGGCAGAACGCACCGTGCTCATGGGCTTCTCGCAAGGGGCGTGCCTGCTCGCGGAATACCTGCTCCGCACTGGTCGCCGCTTCGCCGGTGCGGCCCTGCTCACCGGCGGCTACCTCGGCCCCGAGGAAAAGTCCTGGTCCGCGGACGGGAAGTCCTTCGACGGCATGCCGGTACTGCTGGCGACGTCGGCGCGCGACGAATGGGTGCCACTGACGAGGGTGCACGCCACCACCGAATCGTTCGTCGAACTCGGCGCCTCGGTACGCCTGCATGTCGACGACGACCCCGAACACCGCATCAACGACGACTTCATCGGTCACATCCAGAAACTGTTCGACACCATCACCACAAGGAGATAACCCATGGCCTACGTAGAAGGCTCGCACCATGTCACCCTGTCCGTCGGCAAGGCCCAGGACGACGTCGATTTCCACGTCAAGACCCTTGGCATGCGTTTCATCAAGCGGACCGTCCTCTTCGACGGCAGCAAGCCGATCTACCACCTGTACTACTCGAACGCCACCGGCGATCCGTCCTCGGTAGTCACCACCTTCCCCTGGGCGCAGGCCGGGCTCTATGGAAAGCGTGGAACCAACCAGGCCCGCGAAGTACTGCTGTCGGTACCTGCCGGCTCGCTCGACTACTGGCACGGCCGGCTCACCGAGCACAAAGTCGAGGTCGACAACCTCGATGTCTTCGACCGGCGCCGACTCGCCTTCCGTCACCCCAGCGGCATCGAGTACCAGTTCGTCGAGAACGACAACGACGAGCGCGAGGGATACGCCGGCAACGGTGTGCCGCAGCAGTATGCAATCCACGGCATCCACGGCGTCGGCATCCACGTCACCACCCCGGAGCGTATGGTCGACTTCGCCGCCGACACCTTCTTCTCCCAGGGCAAGATCGACGAAGAAGGTGACCGCGCTGCCTTCCAGGTCGGTAACGCCAAGTACGGCAACTACATCGAACTCACGGCGAACATCAGTGAGGACCAGGGCACCTGGCACTACGGCTCAGGCACCTACCACCACTTCGCATGGAACCTCGACACGTTGGAAAATCAGGACGAGGTCAAGTTCGGGGTGGAAGGCGCCGGTTACACCGATATCTCCGAGCTGAAGGACCGCAAGTACTTCAAGAGCGTGTACGTGCGGACGCCCGGCGGTGCCCTGTTCGAGCTCGCTGTCACTCATGAGGACGGCGGCTGGACCTGCGACGAATCGCCGCAGGAACTCGGCAGCAAGTTCATGCTGCCCAGCCAGTTCGAGAACCGTCGCGGGGAGATCTTTGAACAGCTCGAGCACATCGAGGTGTAGATCGTGACTCGAACACTGGCGTCGGCCGCTGCCTCCATTCGGACAGCGGCCGGCCCCGGCCACCCCCCGGCCGGGCTCACTTGGGGTGTCAAACAGAGTTTCCTCCGCTACCTTGCTGGCTTGCCCGACGGTGGGCACGCCGCTTCCGGCGGTGCCTACCTCAGCGAGAACAGTTTCTTCACCTTCCCCCCACACCCCGATAGCGAGCAGACAATTGCGGGTGAACTCCGGTTCCGTGGGGCAGTCCACCTCAGCGGTCACGCGGGCCTACTGCAGGTCCTCATTGCCGACCCACGCTTGGTCCTGCGTGAGACCGGAGCACTCCTCACGATCGCGAACCGCATCGATGCGCCGGACGGTTCCGAGCGAATCCCTCTCGCCGATCTCGAGATCAACGACTCCTATAGCACCCGCCAAGGCCTGGTACTGCCTTTGATCAGTGCCTCACTCACCACAGCAGGATGCGACCTCTTCGGTGGCCACTACCCGCCCGGTGAATCCCTCGACCCCATCTTCGTGTTCGCCCCTCAGCCCGATTCGTACCGAACCGGGCCCCGGCGCTGACCAGATCGCTGTCCCTCGGAGCCGAGCCTTTCCCGACCGTCGAACAAATCTGTCGTCCTAATCGAGAGCCGTAACAGCGGGATTCGGCCGACGCGACCGCATAGCAACTCAGAGGACCCTCCTATGCACTTAATAATGACCGCTTCCGACCCCGACGCTCATGACGCCGAACGCCGCCTGGAACTGACCGTGGCCGGAAAGGAGGTGGTGGCGGAAGGTGTAGTCCGCCTGACCCTCACCTCACCGGAAGGCTCTTCCCTGCCTGCGTGGACCCCAGGCGCTCATCTCGACCTTGTCCTCGGTGACGGACTCGTCCGCCAATACTCGTTGTGCGGTGACCCCGCCGACCGCACCCGCTACCGAGTGGGAGTGCTCCGCGAACCAGACAGTCGAGGTGGATCCCGTTACGTTCACGACACCCTCACCGTCGGCGATGCCGTGGTTGTGCACGGCCCTCGCAACCATTTCACGCTCACCGACGCGAAGGAGTACCTGTTCGTAGCAGGTGGCATCGGCGTCACCCCATTGATACCGATGCTGTCCGCGGCGGCTGCCCGCAAAGTCCCGTTCCGCCTGGTCTACGGCGGTCGGACCCGGTCCTCGATGGCGTTCGTCGACGAGCTGCGGCAACTCTATTCGGACCGAGTCGAGGTGATCCCCCAGGACGAATTCGGGCATCTCGATCTCGCCACCGTAATCGGTGAACACCGCGACGGCGTCGCGGTGTTCACCTGCGGACCGGGACCGCTGCTCGATGCGATCGACAAACACTGCAGTGCATGGCCTCCCGGAACACTGAACATGGAGCGATTCCGCGCCGAGGAGCTGCCGGCCGGCACAGTGGATACGGAGTTCACCGTCGAGTTGGCACAGACCGGTGTGACAGTGACCGTGCCCGCCGACCGATCAATCCTCGACGTCGTCGAAGACGCCGGTGTGACCGTTCTGTCCTCATGCCGCGAAGGCACCTGCGGTACCTGCGAGACCCCGATCCTCGAGGGCGAGGCCGACCATCGGGACTCGTTGCTCACCCAGGAGGAAAAGGACGCCAACGAGACGATGTTCATCTGCGTCTCACGGTCCTGCTCGAAGCGGATCGTCCTCGATCTGTAACGCCCCCGCCGAGAATCTGCGCGCGCTGGAGCTAACACCACACGACGAATTGCCGGAGGACTTGCCCTGAAGAATCAAAGTTGGATCGTGGACCGGGCTTCGACCGGCACATACGATCCCAGCTGTTTCCGCCTGATCGAAGGCCCGATCCCCGCCGCTCCAGACGGCAAGATCGTGGTCCAAACGCTGTTGATGTCACTCGACCCGACAAACCTGAACTGGCTCAAACTCGATCCTCAATTGCAGGCGATACCGTTCGGCGTCGGTGATCCGATGATCGGTGTCTCAATCGGTGTCGTCACCGAATCCTGCGCGCCCACCCACGCCGTCGGTGACGTCGTGACGGGAATGTGGGGTTGGCGACGATTTGACGTCGTCGATCCCCTGTTCGTGCGTCCCGCGAAACCTGCAACGGAAATGTCGTTCGAGCAGCAACTGGCGATCTTCTCGCACGTGGGGCGCGCGGCAGCCGGTGGCATGACTCTCATCGGTGAAGTGAAACCGACCGATGCGGTGTTGGTGGCCGGGGCTGCCGGGGCCACTGGCTCGCTGGCCGCCCAAATCGCGAAGGCGCAGGGCTGCCGAGTGGTAGGCATTGCCGGTGGACCGGACAAATGCAAGTTCCTGCTGGAAGAGTTGAAACTCGATGGTGCAATCGACTACAAGGAAGAAAATCTTCACGAGGCTGTGCACCGGCACTTCCCTCAGGGTGTCGACCTATTCTTCGACAACGTGGGCGGGGAAGGAGTTGATGCGGTCCTGGCAAATATGGCAATCGGATGCCGGATCATCGTGTGTGGCGCAATGTCTCAGTACAATATTAGCGAAACATCCAATCTCTATGGAGTCAGAAATCTACCGTTGCTCATCTTCCGCAGAGCCCGTCTACAAGGTTTTGTTGCGGATTTCGGTCCACGCAACCAAGTCGTCGACAAACTACTCGACGACCTCACAGAGCGCGGACAGTTGGTTGCGCGCACTCATGTCGTCGACGGCTTCGAGAATATTCCCGACGCGTTAGCTCTCCTACTCAACGGGAAGAACCATGGAAAACTGTTGGCACAGGTTTAATTTGACCTAATCGGGTGGGCAGTGGAGGTTCATATCGCGGGCGTCGCCGATGTCGTCGGCCTGGGGTCGGTCGCCGACGAGCAGGCGTTCCTGCGGGCCGAGACGCGTTACCTGCGCAACCGCACCATTCCAATGCTCGGCGAGACGGCGGAACAGGCTGCGACCCTGACCGCCGAATCTGTGCGGACCAGTCTGCGGGTTACCGGCACGATCACCACCGATGGTCGGTTGGTCCACACCGTCGTCGGCCGCGGGGAGATTCCGTCGGGTCGGTGCGTGACGGTCGATCACGCCGAGGTGCCCGGCATTCTCACCGACTCGGCACATCGGCTGCACCCCAGTTGGTCGCGGCGGATGCTGCCGCGCAGACCCTACTGACCGCCCGCCGAGACGGCGGCGCCCTCGCGTTCTACGACCTCACTCTCCGGCCGACAGGCTCGCCGCGTTCACACCCGAGGTTGGGCGGCCAGCGAGGACGGGGCCATCGTGGCGATCGCCGCCGAACTGCGGACCGTCGCCTACGTCATCGTGCAGGAGCTGATGATCGCGACCAACGAGGCAGCGGCGTTGTGGTGTGTGGAGCGAGGGTTGCCGATCCTGTTCCGCAACCTACCGGCCCAACCCGGTCGCCGGCAGCACCGACGAACTGATGCATGAGATCGCCGCCGCGGCCGGGGACCCGGACCTGTTCGCGAAACTACGGGGCCGTCTGCTGTCGACGCTGCGGGCCGCGACCTGCGATCCGACGGTACACGGCCACTACGGATTACGGCTCAGCGTCTACGGCCATGTCACCTCACCGTTGCGGCGGGTGGCCGATCTGATCAACCAGCGGATCATCCACCGAGTGACAATTGCACTCGCCACAGAGGCACTGAATCGGTGACCTCGCGGGCAGTTCGAACCGGCGCGCGACGGCCACACCAGTCGGTCGTTTCGCTCAGCGGCGGAGCGCAGCCGCGGAAATAGGTAGCCCCGCCGCCGCAAGGCGATCACACACATCAGCCGGGGTCCCGGGTGGATTACGCCAGGCTGTGGCCGTCGCGCTGACCGCCTGGTGGACCCGTACCCCGTCGAGGTGGAACAGATCCATCACGAACTCGTCCGGATGCTTTGCCTCGATGCCAAACTGCGCCAGCTCCGCGTCGGGGAAGTCCCGCAGATTCACGGTGACGATGACCTGGGCGCCGGCGCGGATCGCCGCGGCCAGCACATGCCGGTCGTCCTCATCCGGCAGCGTGAGTGCGGGGATGAGTGTCTCGTAGCCGGTGACCAGGCAGTCCGGTACCGCCCTATTCATCAGCTCCCGCAGCTTCGTCAACGTCCCAGTCGGGATGTCCGGGCGATTTTCAGCCAAGTTCTCGAATGTCTCGCCAGGATGCGATCCGTCCACCGGGCATGCACCAGGCCGGTCTGCGCGAGCCGGATCAGCACGTCTCGTAAAACATTCGGGTACAGGACATTCGCGTCATAGAGCACGGTGAAGGTCACGTCAGTACAGTCCGAGGTCTTCCGTCAGGGCCGCCAGCTCGTCCGCGGCGGCACGCGAGGCCCCCAGCTGCGTCCGCTGGTAGGCGAGCAAAGACGATGCGAGGATCCGGCGATGCCGGCCGACCATTCGGTACTCGATATACCCCCCGTCGAGGAGCTTGATCACATGCGGGCGCGAGACATTGAGCATCTGCGCAGCCTGCTGGGTCGTCAGCTCCTCGTGCGCCGGGACGACGGTGACCCCCTGCCCGGCGGCCATATTCGCCAACACCTCACGCATCAGCTCGAGCGCCGCGCGAGGAAGATGCACCGACTCCGCGGTGCCGGCCACGGTCACATCGAGGGTCTCCCCCGCCGGATCGACGTCACGAAGCAACTGCAGGGCCTGCCGGGCCTGCTCCTGCTCGACAACGGTCGGCTGATCATGCGCTGCGGACATCACGCCACCCCCTAAACGAAATTTACGCAACAAACGAAACAACCGCAACGGCGCTCGATTGAAGCGGCTCGATATCGCCACCTGTCTGCCACTCGACTGATACCAAACGTCCTGTTTGCCAAGTTTCTCGCCGGAATGAAAGACAACCCTGGGGATGGCAGCGCTGGTCATCTCCGCACTCCTCAGCGGCTGCGGTAGCGGCACAGGATCGACCGAAAGGAGCGACCCGAGCGGATGCGATTCAGCAGGTCGTCGGCGGGCACAGCCGCGTCCCTGAGTTGATTGCATCCTTGAGGGCACGCCAGTGCAGTCGAGGCCAGCGATCTGTCACTCCGCTGACCCGGCACTCCCCCCGGAGTCGCGCAAGGATGCCTCGTACTCGCGCAGGACGAGATCCATCAAGCCAGGGAAGCGGCGGTCGAGTTCCTCGCGGCGGAGCCAGTTGCGGTGCCGGGTTCCATCGACTTCCTGCTTGATGAGCCCGGACTCCCGAAGCACCCTCCAGTGCCTGGTCAGCGCAGATTTGGACACACCGAAGTTCGAGGTGCTGCAAGCCGTCCCGGGATCGCTCGCGATGTAGTGCACGATCGCGCGACGGACAGGGTCGACTAACGCGAACATGACGTCGAAGAGGTCGATCTGCCCCTCGTCCGGGATCGCGAGCGGGTTGGCCAAACGACTAGCCACAGTCTCCTCCTCAGTTTCCGTTCATCCGGGCGCCATGTACACATAAACGCGTACATGTGCTTACAAGTGATGTACGCACTGCCGTGTACATCACGCCCGGCCGAAGGCCCCACGGCCATTCCCACTCCCCACCCGGGAGGACGCCGCGCGAACCCATCGAGCGATGTCACGTCAACACACCGTCGCCGGCACACGGCGCGCGAGAACTTATGAACAAAGGAGACAACCCATGATGATCACCGTCATCGGAGCCGGAGCCATCGGCGGCAACCTCGCTCGCCGCCTCAGCGACGCAGGACCCAACGTCCTCATCGCCGATGCCCGCGGGCCAGAGGCCGTCGCCTCGATCGTGCTCGACGCAGGCGTGCGTACTGTCGAGATGGACGCGGCGGCGCAGGGTCGCGACGTCATCATGCTGTCGATTCCGTTCTCGGTTCAGCCCGACCTAGCCGACCTCGTCGCCACCGCGTCGGCCGAGACGATCATCGTCGACACATCGAACTACTACCCGTTCATGATGGGACCGGTCGAGGACGTCGACAACGGACAGGTCGAGAGCCTCTGGAGCCAGGAGAACCTCGGTCGCCCCGTCGTGAAGGCATGGAACGCGGCCCTCGCCGGAACCCAGCAGACCAAGGGACTCCCGGCAGGCTCCCCCGGCCGCATCGCGATCCCGGTCGCAGCGGACTCCGCCGAGGCTCGTGCAACCGTCATGAAGCTCGTCGACGACACCGGCTTTGACCCCTTCGACGCCGGCGTGATCGCCGATTCGTGGCGTCAGCAGCCCGGCACCCCGGCGTACTGCACCGAACTCGGCCTCGAAGACCTCGGTAAGGCTCTCGCCGCAGCCGATAAGGACAAGGCGCCCATCACCCGTGACCGCCTCATGGAGTACTTCGGTTCTCTCGAGACCGCGCCTACACTCGACGAAACCGTTGCGATCAACCGATCAGCACACGAGTAGCACGTGCCGTCGCAGGCCACACACCTCAGCGGGTCAACCCGCTGCCGGCGCATCCGCGCGAATCAAGCCAACTGACGCCGTGTCGGCGGAAGAAGGAGACAAGATGCGCACCACGAAAACGGTGCGTGTCAAGAAGGAGAATGCCATGGGACGTCTGGACAATTCGCCCGAAACTCTTTGGCCAGCAGGTGCTGCAGCAAGCCGTCCTGGACCGCCATGTGTGGTGCTGACGTCGGGCGGGAACGGGTATGTTGGCGTCGAGAACAAACTCGAGCCAGATGATCATGTCGGCCAGGGTCTCCGCCTGCAGGGTGATGCCGTGTTGTGGCTCGGTGGCGGTCAGAATCCACCCTCCCCGAATTGCCACGGAGAGAGGTGGGCACAACCACGACTCACCGCCTACGATGCCCGGCGTCGGTAGTGCCTGGCTCCTTTCCCGTTCCGGTGTGTGCTGCGGTGCACGAGTACGACCTGCAGTGACACGGTCGATACAGTGTTACGTCACCGACGAGGGATGACGGGCAGAAGCAAGCGCGAGGGGCGAGTTGCGTCGTGATGAACAGTCTGGTGCGCAGTGCGAAGTGTCGTCGTGTCCCCGGAATTGAGGTTCCGGTCCCAACGGGGGAAGCTGCTCGAGGTCACGTGCACGCGGAGTCGGTGACCGGCCTTGATGACGATGCTGGTGGACCACAGGTCGATCTCGTACGTATCAATCCGACCAGCTTCCGTCGCGGCGCGGGTGATGCCGTCCACGATATTGTAGGAACGTCCGAGCTCGTCGACATCGCACAGTCGGACAACCCAGTCAGTACTCGGTCCGTCGGTGGCGGCGCAGATCTGCGCTCGTACCTGGCCGGTGATCTCGAGGTCCGCGTCGAATACTGCAGACGAGAAGACCATGACATCGGTTCGATTCTCCACATTCCTCTGCTCTTTGGGCCCTGGGGGAAACTCGTTCGCCATGAAGAGCGCCCCGCCGCACGTCGGGACCGGATCGGCCGGGTCGTAGGTGAATTCGGAGTGCGCATCCTCCTCCTCGGGAGCGTCGAACGACAGCACTCCTTCCGCACGGAGATACAGCGGCGTCTCGACTGCTCGCTCCAGCGGCCAGTCCGGCTCGTCACGCCACTCGTTGATGCCCATCACGAAGATGCGAACAGGGGCACTGTCGGTTTGCTGCAGCGAGTCGAGACCGAGATAGCGGTCGAACCAATCTAATTGAAGATCGGACAGACTCGCCACACCCGGCGTCGGTGGCACAATCGAGCTCATCCCGAAGTTGACCTCACCGACCTGGCCGACTTCGAGAGCCGGGATGTGCATGTGGGCCCACGGCCCCATCACGAGTTGCGTAGCGATTCCTCGCTCTCGCATTGCAACGTAGTTGTTCAGCGTTCCCTGTGTGAAGAGGTCGTACCACCCTCCGATGTTCAAGCTGGGCACAGTCACCTGATCGAAGTGACCTTCGTTGCGGCTCTCGTCGATCGTGGCGGGATCGTCCAGTGCGCGAGACACTCCGAGGTCAGGCAGCCCAGACCTGGTGATCGCGGGGAGCTTGGCGGCCGGCAA
This sequence comes from Rhodococcus sp. IEGM 1307, assembly GCF_030056915.1. Taxonomy (NCBI): domain Bacteria; kingdom Bacillati; phylum Actinomycetota; class Actinomycetes; order Mycobacteriales; family Nocardiaceae; genus Rhodococcus; species Rhodococcus sp. IEGM 1307. Next base: position 115,382 of record NZ_JASHKW010000015.1, read on the forward strand.
CTCCCAGTACGTTTTCGTAACAAGGTTGTCCACATCCGCCGCGGTCACCGACATCGCCGATGCAATGTCCTCAGGCTTGCTCACTTTCGGAATCTGCCCTAGTGCCTGGCCGAGTCCCCACATCGTGTTCATACCCAGTTCGATTGCACCACCGCGGAACAGGAGACCGTCCTCCGGATCGCTCCACGTCACCTGCGGGGCCATGGCGGCCAACGACGGAGCCCCGGCAACGGCAGCAGCCCATTGCGTCTGTCCGCCGTAGCTTTTCCCGAACATTCCGACTTTCCCGTTGCTACCAGCGATAACGCTGGCCCACTGCACAGTATCGTAGCCGTCGTTGCGCTCGTGTGCCCAAGGGAGCCATTCGCCCTCCGAGGCGTATCTGGCGCGAGTGTCCTGCAATACGACGATGAAGCCGCGTTTCACCGATGCGATGACGTCGATTTGCAGGTAGTTCGTCATCGGGTTCGTCTTGTCGTACGGAGTACGATGTAACAACACAGGATGAACATCGGAATCTGCCGGGCGGTAGACGTCCGCCCGGAGGATCGTTCCGTCGCGCATCGGCACTTCAACATTTAACTCGATCTTGATCTCATCCATCGTCATCTCCATTTCGATGAGGTTTACGTCGCGTCGATACAACGGCTAGAACGCCCGGGTTTGCACCAGGGGACCGACCCGAGGTGACGAAAGTGATCCTCGTCGGCAGTTTGGATTTCCAATATCTTTCGGCCATCAACATTCTGAGATTTACGGCAGCCATCTTGCCCCAACGTTCGGCTATGACCGGTCCAACGGTCGCCTTTCAGGGCAGTGTTGCGGGGCGATGGTCAAGACGCTCCTCGCCAATCGATAAGGTCCAACGCTGTATCGACAGTTCCTTGACGATGCCGTGCGCGTGGAACGGGTCGTTGTCTGCGAGTTCCTCCACCCGTGCGACGGATTCGACGTCGAGAATGAGTAGTCCGCTGGGCGGGCCTGGCTCACCCAGTGGGCCAGCCAGGACGAGCTCGCCCGCGTCGGCGAGTTGGCGAAGATATGCACGGTGCTCTGGGCGGTGCTCCGAGACGAGGGTGGAGTCGTCGATGTAGTGGTAGGTGAGAGCGAAAAGTGGCATGTTCGATGCTCCTTTGGCACTAGGGGTCGCGGTGCCCGTCCTCCCCGAGGAGAGGACGGGCACCGTGAATCACGCGGAGACTGTGGCTTTCTCGACGTTGGCACCGAGGGTGACTGCGAGTCCGGTGCAGTCGCGCTCGCCGGCGCCCGCGGCCGACGCGTCAGCGAACAGCTTCTGCGCAGCAGCAGCAGTGTCGAGTCGTACGTCGAACTCTGCCGCAGTGGCGGTGGCCAAGCGCAGGTCCTTGTGGATCAGATCGATCATGAATCCGGGCTCGTATCCGTGGGAGGCTGGTGAGGTTTCGACCACATCGGGCAGCGGGAACCAGTTACGGAAGACCCAGCTGTCGCCCGAGGATCGGGTGACGATGTTGAAGTACACCTGCGGGTCGAGACCGAGGCGCTGGGCGAGTACCGAGACCTCACAGGCGGTGGCCATTCCGACCGCCATCAGCGCGTTGTTGACGACTTTCATCGCCTGCCCGTCGCCACTCGGCCCGACGTGCACGATGTAGGAGCCGACCGACTTGAGCAGAGGCTCCGCGACCGCGACGTGGTCGATGTCGCCGCCGAGCATCAGGGTCAGACTGGCGTCCTCGGCACCCTGCACACCGCCGGAGACAGGGGCGTCGACGAAGCCGACTCCGTGTTCCTTCGCCGTTTGTGCAAGCGAGCGCGCGGTATCGATCCCGATCGTCGAACAGTCGACTACGACGGTGCCCCTGGGCATGTGGACGAAAGCGCCGTCCGGACCGGTGACCACCTGCTCGACAACCTTGGCGGACTGCAACATCGTGAACACCGCGTCGACATCGCGGACAGCATCTGCGATGGACTCGGCGATCTCGACACCGTTGGACCGCGCGGCCTCGCGTGCAGTCTCGGAGACGTCGTAGCCGCGGACGGTGTGTCCGGCCTCGACCATGTTGCGTGACATCGGGACACCCATGTGGCCGAGGCCGATCCAGGCAATCTTGCTCATCAAGTACTCCTTCGAAAGCCCGGTGCGCTAGCGCATTCGGTCTCTTCGTTGTTACGGACGATACTCAGTCTGGGTGCGAATGAAGGCGAGGTCAACGACCATATTCGCGTCGCCCTGTTGCAGAACTGCACGACCTCCCGCCCCCGGCGGGACGGGTCCGCGGATGTGCATGCAACCGTCGCACGTCAGTGGCGTGGACCCGCGGCTTCCGGAGGAGGAACTAGCGAACTGGTTCGTGATTCGTTTGTTGCGCAAGGGATTCTGGAGTATCTCGTCCGAAGGCCCATCGTGGCAAGCAGAATGGCATCGTCGGGGATGCCGCCACAGGCGTGGCGAGAACCTCCCGGCAGGTAATCTGCGTTCTCAGTCTTGCCTCAGTGGAACGGCGGTTGCGTTCGACGGACATAGTGGCACCATGTGCGTGGCAGCGCACCATTAGTCGTTTGTCGTCGGGTCGCCGTGTGCGAGGCACTGGGATGGTTACTTCGCTTGTCCGTCGAGGACGAGGGTCATATGCCCAGCAGGTGCTGTGCTGTGCTGTGCTGTGCCGTTCTGAGGGGCCGCCTGTGTACCCTCGGGGTCCCTCTCACCGACCCGGGGTGCCCCTGTAGCACTGGTTACACGCCGAGTCCGAGGGCCGCCGCGAGTTCGGTGATCTTCTGCGCGTGTGCCAGCCGGGGACGGTCGCTGCCGTCACGAATGGTGCGGCCGCGGGTCTCAAACTCGGTGAGAAAGTTGCCCGCCCAGACGATTTCCGACGCCGTGGGGCTGAGCAGTTCGTTGATGACCGCGGGCTGGGCGGTGTCGAGGCAGAGCTTTCCGGTCATTCCCATCGAGGCCGCCGCTGTGGTGCGTTCCCGCAGGACCGCGCGATCGTCCTCCACTGTCGGCCCATCGATCGGGCCGGGAAGATGACCTATCCTGCTGGCGACGACAAGGCGGGACCGGGGATAGGCCATGGCGAGATCGTCCGGCCCCGCACCGGCGTCGCGGCGATAGTCTCCGCTGCCGAACGCGAGACCGAACGTGCCGCGCGCTTGGGCGATCGCCGGTGATGCTTCGATGCCGACTGCTGACTCCACCAGACCCAGCACCGGAGTCCTGCCACCGAGACGGTCGAACGTTTCGGAGACCTGTTCTGCGGTTTGGTCTTGGCGAGCATCACACCGTGCAATCCGGGTAGGTTGGCGAGGTGGTCGACGTCGTCAGCCCAGAACGATGTGGTCCGGTCGTTGATTCGCACCCATGCCGACCGTGTCTCGAGCCACGCGGCGACATCTAGTCGGGCGCCGGCTTTGTCCCGCGCATCGACGGCATCTTCAAGGTCGAGGACGACCTGATCGGCAGCGGACGTCAGTGCCGTTTCGAAGGACTCCGTCCTCATCCCGTTGAGCAGCACCCATGACCGGGCGGCGAGCGCATCGACAGGGCGGGTGGCGGTCACTGCATGATCAGGCATTACGGCTCCTTGTAGATGACACACGCTGTAGAAAGGGAATGGGGTTCGTGCAGGCTGAAGAAGCGGCGGTACGGTCGTGCGGTCTGGGCGGACGGGGCGCGGTGCGCTCCAGAAACGGTGTGGTGATGTCAGGCCTGCACGTCGACGTGTGGCGGCCGGCGGCGTATGCAACCCCCGTCGGGCTTCGTTTTCCAAGGCGGGGATCGTCAGCCGGACCTGGCATGTTCAGTTCGGGAACCTCCAATGGCGGCTCCCCGATACCACCCCGACCCGTCCTCGCCGAACATGACGTTGGCCATGTCGGATCACAGAGTCGGTCGAATGTCAGCTACCACTGTGCGAGTACGCGTATTCCGTGGGAGCGGTGCTGTTCTCCTCGTCGTCGAGCCAGTCGAGAACGGACTGGGTGTGCTGACCGAGCATCGGCGGGGCATCGTGGGTTTCCCGCAGCAGCGACTCGCCGGTGGCAGATTCCATCCGAAGCGACGGCCCCGGCAGCTGGACCCTGCCCGCGGCGGCGTGCTCCACATCGATGAGCAGACCCTGGCTGCGGGTCTGCTCCCACTCGTACACCTCGTCGATCGTGCGAATGGCCCCGGCCGGTACCCCGGCACCGGTGAGGTCGGCCAGCACCTGCTCGCGGGTGCGATCGGCGAACGACGCCTCGATCTCGGCGATGAGTTCGTCACGGTGCGCCACACGGTCGACGTTGACCGCGAACCGTGGCTCGGAGGCTGAAAGACCCGCGATCGGCGCGAACTTCGCCCAGATCGCTTCACTGCCGACGGCGACCTGGATGAACCCGTCCGAGCATCGGAAGCTGCCGTACGGGGCGATCTGCGGGTGGTGGTTGCCGCTCGGCTGTGCGACCTGCTCGGCGACGGTCCATTTCGTGCCGTGGAAGGTGTGGGCGCTGATCGCCGCCGCCAGCAGCGAGGTCCGCACGATCGACCCGCGCCCGGTGCTCGCCCGCCCGGCGAGGGCGGCGGACACGCCGGCGGCGCCGTGGACCCCGGCCAGCACGTCCGCGATTGGGACACCGATGCGGGTCGGCCCCGACTCGGCGGTGCCGGTCAGCGCCATCAATCCTGCTTCGCCCTGGGCGATCTGGTCGTAGCCGGCACGCGTCCCCTCTGGGCCGTCGTGACCGAATCCGGTGATCGACAACGTGATCAGGCGCGGATTGAGCTCCTCGAGGACCGCGGCGGTGAATCCGAGCCGGTCGAACGCGCCGGGCCGGAAGTTCTCGATGAGCACATCGGCGCGGGCGATCAGGCGGCACAAGGCGCGGTGCCCGTGCTCGCTCTTGAGGTCGAGTTCGATGGATTCCTTGTTGCGGTTCGCGGACATGAAGTACGAGGACTGGTCGTGCTCCGGACCGACGAATGGGGGTCCCCAACTGCGGGAGTCGTCGCCGTGGCCGGGGGTTTCAACCTTGATCACCCGGGCGCCGAGGTCGCCGAGCATCATGGCGGCGATCGGTCCTGCCAATGCTCGCGACAGGTCGAGAACGAGCAGGTCCTTGAGCGGTCCTGTAGTCATGTGGTTTCCGTCCTTAAATGGAGAACGCCGGTGAAGCAGAGTGGGCATGCTTCACCGGCGTGGTCTGGGGTGCGGTCGTCGGGGCCCGTTACCGGGCGGTGCGCAGACGCACGTTGATCTGCTTGGTCTGGGTGAAGCCTGCGAGCATGCCCTCGAGGGAGGCCTCCCGGCCGATGCCGCTCTGCTTGTAGCCGCCGTAGGACTGCCCGACCATCTGACCGCCGCCCTGGTTGACCTGAACCCATCCGGTTTCGAGCGCGTTGGCCGTGCCGATGGCCCGGTCGAGGTCGTGCGTCCACACGTACGCCGCCAGCCCGTAATGCGAGTCGTTGGCCATCTTGATGACCTCGGCCTCGTCTTTCCAGGGGATCACCACCACGACCGGGCCGAAGATCTCTTCGCGAGACAGACGCCAGTCGTTGTTCGCGCCGGCGAAGATCGTGGGCGCCAGGTAGAAGCCGTCGTTGCGGTCCACCGATCCGTCGAGTGCGACGGTGATGCCCGGGGCGGCGAGGCCGTCCTCGACGTAGGAGGTCACCGATCGGAACTGCTTGTCGTTGATGATGGCGCCCATGTCGGTGCTCTCGTCGAGGGGGTTTCCGACGACCTGGCTGCCCAGGGTGGCGGTCAGCCGGCCGAGTACGTCGTCGTAGATGTCCTCGTGCAGGAACAGGCGGGACCCGGCGGTGCAGCTCTGGCCCTGCCGGTGCACTCGGGAGGACAGCAGCAGGTCGCCGATCAGATCGTCGTCGTCTGCGGCGTCCGGGAAGACGATGGACGGGTTCTTGCCGCCCAGCTCCAGCGAGACGTGGGCGAGCCGTTCACCGGCTGCCTGGGCGACGTGTCTGCCGACCTCGGTGGATCCGGTGAAGGAGACCTTGTCGACGCCGGGGTGTTGCACCAGGCGCTCGCCGGCGACCGATCCGAGGCCGGTGATGACGTTGAGGACTCCGGCGGGCAGGAATTCGGCGCAGATCTCGGCGAGCAGCAGCACGCTCAGCGGTGCCGCCTCGGCGGCCTTGACGACCACGGTGTTGCCGGTGGCCAGTGCGGCGGGGATCTTGAATCCGGCGATCATCAGGGGCGAGTTCCACGGCAGGATGGCGCCGACGACACCGAGGGGTTCGAGCCGGGTGTATTGGAGCTGATCATCGCCTGCGGGGAGCACGACGCCCTTGCTCTCCCCGGCGATGCCGGCGAAGTAGCGGAACAGATTGGCCAGGGTCTGGGCTTCGGGCCGCGCCTGGGTGCGGATGGCGTTGCCGGTGTCGAGTGCGGTCAACGAGGCGAGGTCCTCGATGCGGGCCTCGATCGCGTCCGCGATCTGGCCGAGCACTCGTGCCCTGCTGGTGAAGTGCTGGGCGCGCCATGCCGGGAAAGCGGCTCGCGCGGCGGCGACGGCCCGGTCGACGTCGGCAGCCTCGCTGGTCGGTACCCGTCCGATCACGTGGTCGCGCAGAATCGGTGTGGTGACCTCGGTCCATTCCCCGCTGATCGCCTCGACCCAGCGGCCGTCGATCAGCATCGGGAAGTCGCGAGCCGCCGGAATTCCGAGGCTTGCGGGTGCGACCTGGGTTGAGGTCATCGTGGTACTCCTTAGACATAAAACCTTGAGGTGCAGATAGTTTCGAATCACAAATGGTCATGCGGCGGGGCGAAGACTCAGCCCCGGCGACGGAACGCCTGACGTCGGCTGACTTCTACGGTGCGCCACAGCTCGTGCGCGGTCAACCACCAACATCACGCCGCAGGGATGCAAAAATGCACCAAGGAAGGGATACCGGACGAGTAGAGTTCGGGTGCATGACCGGCCGCAGTACATCATCTACCGACGAGCCCGCAGCAGCGCCTCCCACGACGGCCACGCCGCGGGCGATCGACATACGACAGGTCCGCGCCGACGACTTCCGTTATCTCAGCGCTATCGCCCGCACCGGGACCCGCCGTTCCGCCGCGATCGATCTCGGGGTCGACCACACGACGGTGTCGCGGCGAATCCACGCTCTGGAGAAGACTCTCGAGGTGCGCCTGATCGAACGTGGTGCGGACGGCTGGGAGTTGACCGACATCGGACAGGCGGTCGCCGAACGCGCACGCGCGATCGAGGAATCACTTCAACTGGCGGTCGACGCCGCAGTCGGCGGCGCCGGCAGCGCGCTGCGCGGGACGGTGCGTGTCACGGCACCGGACGGATTCGGCACACTGATCGTCACCCCAGCGTTGGCCCGGTTACGGATGCAGCACCCCGACCTCTCGGTCGAGCTCCTTACCGCCACCCGCCAGCTCAACCTGCACCAATCCGGCTTCGACGTCGCGATCGCCGTGGGAACACCGGTGAACAGCCGCCTGGTGTCCGAGCTGATCAGCACCTATTCGATGGGCATATACGCGACCGACGACTACCTCCGCCAGCACGGGACCCCGGACTCGATCGAGGATGTGAAGAACCATCCGATCATCTTCTTCGTCGACTCCCTGCTACAGGTCGGCGACCTCGATCTGGAGCGGCATCTGCCCGGCGCCCGCGCCAAATTCATGTCCACGAACATCTTCTCGCACGTCGAGGCTACCCTGGCCGGCGGTGGCATCGGTTTGCTCCCCGCCTTCATGGCCAAGCCCTATCCCGAACTGATTCGCCTGCTCCCCCGGGAAGTCGACGTCCACCTGACGTTCTCCCTGGCCGCCCGACGCGAAAGCCTGACCAACCCGACCGTGCAGGCGGTCCGTCACGCCATCCACGCCGAAGCACTGCGACGAAAGTCGGATCTGCTGCCTCCGGTGAAGTGAGCCGGCTGCGGCCCTCCCCCATCTTGGTGCAGTTCTGCAACAGCCCCGCGTGCGATTGGCTGTTGCCCGACTCGATCACTGCCGCGAATACTTCTCAGCAGAGAGTGCACGGTGTCACATCCCGGCACTGGCTGTAACCCGAACCACGTAGGAGTACGCAGTGGATCACACAACCCCCGCAGGTGGCGGCAGCGCGGCTGCGCCCACCCCGTCGGGCCTGAAGAAGGTCGTCGCGGCCTCGATGGCCGGAACGATCGTCGAATGGTACGAGTTCTTCCTCTACGGCACCGCCGCCACCTTGGTGTTCAGCAAGGTGTTCTTCGACGCCGGCATGAGCGAGCTGACCGCAATCATGTCCGCATTCGTCACCTACGCAGTCGGATTCGTCGCCAGACCGCTCGGCGGCATCGTCTTCGGCCACTTCGGCGACAAGTACGGGCGCAAGTCACTGCTGCAATTCAGCCTGGTACTCGTCGGCAGCGCCACATTCCTCATGGGCTGCCTGCCCACCCACGACCAGATCGGTTTCTGGGCACCGACTTTGCTGGTGACCTTGCGGTTCATCCAGGGCTTCGCGGTCGGCGGCGAATGGGGTGGCGCAGTACTCCTCGTCGCCGAGCACAGCCCCAACGACCGCCGCGGGTTCTGGGCCAGCTGGCCCCAGGCCGGGGTACCCGGCGGCAACCTGCTCGCCACCATCGTGCTCCTCGTGCTCACAGCGACGCTGTCCGACGAAGCATTCCTCAGCTGGGGCTGGCGGGTCGCGTTCTGGCTGTCGGCCGCGATCGTGTTCATCGGCTACTACGTGAGGACCAAGGTCTCCGACGCCCCCATCTTCGTCGCCGCCAAGGAGCAGACCGAGAAGGTCGCCGCAACTTCATACGGTGTGTTCGTGGTCGTCAAGCGCTACCCACGGGGAGTATTTACCGCGATGGGACTGCGCTTCGGCGAGAACATCATGTACTACCTGGTGGTCACCTTCACCATCACGTATCTGAAGATCGTGGTGCACACCGACACCAGCACCATTCTCTGGTGGATGTTCATCGCACACGCAATCCACTTCGCCGCAATCCCCCTTGCCGGTCGACTCTCCGACCGGATCGGCCGTCGGCCCGTCTACCTCTTCGGCGCCGTCATGGCCGGCGGATGGGGCTTCTACGCCTACCCGATGATGAACAGCGGCCACAACACCGTCATCATGTTCGCCATCATCGTCGGACTGATCTACCACGCGTTCATGTACGCCGCGCAGCCCGCCACGATGGCGGAAATGTTCCCCACCCGCATGCGGTACTCCGGTGTCTCTCTGGGCTACCAGGTCACTTCGATCGTCGCCGGGTCGCTCGCTCCGATCATCGCCGTCGGGCTGCTCGAAAAGTTCGACTCGTCGGTGCCGATCGCGCTGTATCTCGCTGCGGCGTGCGCCGTCACCGCGATCGCGGTCCTGTACACCCGGGAATCGAAGGGTCTCGCTCTCGAGAGCATCGACCTCGCCGACGCCGAACGCGAACGCGAACACCAGGTCACCAGCACGGCTTCTGCCGGGGTGAAGTAGGACCGGCGTAGCCACTAGACGTCCGCGTCGGATGGCCACGCTCACCGTGCCCTCCGACGCGGACCACGTCTTGCCCTACCGGATAGGCGGGATACGTTGCACCTCAGTGCAGTACACCCACTCGGCGGCTCAGACGGCGTCCGCGAATGTGCCTCTCGCGTCACCGTTGCGGGGTTTCCGATTTGGGTGCCGAAGCGTTACATCCGGGCCGTTCGCGGACGGAAGCGGTGCGCTCGTCCACGGCGAGGAAGCGGGCCGTGACGCGGTCCAGCGACGACGATTCGCGGCCGATCCCTCCGCGTAGACAGATCTGATCGCTCAGACCGTCGTCACCGAGAGTGGCCACCCGGGGGGTGGGCGGCCTCTCCCGAACGTAGCCTCACCTGCACCGGACGCAATACCGTTGCACAGCCGGATTCGGCAGGGCGCTGCCGTCATCGAGCAATGCTGCAAATAGCATTGCGCAGAACTCGCGGCTGCCGTAAATCCCCGTTCCATGCGATGCTCGATGGCGCAACCATTTCGAGCCGTGAGAGGAGACGACGTGAGCGGCGAATTCCATCGTTCCCGCGCGACCATCGCAGAATTCGGCGAACTACGAGCCCGAGACCGCATCCTCCCGGAACCGGCCCCTGCGACAAAAGTAGACCTCATCTACTCCATGATGCGGACGCAGCGCATGTTGTCCTCGCAGCTCAGTAAGGCGTTCACGCCGTACGGAGTCAGCTGGGCGGGATACGAGATCATGCAGCTGCTTGTCCATTCCGGCCGCGACCCGATCTCCATCCTCGCCCTCGCCCGGCATCTCAAGCGCCACTGGACCAGCATCGCTCACACACTCAACGGCCTCGAACGAGCGGGGCACGTGACCCGATACCAGAATCCTGACTATTGGCGCGAAAAACTGGTGGAGTTGACCGATTCCGGGTATGAGGCCTGGGTCCGTGTGAGTGAGGCGCTGGCGGAGACCGCTGACCTCTGTTCCCCGGACGACCACACCGCCCTCGGCCTTCTCGCGGGCCTGAGCGCCTTCGAGAGCGAACTGCGCAAACCCTCGTGCGGCGTGCAATAAGTAACTTGACAGTCAGAGTGAGGACGCCTGGCGTTCCCTGCCCCAATACTTCCGAGGGCTTTTTCAGTACGACCAGAGGTGAAAATCCCGTGAACTCTCCCCAATGGCGCCAACGGCGCCGCGCCAGCTGGATCGAAGCCAACCGCAAGCGCACCCATCCTGACATCGAGGCGGAGCGCCTTATTAAGTTCGCCACCATGTGGGCGCCGTACAAAGGCGCTTCCGAGGAGGAGATCTCTATGCAGTTCGGGATGACGCGGCACCGGTTCCTCGAGCGATTGTGGCAGGTCATCCGAAGCCGAGATACACAGTTTGGTGAACGCATACCCGCACCGCCGGCGCGGTTCCTCACCCATCCCGTAAACCCGCAGCGATTCGTTACGTGAACTGGCCATTCAGCTGACGGTCTAGAGAACTTGCGGACGAAATCAGTGCAAGCACCCCAAGTAGGACGAAATGTGGAACAGCCTTAACGACAATGACATCCTCGATTTTGCGCTTCTCTGGGATCCGCTTGGAGGGCCGGCCCCGGAAAGCATTGCGACCGCCTTCTCAATCGATATGAGCGAGTACAACCACAGGCTTCGGGGTGCCGCAAGGTTTCAGTTGGCCCGACTCGAGCAAGGCACCGCCTCTCCGAAGCACATTTATGGGCTGGCAGCACTTACAGCGCTCGCACATGATCCCCGCAAGTGACCGTCGAAGATGTTGGATCCGTTAATCATCGACAGCCCCGCCACCGAAAGGTTGTCCTTGATTACGACGGTGCGGCCAGCGAGCCGTCCGATGTTCTTTTCCCTGATGTGAGAGTGGATATGCCACCGTTGTTGGATTCGGTGGCGGTCGTGAGCGTGTACTCGCGGCTTTCCGGCGGTCGCGGTGCCGCCTCGGCGGGGATCTTCGTTACCGTTGATCTCCGAGTGCCGACAGTGCCGCGCTTCGGCGGTAGAAGCAGGTCAGAGCAGGATGGAATGCGAACGTCATCGACCGGTGTGTAGTCGCGCAGCGGCGATCGTGGCCGTCGCGGGTCCGGACACACGACGAATCTGCGGCGGGAACGACCCTGTTCCGGCGCTCGCTCTCCCTGACGCCTTCGGTCGCCCTTCCGCACGGCGGGCCGCACCTCGGCCATGGCAGTTTTGCACCAGGGTTGCGCTCAGTTGGTCATTGACCCACGACCTACTCTCTCGCAGTCTCAAGTGTGGACGAGACGACAAGCGCTCGGAACTCTTCGGTTTCAATCAAACTGGCAAGGAGACACGATGTCGGTGATCACGTGGGTCGGGCTCGGGAGGATGGGCCTGCCGATGGCTCTGCAGATCGCGGGGGCTGGGCACGAAGTCCGCGGCGTGGAGATCAACCCGGTGGCGGCTCGCGAGGCCGAGATGGCCGGCATTTCTATCTACTCTTCCGCTGTCGAGGCCATCGAGGGGGCGGATGCGGTGGTCACCATGCTCCCGACGGGCGCTCATGTACGCGAGTTGCTGGCGGGACCGACCGGGTTGTTCTCGGTCGCATCGAGGACGACGCTGTTTGTGGATTCGTCCACGATCGACATTGATAGCGCCAAGGAACTGCACGTTTTGGCCGAAGCCCGCGAGCTGAAGTTCGTCGACGCGCCGGTATCCGGTGGGGTGGTCAAGGCCGCGGCCGGGACGTTGACGTTCATGATCGGCGGTTCGGAGGAGAGTTTTGCGGCCGCCTCATCGATCGTCGCGCCGATGGCGGCGAAGATCGTGTACGCCGGTGGCCCTAGCACCGGCCAGGCAGCGAAGATTGTCAACAACCTGATCCTCGGGATCTGTCTGGCAGGAACGTGCGAGGGATTGCTGCTCGGGGAACGTCTCGGCCTCGACGCCGATGTCTTCTACGACATCGCGGTGAGTTCGAGCGCCGAGAACTTCGCGTTGCGTGAGTGGTACCCCGCCCCCGGTGTGGTTTCCTCGGCCCCCAGTTCGCATGAGTACGCTCCCGGATTCACCAGTGCGCTTCTGCATAAGGACCTTTCGCTCGCGCTACAGGCCGGGCAGAGCACGGGCACCGCGCTCGACACCGCACGCACCGTGCACGCCCTATTCGAGCAGCTGGTCGACAGCGGCGCCGGCGGGTACGACTGCACCGCTCTCCTGCCTGCTCTCGACGGCCGCCTCGGCTCGGCCGCGGCATCGGTGCCTGCGGCGGACGCGGCAACTCGCTGAGGGAACGCAGACCACCGATGCCTACGCCCGGAAACGACACCCCCGGGGTCGTCGATGCGCACGGCAATGTCCGTCTGTATCGCGACGACTCTGTCACGACGATCGTCTTCAGTCGCCCGCAGGCGCACAACGCGTTGACCGAGACGATGTATGCCGAATTCGATGCCGCTCTGCAGGAGGCGGAGACGGACAGCGGGCTCAAGGCCCTCGTCTTGAGGGGCGCCGGTGCCCGGGCGTTCACGTCCGGTACCGATGCCCGCTACATCGCAGGGGATGCGGAGCGGACCGTTGGGGCTTCGCTACGAGGAGGGCATCACCCGGCCCGTAACACGGCTTCAGCGGCTCCGCGTCCCTGTCGTGGCTGTGATCACCGGACACTGCTACGGTGCCGGGCTGCTTCTCGCCGCGGCAAGTGATATTCGCATCGCGACACCGTCATCACGTTTCGGTGTGCCCGTGGCCAAGACAATGGGCAACTGCCTGTCCGTGAACTCGATGTGCCTACTGCGGGAGCGGCTCGGGTCCTCCATCGTCAGCGACATGCTGATCCGGTCCCGCGCGTACACCGCTGACCAGCTCGGTCAGAGCGGGTTCATCAACGTCCTGAGCAGCGCAGAAACCCTCGATCATGATGTCGACGATGTCCTCGACGACATCCGCTCTGCCGCTCCGCTGACCCTCTGGGCGACGAAGGAAGGAAACCCTGACTCGATTGCAGCTCGATCCGCTCGCCGGTTGTGACGATATCGTCGAGACCGTCTACGGCAGCGAGGACTTTTCCATCGGCACCGCCGCCTTTCTCGGCCGCGCCGCCCCCACCTGGACTGGTCACTGACCTGCGCACCCGCCAATAGTGGTGCATTTTCACACCACCGTTGCGTGCTGTTGGTTGTTGCCCGCGGCACTGTCCGGTCTCGATACTGGACACGAGGGCGGGTTCCGCGACTACGGCATTCCGCAGCTGGAAGATCACTTTCATATTGTCTCGCAGCGATATTCGCTGCTCGAGCCCGTCGCAGAAAGGTCATTATGAAGGCTATCGCTGTCAATGAGAATGGCGGACCTGAGAAGGTCACGTTCACCGAGATGGATGCCCCCGTGCCGGGCGCCATCCAGCTCCAGGTTGCGGTCGAGACCGCGGGGGTGAACTACCTCGACATCTACCACCGACAGGGAGCCCTGCCGGCCCCCTTCGTCGGCGGAGTCGAGGGTGTGGGCCGGGTAACCGAGGTAGGCTCGAATCTCGACCCGAGCTGGGTCGGCCGGCGTGTGGGATGGCTCGCAGCTCAGGGCAGCTTCGCCGAGACTGTCGTCCTCGACGAGGCCAAGGCCGTAGCTGTGCCCGAGGACATCAGCAACGACGACGCGGTTGCGCTCCTGATGCAGGGCCTGACGGCCCACTACCTGGCGACCAGCGCATTCGCCATCGGCAAAGACTCCACCGTGCTGGTCCACGCCGCCGCCGGCGGTGTCGGGCGCCTGCTGACCCAAATCGCCAGCCATCTGGGCGCGACAGTGATCGCAACCGCCTCGACCGCCGAAAAGCGGCGCATCGCCGTCGACAGCGGCGCAAACCACGCCATCGGCTACGAGAACTTCGGTGAGGTCGTCCAGGAGATCACCGAGGGCCGCGGCGTCGACGTCGTCTACGACGGCATCGGACGCGACACCGTCGAGGATGGGCTCAACAGTCTGGGTATCCGCGGAACCCTCGTGGTGATCGGTGCCGCCAGCGGTCCGCCGCCGGCGATAGAGTTCAGCACGCTCGCCGCGAAGTCGCTGTCCGTCATTCGCCCGTCGATCGCGCACTTCACCATCCGTCCCGGTGAACTGTCCTGGCGTGCCGAAGAGGTGTTCGGCTGGCTACGTGAGGGGGTGATCTCGACCACCATCGCCGCTCGTTACCTGCTCGAAGACACCGCGAAGGCTCAGCAGGACATCGCCTCTCGTTCTCTCGCGGGCAAGTTGCTGATCGATGTAGCACCCAGCAACACTTGACGGTGTGGCTGCTGTGACCGCGATGGCGCTCACCGGCCACAGCAACCACCCCTGGTTCGATCATCGTCACGGTATCCGCCGGCCGACCCGAGGACCGGTCGAGCCCGCACGGCGCAGTGCCCATCGTGCGGTGAGTCAGTCGCCGGCAATCGACACACGAGAACGGAAAATGAGGTTGCGTCCCATGCTGTCCTCAGAGCCAGAACGCCCGGTTCCAGTCCGGAGCGAAGCTGTCGGCCGGCACTGGTTGATCATCGTTCTCGGTCTTGCGCTCGCCTCAGGCGTCGCGGTGAGCGTGATCTACCTGCCCCAGCCGCTCCTCGCCTACGTCGGTGCGGAATTCGGCGCATCACACGCCGTCGCTGCATGGGCGGCAACCGCGGCCCAGTTCGGTTACGGGATCGGTGTACTCCTGCTCGTACCAGTTGGAGAGATCAGATCTCCCCGTCGGCTCGTTCGGATCCAGTTCGCGGTCACCGCGGTGATCGTGCTGATCTGCGCGGCAGCCCCGCAATTGTGGTTGCTGTGCCTGATTCTGTTGATCGCTGGTGGCGCGGCGAGCGTGGCTCAATTGCTCGGTCCACTCGCCGCTCGACTCGCTCCGACTCACCAACGTGAGAACGCGACGGCGCTCATCATCGCCGGGCTCGCACTCGGGATCTTCGGTGGTCGCGTCGGGGCTGCGATCATCGCCGACATGACCGGTTGGCGGTGGGTGTTCGTCGCGGCGGCGGTCGCATTGCTGGCCATGGTCCTGGTTCTCGGCGTGGTGGTCGGCGCGGATCTGCGACCGACCACAGCGATCTTGTACAAGACTCTGCTGGGCTCCTTGCCCGGCCTTTTCGCGCGTACCGGTACCCTCCGTGCCGCCTCGGGTTACCAGTTTCTCGCGTTCAGCTCATTCAACGCAGTTTGGACCGTGGCGGCTTTACACCTCACCGAAAGACTGGGTTTCACGCCGATCGAGACGGGACTGTTCGCCCTGGTGGGTCTGTTCTCGGCCGTCCTGGTCCCTTTCACCGGAACACTGATGCGCGCGACCGGGCACGACACCGTCCGGTCGATGGGTTTCGCGATCGGCGCCGTATCGAGCGTGACCCTGATCGTCAGTCCGAGTCATCCGATCGTTCTCGGCGCAGCCCTGGCTGGACTCGCCGTGATGAACTTCGTCGTCCAGGTCCCCAACCAAGTCAGTATCTACGATGCCACCGGTGACGCCGGTCCACGCGCCAACGCCATCTTCATCTTCTTCACCTTCATCGGTGCTGCAATCGGCGCCGAGATCGGCGCCGTTCTGTATCAATACGGCACTATCACCGCAACCGGGGTGTTCTCCCTTGGCATGGCCCTGCTTGCACTGACCGCTCTCGTTATCGCGCAGGCGTTTCGGATTCGGGGCAGACGGCGAATGTGCGTGAGGCGTCCGTTACCGGCACAGATCCCGTCCGCCAACCAGGAACCGGAACGTGTGGATCGCTGATGCAGTCTGAGAATGGTCAGAGTCTGGTGCTGGCCGCTCGGTCACCGACTTCAGGACGGACTCGCCGCTCGACGAGACTTCCGGCGCCGCGATGGTGATTCCAGTCGTGCTTCGGCCATCACGATCGCGATCGTGATGGCCGGCCGTCGCCCACCGGCACACCAGAACATCCTGTAAACCCGGAGAGGCGGTTATGAGATAGGCATCATCGGAGCAGGGGCAATCGCGCCACCTTGGCGCAGCGATCGGAGCCCACATCATCGCTTGTGCCGCGGACAGGGCGAGGTAGGCTGCCAAATACGCCCACACTCCGCTGCTTTCGTCCAACGTGCTGAGGATCCAAATGCACGAAATCCAGATGACTGCGCCCGGAATAGCCAGCGGGCGTGGCTCGAAGCGGTCGTACACCCAATCACCGAGCGCGGACACTACGGAGATGACGACACCACCCGACACCAGGAAGAGTCCGATTGCAACTCGCCGGAGCTCACCGGAGCCAGATTGAAGGGTCAGCCAGTTGTAAGGGTCTCCGACAGGGGCCTCACTGGAGCGCGCCTACCGGCGTTCCTGCTCCACAACCCATGCAGCGATCTGGGCTCGGGAGTTGAAGCCCAGTTTGGACAGCAGATGCTCGACATGTCCCTGCGCTGTGCGCGGTGAAATATGTAATCGGGCGGCGATCTCCTTGTTGGTGAGTCCTTCGGCCACGAGGTCGGCCACCTGCCGCTCCCGCTTGGTCGGTGTCGTCGGCGTAGAAGGCGTTGTTACAGCGGCCTCAGGCTCTGGCTCACCGAGCGCGAAAGCGACTGCTTTGTCGACGTTGAGGGACGCTCCGTGGCTCCGGTTCTTCTCGAATGCTCGCTCGCCGAGAATGCGCTGGATGCGTCGCTCACACTGCTCGTGCAACCCGTTAAGGTTGGGGTACAACACCGTTGAGTGACGGGTCATCTCGACCGTGGCTTCCGCCGCACCCATCAGGACCGCGGCGCGCGCCGCGCCACCGTTCCGGTCGGCGATCCACGCGAACGCTTCGAGGCAGGTGGCCACAGTCAACGGGGCGTCCACCCGGCGAGCCAGCGTGAGTCCGTCGGTGAGATAGCGCAGGGCGCTCGTGTCGTCGCCCTGCCGATACGTGGCAACGCCCAGGGCCCACAGTGTGTAGGCGCGGTACATCGACTCGCCGACCGACCCGGTGATATCGAGAACCTGCTGGTAGTAGTCGATCGACCGCGCCGAGTCGCCGAGCAGATCATTCACCGTCCCGAGCAACATGAGAGCCTTGAGCAGCTGCGCCGAATGGCCACGCGATCCAGAATTCAGGGCGGCAGCCTCAAGGCGCGCACGGGCCCGCGGAAGATCACCGGCGAACAGTGCCAGCACGCCTTCCGCGTAGGCAATGTAGGCCTCTATGGTGGGGTCGTCCGTGTGCTCCGCCAGCGCCCGGCCTTCCGCAACCAGAGCCGTTCCGGCTACCACGTCCCCCTGCGCTTCGGCCAATTCGCTATTGTCGCAGAGCGCTCGGATGCGCAGGCTGCTTGGCTCTCCCGGTGAGCTGTCGAGGATGCGGTCAAACCAGTATCGGCCCTCGCTGAACATGCTCCGCCCCATCCAGAACGGGAACAGCGCCGTCGCCATCCGCAGACACTCCAACGAATTCGGTTCCTTTAGAGAGGATTCCAGGGACTCACGCAGATTCGACAGCTCTCGGCGTAGGCGGTCGATCCAGGCGATCTGTCGACTGCTGATCCACTCGGTGTCCGCCTGCAACGCCAGCTGCAAATACCAGTCCCGGTGTCGTCGACGCATTCGCTCGGATTCGCCGGCCTCCTCCAACTTCTCTCTGCCATAGTCACGCAGGGTTTCGAGCATCCGGAACCGCACGACGCCACTCGACTCCTCTCGAATGAGAATCGACTTGTCCACCAGAGAGGTCACCGTGTCGAGGGCGTCTCCGGTATCCGGGTTTTCGGCGCAGACCCCTTCGATGCCATCGAGTTCGACACTGCCCGCGAACACCGACAGCCGCGACCATAGTTGCTGCTCCTGCGTCGTGCAGAGGTCGTAGCTCCAGGCGATGGACAACCGCAGGGTCTGTTGCCGAGTGGGCGCGCCCCGGTCACCCAAGGTGAGCAGCCCATAGCGGTCGGTCAGCCGGCGCAGGATCTGCTCGACCGACATCGCCCGCAGTCGCGCCGCCGCCAACTCGATCGGCAGTGGCAGACCATCCAACCGGTGACAAATTAGAGCGATGGCGTCCTTGTTCTGTTCGGAGAGCATGAATCCCGGCACCGCCGCCGCGGCGCGTTCGGCGAACAGAGTGACCGCGTCGAATTGGGGCAGCCCACGCAGAGTCGGCTCGCGGTCCGGTTCGGGCGCGGTCAACGGCGGCACCCGCAGCACCACCTCCCCACCGATACTGAGCGATTCACGACTGGTGGCGAGGACACGTAGTTCGCTGCAGCTTCGCAACAGCGTCTCAGACAGCTGCGCGACCGCGTCCACCACCTGCTCGCAGTTGTCCAGCACAAGCAGCAGGCGCCGGTCCGCGAGGAATTCGACAACGAGTTCCCTTAGCGGACGTGCAGAGTGGTCACGCAGTCCCAGGGTCGCAGCGACGATGTCGATGAGAAGGGATTCGTCGGTCAGTTCACCCAACTCGACCCAGTAGACCCCGTCGGGGAACCCGCGGCGGGCGTCGGCCGCGACCCGTAGGGCCAGCCGCGTCTTGCCGACCCCGCCGATTCCCGTGAGGGTGACCAGGCGAGCATCCGACAAGGCGGCCCTGGCCTCGGTCAACTCTCGGCGTCGTCCCACGAAACTGGTCAGCTCCATCGGCAGGTTTCCCGCCGCAGCATGCCGGGGCCGGTGCCGCGGCTGCGGCGACACATTGGAGCCGGCCTGCGCGACGCCGGCGGTAGCCGCCGCAGCCGCCCTACCCGTTCCGTGCAGCGCCATCTCGTCCACCGCGCGACCACGCGCTGCTTGGATCTGCTGGAGCGCCTCGCCTAGCGCCGCGGCCGACCCTGGCCGATCCCCGGGTGCCGTCGCCATCGCGCGCTCGACGACGGCGCACACGTCGTCCGGGATTCCCTGCTCCCGCAGATCGGGAACAGGCTGTGTGGTGATGCGCAGAAACTGAGCGATCACCTGTTCACCGCTGTGCCGCTCGAACGCCGCATGACCGGTGAGCGCGCAAAACAGCGTCGCACCGAGCCCGTAAATGTCCGAGACCGCACTGGGAGGGTCGCCGCTGAGCACCTCCGGGGCGGTGAACGCCGGTGACCCGGTCACCGTGCCCGTACCCGTTTCGAACCCGCCGGCGATGTGCGCGATGCCGAAGTCGGTCAACTCCGGTTCGCCGTAGTCCGTGACCAGAACGTTGGCCGGCTTGACGTCGCGATGCACGATGCCGGCTCGGTGCGCGGTCTCGAGCGCCCCGGCCAGTTTCACCCCCAGTCGCAGTACCTCGTCCACCCCGAGCGGCCCGCTGCCCCGGATGCGGGCATCTAGCGAATCGAGCGGGTGGTATGGCATCACGATGTACGGGTGCCCTCTGTCGGTCGCGCCGACCTGCAGCACGTTCACGATATTGGGATGCCCTGTGAGCCTGCCCATCGCCCGCTGCTCCCGGAAGAACCGGGCCCGGTTCTCCTCATCGAGGTCCGCGGTGAGCACCTTGACCGCCACGGTGCGGTCCAGTTCCGTCTGGCGACAGCGGTACACCACACCGAAACCGCCACGCCCGATCTCCTCTGCATCCGCGAACCCGGCCGCATCCAGCTCCGTCGTGACCGTAGGCGTCACGTCGCGCTGGGTGTCGAGAGGATCATCTCCCATCGTCGGACCCATACCGCTCACCTCTCGATCATGCACGTTCAGGATATCGCCGCTCCTGCGTCCTCCTGAGTCGAACGTGACCTCGGGCGACCTTCGGGTTAGGGAGCCTCATTGGTGGATGCGTAGCCGTCTCTGCTCAACGCCCTGAGGTGTTGTTGGGACGACTCGTCTGCCAGCGACGAGCCTCTGACCCAGCTCAGGGCGAGCGCGGCGAGGAAGAGGTCACGCGCGCGAAGCCAGCTGTGCGCCTTCCCGTCTCGCTGTGCCGCACCCAGGAACTGGCCGGTCAGCTCGATAAAGCCGGTGCAGCTGACCGCAAGGGGATTGTGTTCCTCGAGGAACGCGCTGCGCAGCGGCCCGGGCAGGCCCTCGAACGCCCCGAAGAAGTCTTCGAGCGCGGCCATCCACTGTTCCAGTGCCGAGCCACTGTCGACGATCTGCTCGATTCGATGCTTCTCGGACAAGAGTTGGCTCTCGCGGCGACTCAGCAGCTCAGCGAGTAGTGCGTCGCGGGTCGGGAAGTGGCGATAGAGGGTGGCCGACCCGACCCCTGCGTCGCGTGCTACCGCCTCCAAGGAGGTGCCTACTCCCTCCTTGGAGAAACGCTTCTCGGCAGATTCCAGTATTTCCGACCGGTTCCGTTCGAAGTCCGCCCGTGATCGACGCAGTCGCGTCTCGCTACCCGCCATGTCGCACCTCAAAGTCTCTAGAAACGCCGACGTTACGACGCCGATTTGCTAAACGGGGGGGCACCCCGTTTATTATCTGGGGGCAGCCCCCACTTCATCAGCGTACCCCGGCATCCCCGCCGTCGAGCAAAGCCATCCCGCGTGCAATTTCTACTCGACGGCTATCCCACCCCGGCACCGGCACCGGCACCGGCACCGTCGACCGACAACGACCACGAAAGCGAGCACCGCACGTGGCACCCCTCGAAGCGTCAACAGAGAGCGAACCCCAAGTGATTTTCCCCGACTCACGCGGCGATGATTCGAGCACTATGCTCCTATGCCTGCAGCTCACCAGCGGTTACGGAGCTCAACCGGGCTCGTGGCGGGTGCCGGGGGCGAACCTGTTCAGCTACACCGACATGGACCAGTTCGTGCGGTATGCCCAGGCTGCCGAGCGCGGCAAGATCCAACTGCTGTTCTTCGCCGACACGCCGGCGCTGGACGTGGATCTCGAGCACGAGCCTCCTCACTTCGCGATCGACCCGCTGCTGATCCTGACCTCGATCGCCCGCGAGACCGAACGGATCGGCCTGGTCACCACCTCCTCCACTACCTTCAACGAGCCCTACAACCTGGCCCGCCAGTTCAAGGCACTCGACGTGATCAGCCACGGGCGGGCCGGATGGAACGCGGTCACCACCTCGAACGCAGCCGCCGCGGCAAACTTCGGCCGCTCGGTTCCTCCGCGTGCGGAGAAATACGAGCGAGCCCACGAGGTCGTCCAAGCGGTCCAGGCGCTGTGGGGCAGCTGGGAGCGGGACGCCTGGGTACGCGACGTCGCAGGCAAGCGGTTCGCCGACATGAGCAAGATCCAGCCGATCAACATGCACGGCCGCCACGTCGCCGCGCGTGGACCGCTGCCGATCCCACCGTCCGAGCAGGGCCAGCCGGTCCTCTTCCAGGCCGGTGGCGGTGGGAACAGGCTGGACCTGGCGGCGCGCTACGCCAGCGGCGTGTACGCCAATCCCTTCACCATCGAGGAAGGCCGCGCGCACCGTGCGGCACTGCGCCTCGCCGCCGAACGCGCCGGCCGGAACCCCGACGAGGTGAAACTGTTCGCCGGCTTCATGCCGAGCATCGCGCCCACCCACCGGGCTGCCCTGGACCGGCGGCGTCTGCTGGACCAGTCGGTCGACCTGGACCAGCGCGTGACCTACCTCGGCGCAATGATCGGTCTGCACCTGCGCCCCGGTCAGCTCGATGAGCCGCTCACCGCACGTCAGCTCGCCGACGCCAATCCCAACCCGGGAGACCCGCGTTCGACCCGCGCACTGGAGGTGGCACGTGAGGGCTGGTCCCTCCGGGACGTCCTGGCCCACGGGGTCATCGACTACCACCCGGTCGTGCCCGGCACGGCCGCCGACGTGGCCGACCACATGCAGCAGTGGTTCGAGGCCGGCGCCTGCGACGGTTTTTCCCTGGCCATCGACGTCTACCACGACGGCATCGACGCCTTCGTCGACCAGGTCGTCCCGCTGCTGCAAGAGCGCGGCCTGTTCCACCGGGACTATGAAGGGTCCACCCTGCGCGATCACCTCGGCGCACCCGCTCAGTACGGACTCGACCCACGCCTCGCCGGCGCAGCACTCGCGTCGAGCTGACCCCTCACAACCGACCCACCACTCCAGACAGAGAGCACGCACATGTCAATCCCGGACACACCGGTCGCGAACGTCACACCCACCGCATCCCAGACCGATCCTGAGGCTCGGCTCGCCCCGGGAAGCGCCCTGGTCATCGGGTTGCTGATGGTCTCGACATTCATCGTCCTACTCAATGAAATGCTGCTCGGGGTCGCGCTCCCCACCCTAATCGTCGATTTCGGCATCACCCCGAGCACCGGGCAGTGGGTCACGACGGGCTACCTGCTGACGCTCGCGGTGCTCATCCCGGCCACCGGATACGTAATGCGACGGTTCCATCTGCGCACCATCTTCCTTGGTGCGCTATCGCTATTCACCGTCGGGACGGCAATCGCCGCCCTCGCGCCGGCAATCGAGGTCCTGCTCGCCGGACGAATCGTCCAGGCCGCCGGGACCGCCGTCTTCATGCCGCTGCTGATGACCACGACGATGCGCCTTGTCCCCGCCGGTCGCCGCGGCCACACGATGGCGCTGGTCACAGGATTGACCGCCGTGGCACCGGCGGTCGGCCCGGCAGTGTCCGGTGTCGTGCTGTCCCAGCTGAACTGGCGGTGGCTCTTCATTCTCGTACTGCCGATCACCCTGGCAGCACTGGCACTGGGGGCGATGAAACTCCGCAACATCATCACACCCGAGCAGGCGACGCTCGACATCCTGTCGCTGGTGCTGTCCGCCGTCGGGTTCGGCTCGCTCGTCTACGGCCTGGCCTCGATCGGCGAGTCCGTGTCGGGCCACGCGCCCATCCCGCCCTACCTCCCGATCACCGTCGGGCTGGCCGGCATCGCGGCGTTCGTCTACCGACAGGTCGTCCTGCAGCGCCACCGCGACGCATTCCTCGACATGAGAATCTTCGGCACAAGGTCGTTCACCGTGCCACTCCTGGTGATGGTCATCGTCGCGCTCAACGGGTTCGGCACGCTGATCGTCCTGCCCCTGGTGTTGACCCACGTCGTCGGACTGAGCACCTTCGCAATCGGCCTCTTCCTGGTTCCTGGCGGGGCCCTCATCGCGATCGTCTCCGGGCTGGGCGGACGGGTCTACGACCGCTTCGGGCCACGACCACTGGCGATCCCCGGCGCGGTCGTTTGGACGGCGTCCCTGTGGTTCCTCAGCCAGATGAACGGGGACACCAGTGTGGTCACGATCCTGATGGCCTACCTCGTCCTCTCCGCTTCCCAAGCTCTCATGTGGGCGCCGATGACGACGACCGCATTGGCCTCCCTGCGTGCCGACCTCTACCCGCACGGCACTGCAGCCTTCACCACCATCCAACAGCTGGCCGGGGCCGCCGGTGGTGCAGTGCTCATCTCGGCCTACACGATCGGGGCCAAGGATGCGGGTGCACTCGGCATGGCCGAGTCCGTGTCCGCAGCCCAGGCAACCTTCACGACCGCCGGAGTCTTCGCCATCGTCGCCGTCCTCGGCGTCCTTTTCGTTCCCAAAGCGCCAAGTGCCCACTGAACCACCCCAGCGCCCACACCGCTCGGAAGCCGACGCTTTCGCATGGGCCGGTCGAGGGCACCGTCACGAATCACGCGCGCAACCGAACGAGCGGCGAATCCCGTTCGAACAGACGATACCGCGCGAGATCGCAGCTCCCATACGGATAGACGCTCTCGCAACGATCTGCGCGTTCGACAAGGCCGAGCCGACGGGTCAACGCATCCCGTCGACGCATGTTCGAAACGTTCGCTGAAGCCTGTTGACCAATGAAATGATGCATAACAGAAGGAGTTCCACATGAAAATAGGCATTCTCGGCGTCGGATACATCGGCAAGACCCTGAGTCAGAAGTTGGGCGCCGCCGGACACGACGTGAAGGTGGCCAACTCCCGCGGGCCGGAAACGATCGACGCCGAAGTTCTTGCCACGGGAGCGCGTGCAGCATCCGCGGCCGAGGCGGTGAAGGATGTGGACGTCGTGATCCTGTCCATCCCACTGAGCCGTCTTCCGGAGGTCGCAGCGCTAATCACCACCGTGCCCGCCGACACAGTCGTCATCGACACGTCGAACTACTATCCGGCCCGCGATTCCACGATCGAGTCCATCGAAGCCGGACAAGTCGAAAGCCTTTGGGCTGCTGAACAACTCCGGCGACCGATCGTCAAGGCATGGAACGCCATCGGTTCCGGCTCACTCGCCGGGAAAGGAACGCCGGTGAGAACCGCGGGCCGTATCGCCATCCCGGTCGCCGCCGACGATGACAGAGAACGCGCAGTAGGCATGGCATTGGTCGAGGACACCGGGTTCGACGGGTTCGACGCGGGGAGACTCGCGGAATCATGGCGCCAGCAACCCGGCGCACCCGCCTACTGCACTGACCTCACCAGCGAGGAGATGCCGGCCGCGCTGGCCGCGGCAGAGTCCGCAAGATTGCCGAAGCGGCGCGACCTGGCAGTTGCCGCCTTCACCGAAAGGGTCGGCGACGGGAAGACGAACCCGGACTCGGAATTCGGTGTCCGCGTAAGCCGTGCGCTGTTCATGTAACTCTGGTGCCCGCACCACGGCCCGAATGTCGACCTACTCCGTCAGGTGACGAAGTAGGTCGACATTCGGTGGAATCCGCTGCACCCGCACCGGCCGGCCACCGAGGTTCGGCGTACGCGGGACAACGGCAGGATGACGCGCGACGGTCGTGCGGTGTCACGGTAGATGGTTACCGAGCGAGTGCACGGTGAAGGACGCTCTGGGCGGCTTCACACGTTCTCCGTGGTCAAAGGCACTATTTCGATGCGTACGCGATGGTCGTCTCTTCTCCGCAACACCGTCGGTGCACGGACAGACACACGAATCCGGGTTGTTCAAACCGCTCGACTTCACCGTATCCGCATCGAACTGGACCGCCGGCACGGACTCCCACAGCCCAACGCGGGAGTAGATCGCCGTCTCGGGCGGTGCTGTGCGGCGGACCCGCGAGAGCGCGCCGACGTCGCGCATCGAGCGCGTTCTACGCCACCGGTGGGCGTCGGAACCGGAGCCCTCATCTCAGGGCGCTTGACTTTTATTGCTAGTCGGCTAACAATGTAATCGCTGTGATCGGGGCAACAGCGCCGACCGCAGTCACACTTGATAGTCCATGCAACGAATCCTGTTACAAGCGTCGACGGGACACCATGCCGCCGGTGAGCGACGAGGCACCGCGTCGCAGAATGCGACAATGTTGCGCCTTCGCTGCTGCAGGCAACGTCAGCTCTAGTCCGCAGGAGGCGGAGTGAACCCTACCAACGCCCTTACTTTCCGTGACGCGCTCTACATTGCGGGCGAATGGAACGTGAGCACCGACCGCGAGTGGTTGGACGTAGAAAATCCAGCTACTCAAGAAGCAATCGGTCGCGTGCCGCTCGCATGCGAGGCCGATGCGGAGAGAGCGGTTGCCGCCGCCGCCGAGTTGCACCGCGCAGGACACTGGCGCGCCACCGATCTCAACGAACGGGCGAAGGTTCTCAACACCATCGCCGACGCGATCGAACGTCGCGCATCGGAGTTCGAAGCAATCTATACGCTCGATCAGGGTGGCCTGTCCTCTTTCGCCGGTTTCACGGCGGCAACCGCAGCGGCGATTTTCCGCGATACGGCTCTACTCGCCGAACAGCTCGATCTCGGTCCGACCCGTCGAGACACGCTCACCGGGCCGGTTTACGTCAGCCGGGAGGCTATGGGGCCGGTTGCAGCCATCGTGCCCTGGAACGCCCCATTGGTCTTGGCAGCGGTGAAAATCGCGCCGGCGCTGATGGCGGGATGCCCCGTGGTGGTGAAAGTGTCGCCTGAAACTCCCCTGGTATCCTTCATTTTCGCCGAAGCGCTCGCCGAGGTCGACCTGCCCGCCGGATTGATCTCCTTCCTTCCCGGGGGTCGTGACCTGGGCCAATTCCTGATCTCTCGGCCCGGCATCAAGAACATTTCGTTCACTGGAAGCACCGCGGCGGGCAAGAAAGTGATGGCTACGGCCATCGAGCACATGACTCGCGTGACTCTCGAGCTCGGAGGGAAGTCGGCCGCGCTCGTGCTCGACGATGCCGATCCTGCGCATTTTGCGCCGATGTTGGCGTATGGATGCACTATGCAGGCTGGGCAGGTCTGTACGACCCAAAGTCGTATTCTGGTGCCAGCGTCGAGAGGCGACGAGTGGATAACTGCCTTGACGACAGCGTTCCGCAACTTGACCGTCGGCGATCCAGCTGACAAAAGCACCGGGGTCGGCCCCCTTGTCTCTCGCGCACAACGGGATCGAGTCGAGGAATTCGTCGAAACCGCGCAGAATGTCGGGGCGATTGTCCTGACCGGCGGCAAGAGGCCAAGCGGATCCATGTTTGAGCGAGGCTACTGGTTCGAGCCGACCCTGCTGACCGGGACGACCCCCGAAATGCAGATCAACCGTGAAGAGGTATTCGGGCCGGTCATCACGGTCGAAGTGTATGACGATCTGGAGGCGGGTGTCGCAGCCGTCAACGACACCGAATACGGGCTCAGCAATGGCATATTCACGCCCGACGTCGACAAGGCGCTCGAGCTTGCCCCCTGCCTGGAGAGCGGTGCCGTAGCGATCAACTCGTTCGGTCCCAACATCACGGCGCCCTTCGGTGGATATAAAATGTCCGGAGTCGGCCGCGAGGGTGGCATCGAAGGCATCCAGGAGTTCCTCGAGACGAAGCAGGTGAACTTGCCGCAAGCCAAGTGAGCACGAGGACGCGAAGATGCGTATCGCCAGCGCCGTCGTCGTACACGACACGCATCGATCAATTACCTGCCTGAGTATGCGCTGATCCACCGGGCATCGTAGGCGCGCGTCGCGGGGTGCGTGGATCAAGGCGAGATTCAGGCCTTCTTGCCCACGTGCACCCGGCGCACTCGATCAGCGTGTGCGCGGCTAGACCACCCCCGGACCAGCTGCGGCCACTCTGGTCCCGTGCCCGGGAGGCAACACCCGCCATCGGATGACGTTTCGGTCGCCTTCCTCGCCGTGCCTACGACTCGTCTTCGTCGGACATCAGATCGAGCCCTTCAACCACTCAGAGCGCGACACGTTCCGAGACGCGCGTCGACAACAGGAAGGATTGCGCACATGCAGATCGGCATTGTGGGAGCCGGAAAAATCGGGTTAACGCTGGCGCGCAAATTGAGCGCTGCGGGACATACGGTTCTGGTGGCGAATTCGCGTGGTCCGGAGACAATTAGAGAGATATCGGCCGCGTCCGGGGCATCCGCGGTGGACGCGGCTGACGCCGTTCGCCGGTCGCAAGTTGTCATTGTTTCCGTTCCCTTCAATGCGCTACCGCGGCTGAAGAACCTTTTCGCCGAAATCGACGATTCAGTGTTTGTGATCGATACCTCCAACTATTTTCCCTTCCGTGATGGCACACCCGAGTGCCTAGCTGACAGCCAGACTGAAAGCCATTGGGTTAGTGCCCAACTCGGACGCTCTGTGGTCAAAGCGTGGAACAGCATCCTCGCCGGCAGTCTCACCGACAAGGGGCTGCCGAACGGTGCAGACGACCGCATCACCCTGCCGGTGTCGGGTGACGACAGCGCGGGTAGGGCAACGACCATGAAACTGGTGGACGATACCGGTTTCGATGCAATCGACGCCGGCTCGCTGGACGAGTCGTGGCGGCAGGAGCCTGGCAATCCTGCCTACTGCACCGATCTCTCCGCCGCAGACCTCGAGCTCGCATTACAGCGAGCGGACCGAGCAACAGCAACCACGAAGCGCGACCTGGTTGCTGACAAGGTATTCGCTGCGCGAGACCAGTACACCGACGAGGATATTCTGACGCTGGGGCGTCGCATGTACAACTTGACGTCCGAGGACGACGAACTCCGCGGGTAATCGCACGACTTCAGCGAGGGCAATTCCGGTTCTGACGTCGCGTCTACGGATTTGATTATTGCCAAACTAGTAGGTGGGTTCTCCTGGTGTTCAGGCGCTCCCACAAGTGTCGAAGTTCAACGACAAGAAGGATTCGAGAACGCCATGGGCGAGCAGAACAACCCCCCAGTACACAGCGCAGTGTTGGAGCCTTTGTACAGCGAATTCTCGGTGTCATCGCTGAAGCTGCGCAATCGCTTCGTGATGGCTCCCATGACGAGGGAAAACTCACCGAGGGGCATTCCGACCCACGACAATGTGGAGTATTACCGTAAGCGGGCGGCCGGTGGGGTCGGAATGATCATCACCGAGGGAACATTGGTTCGAGCTCCCGCAGCCGGAAGCAGCGCGAGTATGCCGCACATGTACGGCAAGGACAGCGCCGCGGGATGGCGTTCGGTCGTGGAAGCTGTTCACGGTGAAGATGCGGCGATCGTCAGTCAACTGATGCATATGGGCGTGATGCGCGGCGGCGAACCAGAATTCGAACCGGACGTTCCGACCGTCGGACCATCCGGCATCGGAGTAGACGGTGAGCCCCTTGGACGAGCCCTCACTCTTGCTGACATGGACGCAATCAAAGATGCGTACGTCGAATCAGCGAAGCTGGCTTCCGATCTCGGCTTCGACGGAGTCGAAATCCACGGAGGACACGGAATGGTGCTCGATACGTTCATATGGGAACAAACGAATCGACGTGAAGACGAATACGGCGGCACGCTCCGGAACCGCGTCAGGTTCCCCATAGAGACTATTTCCGCCGTACGGGAAGCGCTTGGACCTGGCTTTCCGATCATTTATCGATTCTCGCAGTGGAAAGTGGGACAGTACGACGCGGCTGTCGCGTCGACTCCCACGGAACTCGAGCAGATACTGTGCCCGCTTGCTGATGCGGGTGTCGACATGTTCCACCTGTCGACACGTCGACACTGGTTACCTGCTTTCCCCTCGGAAAACTCCGCCGACCAGCACATGGGACTGTCCGGATGGGCCAAGAAGATCACGGGCCTACCTGCGATCATGGTCGGGTCGGTAGCAGTAGACCACCCATTCGTCGGGGACGACCCCGCCGACGACCAGGACCGAGACGAGAAGCTGCGCTTGGTGGTGGAAAAGTTCGAACGCGACGAGTTCGACCTACTTGCACTCGGACGCCCATTACTTGCTGATCCTGAATGGGTGAACAAGACCCGCACCGGCAAGACCGACCAGATCGTTCATTTCAAGAAGTAGGAAACCCACCGAGAATTCCTGGCCGTCGGAGTCGCCATCTCCGACGGCCAGGTTTCTTTTGAGCGATTGTGCCCAGCGCAGCTGGCGACGGGTACCGGACGGAGTCCTCGCCCGCTCGGCAACGCGCTGGGCATGCCGTCCGCGACGGCATTTTCCTCGCTACATGCGGACTCAGATCAAGACTGAGCCGGGAATGTGATCACACTGCGCGCGATTCCGCCGCGCTCCAGTTCCTCGTAGGCCTTGTCGATGTCGTCGATGGAGATTGTCTGTGAGACAAGGTCATCGAGGTTGAGCCGCCCCTGCAGGTAAAGATCCACGTACATCGGAATGTCGTGATAGAAGTTCGACGAACCGAGCCAAGTGCCTCTGATGCCTTGCTGGAAAGGAAGCAACAAGCTGTCTCCAGGAGACGGGTGCAGATGCACCTCGGCACCCGGAGACATTCCGCCGACGAGGTAGACCGTGCCGGACTGGCCGAGGATCTGGAGGGCAGTTTGGGTAACCTGCGGGACACCCACCATGACGAAGGCATGATCGACGCCTTCGGATTCGGTCAGCTTCTGAATGGCCTCGACTGCGTCGACCTTCGTCGAATCGATGACATCCGTGGCACCGAACTTCTGCGCAAGCTCGAGTTTGTCGGTCTGAATGTCGACACCGATGATCCGTGTAGCTCCCGCCAGCGCTGCCACCTGAATGGCGTTGAGACCAACGCCGCCACAACCAAAGACCGCGATCGACTCACCGGGCTGCACTTTGGCGACGTTCAGAACGACGCCGCCACCGGTTGCCACGGCGCATCCGATTATCGAGGCCTGCTCGAAAGGCATCGCCGGATCGATACTCACCAACTGATTTTCGTGCACAAGAACCTTTTCGGCGAAGCCGCCCAAACCTGTCATCTGGCCGATGGCGCCGTGCTCGTCCTCGAGACGGGGCTTCTCGTCTGGGCCCCTGTCCAGCGCGTCGGGCTGCGAGCACGCCCACACGGCGCCCTTAAGGCACGCGCGGCACTGACCGCACGGACGAAGGGCGGCTGCGACGACGTGATCGCCGACTTTGATTCGCGAGGCGGACGGCCCGACTGCCACGACGACACCGGCGATCTCGTGCCCCAGAACCATCGGCCAGTCACCGCCCATCCCCGTTTGCGCAACGGAGATGTCGCTGTGGCAGAGCCCGGACGCACGCACTTCGACCAGTACTTCATGTCCTATCGGCTCGGCAACGCTCACGTCCGAAACCGTGAACGCTTGGCCGGTCTTCCTGATTACTGCAGCTCTCACAGCGAATCCTTTCTTGTCGAACTCTGCGGGTATATCGTGTCCGACGCATCGAGCCTCGCGATTGAAGCGGCAGGTCTCGCGAGGATCGACGGAGAAGCACGACGGATATTCATCGATTTCGTCGATGACGACGGCGCAACGTGATGCCGTTCGGTAAACGTGCCCTCAGTGGGCTGCCTCTGAACACGGCATTCATACTCCCTCTGCGCCCGACAGCTCCGGGGTCGGGCGCTCGCCGTCCGACGACGGGTTCCGCCGGGCGGCTGCGAACAGGCCGACCGCGGCCAGGGCGACCGAGGCAATGATTGCCGGGACGACGGCCAGCAGGAAAATCGTCCTTGCCGGCACATGCGCGGCCAGAAGTACCCCTCCGATGGCGGGTCCGATAACCGAGCCCACTCTACCAACACCCGACAGCACGCCCATGGCTGTGGCCCGCAACCAGCTCGGGTAGATTGTCGCCACGACGGAGTTCACGGCCATTTGCGTTCCGATGGCGAATGCGCCGACCACGAAGACGGAACCCATTAACAGGGCCGTAGAACTGATCGAGAGCGCGGTCACGACTGTTGCGACGGCAGCGATCGTAAAGCAGATACTCAGCAAGCGGCGAGGATTCCCACTGCGGTCGGCAGTCATACCAATGCCGATACCGCCCAGCATGGCGCCGAGATTACATACCGCGGAGGCGGCGACCGCACGGCCCTCCGGGAGACCGGCCTCGGTCAGCACCGACGGTATCCACGACATCAGAAACAGAATCAGTAGGATTGCGTTGAAGAAGACCACGCCCAACAGCAATGTTACCGGCGTCAATTGCCGGGAGAAGAGGCGCTTCACCGACGGCTTTCTCCCTTGACGGTCATCCAGCATGATCAGTTGGACGTCCGAAGAGCTGACGGCCCGGGGGTCGATCTCCCGCAGCATTTTCCGCGCCCGGTCCATCTGACCGGAGAGCGTCAGGAACTGTGCGGTCTCAGGCAGCCATCGCAGCAGCGCGGGCACCAGGAGGATCGGCAACAGACCACCGATGACGAACACCGATCGCCACCCTGAGTTGGGGATGATGGCGCTGGCCAACAGCCCACCCAGGAATCCGCCGCCGGCGCTGCTCGCACCGGCGATTGTGATGAAGGTGGCGCGCTTCCGGGTGGGGGCGAATTCCGCTGCGTACGCATAGGTGTTCGGGAGGACTGCGCCGAGTCCGATTCCGGCAAGGAAACGCAGAGCAATCATCTGCTCGAGGTTCTTCGCGACGACGACACACAGTGTCATTGCGCCGAAGAGTGCGACTCCCCCGATCAGCACGGGGCGCCGACCGTAACGGTCAGCGCGCGGTGCCAGCAGGACGCCACCGACGATCATGCCGAGCAGCGACGCGACAATTGCGGGAGTGAGGCTCGCGGTCGAGACCCCCCACTCCCGCGCGATCGACGGGGAGGTGATCGCCATGAGCAGGGCGTCGAACCCATCGAACAGCGACACAAGCATGATTGCCCCGACAGCCTTGCGTTGAAGTGCTGATAGCGGTGCGTCGTCGATGACGCGTTGGACGTTCAATGGTGAGGATTGCACGGGTTCCTCCGGTGGGGTGGTAGTGGAACAGCGCGTCTGCAACTCTGTGCTCAATGAAGATCGACGGAACGCCGGAGAGCGGAGCGGCTACCCTGTGGGTCCGTTGGTGATGCCCGAGAGTTGCGGTGCCTGCACCTCGGCGACCTCTCGCCTGCGGCGCCGCGAGGTGTATAGGCCAACCGAACCGATGGCAACGGAGGCGATGATCGCCGGAATGACGGCCAACAGGAAGATAGACTTCGCCGGAACGTGAGCCGCGAGAAGCGCCCCGCCGATTGCGGGACCTGCGACGGAGCCGACCCGGTCGAATCCCGACAGGACACCCATACCGGTCGCCCGCAGCCAGCTCGGGTAGAAGGCCGCGGCTACGGCGTTGACGCAGATCTGGGTCCCGATGGCGAACGCCCCCACCACGAACACGGAAATCATCAAAGCGACAACGGATCCGAGCGATAACGCGGTAACCACGATCGCGACAGCGGCGGTGGCGAAGCAGACGCTCAACATGCGCCACGGGCGCTCGCTGCGATCTGCGGCCATGCCGATGGTGATACCGCCGAACATCGCACCCAGGTTGCAGACTGCCGAGGCTGCCACGGCGTGGCCGGTCGACATGCCGGCATCGGTGAGCACCGACGGAATCCAGGACATCAAGAATAGGATCAGCAACACTGCACTGAAGAAGACGATACTGAGCAGAACGGTCACCGGGGCGAGCTGCTTGGCGAAGAGGAGTTTCACCGACGGCTTGCCGCCGTCGCGGTGATCACTCATGAAGAGTCCCCCGTCTACGGAGCTGACCGCCCGAGGATCGATGGACCGCAACATCGTCCGCGCCCGGTCTGCCTTGCCGGCGAGCGTCAGGAATTGAATCGTCTCCGGAAGCCAGCGTAGGAACGCCGGCACGAGGACGAGCGGGAGCGCTCCGCCGAGAACGAACACCGATCGCCAGCCGAACGCCGGTTCGATCGCGGTGGCCAGGAGGCTGCCGAGGAAGCCACCGCCGGCACTCG
The DNA here is from genome assembly GCF_030056915.1 of Rhodococcus sp. IEGM 1307. NCBI lineage: Bacteria > Bacillati > Actinomycetota > Actinomycetes > Mycobacteriales > Nocardiaceae > Rhodococcus > Rhodococcus sp. IEGM 1307. The sequence goes on from NZ_JASHKW010000015.1 coordinate 148,764, forward strand.
TGGCACCGACGATGGTGACGACGGTGGCGCGCCGACGTTTCGGCGCGAACTCCGCGCCATACGCGAAGGTGCTGGGCAGCACGGCACCGAGTCCGATACCAGCAATGAAACGCAATACGAACATCTGCTCGAGGTCGTTCACGGCGACCACGGCAAGCGTCATGATGCCGAACAGGACGACTCCCCAGATCAACACGGGACGCCTGCCATACCGGTCGGCTCGCGGAGCGAGCAGCGCACTACCGATGATCATGCCGACCAGGGACGCGACGATCGCCGGCGTGAGACCGGCCGTGCTGGTTCCCCAGTCTGCGGCGATCGACGGTGCTGTGATCGCCATGACTAGTGCGTCGAACCCGATGAACATGGAGATGAGCATCACCATGGCTATCGACGTGCGTTGGAGAGTTGAGAACGGTGCGTCGTCGATTATTCGTTGAACGTCGAGCTCGGGGCGCTGAGACACGTGTGGTCCTCCGTGGATGGCGGTGGGCGGAAGGCGAAGACACGGGGATCGACACCGAATGGGCGGCGGTGATCCGCTGCGCCCGTCATCGGCGTGTCCATGGTGTTGTCCGTCACACATACGATCTGCCTTTTTAACTTGCTTGTCAACTCACAATTTTTTTCTGCAGAGACGGTCGTCGACCATGCCGTCACCGTCCCCGACGGGATCAGATCCCGCGCCGGACGGTTCGTCGGCGAATGGGGCCCTACGCGCAAATCCGTGCGGCTAGAGAATTTCCCGTCGCGCTTCTTGCTTCCGCTAGCCGCGGCGAGGCCAGCAAAGTTAGTTGGTTGACATACAAAGACCGAGGTGGTCTGCTCATCTTCGCCGAGAGCCTTCTCACCAACCTGTCGCTGCATCGAGCGGCGCATCTGTGGAGTGGTCATCGCCGCCCTGGCAGCGACCGGCATTCTCGGCGCCAATCTGGCTCCCCTTCAACCCGATCGAAGAAGTGAATCCGACGAAAGGCCGCACGATGGACAACACAATCAGCACGGAGCCCAGCCCGGCTCGGCAGGTCTCCAGCGAGGAAATCATCGATCTTCTCGATAAACAGAAGCTGTACGAGAACATGGCTCTCTACTGCCGCGCCATGGACCGAAAGGACGTCGAGACGATGAAGTCGACCTTCTGGCCGGAAGCGACGGACAACCACGGTGCCTTCGACGGATCGGCTCACGAGTTCTGCGAATGGGCCTACCGTGGTCAAAAGAGCAGCGAACACCGCTCCCATCACTACATCACCAACACGCTGATCGACGTGAACGGCAGCACTGCCCGGCGGGAGACTGCGGTGGTGTACGTGATGGTGCTTCCGGCCGCGAATCGTATCGAGATGATGGGTGGCCGGTATCGGGATTTCTGCGAACAGCGGGACGGTGAGTGGAAAGTCCTGCGCCGCACCGTAGTCTTCGACTATGCGCAGGTTTTCGACGAGATCGCCGACTTCGGGGATGTGTTCGGTGGCATCCCGGCTACCTCGCGGTTCGGTGGTCTGTATCCGGACGATCCGATTTACGAAGCACAGTGGTAATTCCGCTCTGAAGACGGACGCGCGTAGGCAGCGGGACTCCCCGTTCCTGATGGTCTGCGAGTTTGCAAGCCATCGGGATCGGGGAGTCTCTCCTCGTCAGGAGGCGCGCAGGCGCGGCAGAACCTCGTTCACCAACAGCTTGTACGAATGCGCCACTTCGGGAGTCCGCGTGTAGGGCATCACCAGAGTCATGCGGGCCAGGCCCAGGTCCATGAATTCGCCGAGCCGGTCGACGCAGGTGTCGACGCTACCGACGATGGCGAATTGGTCGACGAATTCGTCGGTAACCACCCGGGCCTGGGGTGCCTGCTCGCCGTGCCGGTTCATGTCGTACACCTCGGCGATCTTCAGCATGATCTGCGCCTGAGCGTCAGTTGCCGGACCGATTACCTTGTTGTTCATCACCGAGAACCGGGCCATGGTCGCCACCGTGGGCTTGACGATTTCACGCGCAATTCGGATGTCCTCCTGTGGCATCGCAATCACGACGCATCCCACTCCGACTTCCTTTCCGGTGTCGGCAGCCGCAGTTCTCGCGAGATCGACACCCCAGGTGACGCGGTTGATGTCCGCTGCCAGCCCGAGGACGACGGTCTCCGCGACTCGGGCGGATGAAGCGATCGCTTTGGGGCCGGTCGAGAACGATTCGATCGGAACCTTGGGGACGTCGTAGTCGGCCAACCACTTCAGGCTGCTTCCCGCCGGACCCGATTCGATGGCCAGATCACGAAAGCCGATTCTGGCGTCGACGAGCATCGAACCGGCGTCCTCCATCGACACCATCTCGCCGCGCAGATAGGTTTGCAACACCTCCAAATAATGCTCGAAGCGTGCGATCGGCATGGGTGAAGCACCGACGTAGGCCAGCGCGGAGTCTCCCCTACCGATACCCAGTACGGCACGCCCGTTCGAGATGACCTGCAGAGACGCCGCGGCCGCAGCAGTCACCGAAGGGTGACGCGTGATCGGGTTGGTGACACCCGTCGCCAACGTGATTCGACTGGTTGCCTGCGCGCAGGTGGCAAGGTAGGTCCACACCTCGGGGTACATTGCCTGCGAATCGACCATGACCGCGCCGTCCCAGCCATCGGCCTCGAGTCGTGCGGCTTCGGTCGCGGCCTCGCGTGGATCCCTCGAGGTGAAATTGGTCCAGAACTCCGTGCGTTTCGTCATGTGTTGGTCCTTGTCTCGCGCGTCATCGCGCGGCACCATTCCGGTCGCCCGTTGCGGCGGCGGCTCTTGCTGCCGGCATCGGTAGCTACTAACGTACACTAAATTGCTTGTCAACTAACTAAGAAACGGGGCATCTCATGAGCCGTTCACTTGTCGATCCACGACCCAGCATTCCGCGTGCGTATCACACCGACGAGCGCCAGGCCATCCAGAAAATGGCTCGCGATTTCGCCATGCAGGAGGTCCTCCCGATCGCAAACGAGCTGGATCCCGTGCACGGCCTGATCCCCGACTCTCTACGCGCAAAGATGGGCGATCTCGGTTTTTTCGGAATCTTGATTCCGGAAGAGAACGGTGGCCTCGGTCTCGGTGTATTCGAATACGCGCTGATCACCGAGGAGCTGGCCCGTGCGTGGATGAGCGTTGCAAGCATCATCACCCGCTCCGGTATCGCCGCGATACTCGACCCTTCCCAGCGCGCCGAAGTTCTGCCCCGAGCCGCCCGCGGTGAGTGGCTCGGCGCGTTCGCGATGAGTGAGCCCGGCGCGGGATCCGATATCGCCTCCATCCGTACCCGTGCGGACAAGGTCGACGGCGGGTGGTTGATCAACGGACAGAAGATGTGGTGCACGTTCGCCGACCAGTCCGACGGTATTGTCGTCGTGGCACGGACGGAACCGTACGACGCTGCTCATCGGCACAAGGGAATTCGCCGTTTCATCACGTACAAGAATCGCGGCGAATTCCCTGCCGGATGCACGGGAACACCGGTGCGGAAGATCGGCTATCACGGGTGGCAGACGTTCGAGCTCTCGTTCGACGACTGTTTCGTTCCGGAGGATGCCCTGCTCGGGTACGAGCAGGACCCGAGCAAGCCCGACCAAGGCTTTGCGAGGGTAGCTGCGGGAATGTTGACACCGCGGATCCATACCGCCGCACGCTCCATCGGCCTCGCGCGCGGTGCCCTCGAGGACTCGATCAAGTACGTGCAGGAACGCGAACAGTTCGGTCACGCCATCGGCGATTTCCAGGCGACCCGTTTCAAGATCGCCACCATGGCCACAGAGATTGAGCTCTGTCGCGCACTGATGTATGAGGTGGCAGCCGATGTCGACGCCGGCGAGGCGTCCGATGCGCGGGCCGCGATGCTGAAGTACGCCGCCGCCGAGATGTCCGAACGCGTGACCTCCGAGGCCCTGCAGATTCACGGCGGTGCCGGCTACACGACGGACTTCCCGATCGAACGCTACTGGCGGGACGCTCGCCTCACCAAGATCTTCGAAGGTACCTCCGAAATCATGCAGCGTCTTGTTTCCGATCGGTTGTTGCCGCCCACACCTTTTCGATAGCGCAGAGCGCTATTGCACGGCTACCGAGCAGAAGACGTCACCGCGTTTCACGGGGGTAGAACAAAATTGGTTGCTGAACTAGTATCTTTAGCTATGAGAGCCCAGCAGACGCTCAACGGCCACCAGGTCCGCTCGGAACGCTCCACCCGCCTCCTCCTCCGCGCCGCGGGAGAGCTTGTCGCCGACGGCGGCTACCAGTCGATGACATTGGCTACCGTCGGCGAGCGGGCGGGTTACAGCCGTAGCCTCGCGACCGCTCGCTTCGGATCGAAGGCCAAGCTCCTCGAGGCGTTGGTCGAAGAGATCGTAGTGCGCTGGGATGTAGAGACTGTCGAGCCGGAGGTGCACGACCTCACGGGTCTGGACACGTTGCGGGTCATGCTGACCGAGATCAAGAACGCCTACCAGAAGAGTCCGCGGTCGCTGGCCACTCTTTATGCCCTGATCTTCGAGGCGGTGGGGCCGGTCCCCGAATTGCGCGAGCGATTCATCGACTTTCATCGAAACCAGCGGTCTCGGATCGCCGCCTACATCAAGAACGGGTTGCACGACGGTTCCATCCGCAAAGGCATCGACCCCGATGAACAGGCCGCGATGATCGTCGCGCAACTGCGCGGGGTGGGCTACCTGTGGAAGCTGGAGACAGCTGGAATCGATTCCGGTGCCGTGCTCACCACCTTCATCGATCAGGTGATGAGCAATCTCGCCGCAGAGCCGGCCGGCGGCGGACCGGAGCGCCGCCCGGCCTGACTATCTGATCGCATCGCATTTGCACACATCGGACTCAATACGCATACGAACGACCTGCGACGTGTTTTCGTCTGCGGGCGGAATGAGGCATCCCATGACAGGACCGCTGGTAGGAATCCGAGTGGTCGAGCTGGCCAGCATCGGCCCAGGCCCGCACGCTGGAATGATCCTTGCCGATCTGGGTGCCGACGTGGTCCGGGTGGAGCGTCCCGACGCGCCGTTCGGGCTGGGCACAAACGGTCGCAACGAGCAGTTGCGCGGTCGGCGGATCGTTACCGCCGACCTCAAATCGGCTACCGATCGCGCGACCGTCCTCGAGTTGGTGCAGCACTCGGACATACTGATCGAGGGATATCGCCCCGGTGTAGCCGAACGTCTCGGTCTCGGACCCGACGCCTGCCTCGAGGTGAACCCCCGCCTCGTATACGGCCGGATGACCGGGTGGGGGCAGAGCGGGCCGCTGGCGCAGGCGGCCGGGCACGACATCAATTATCTCTCGATCGCCGGCATCCTCAACAGCGTCGGCCGCACCGGCGAACGACCGGTGCCGCCGCTCAACCTCATCGGCGACTACGGTGGCGGCTCCATGTTTCTTTTGGTCGGTGTTCTGGCGGCGTTGTGGGAGCGCGAGAGATCCGGGTCGGGCCAAGTCATCGACGCCGCCATGATCGACGGGGCCAGCAGCCTCGCGCACATGCTGTGGTCGATGTACGGCGGTGGCGCATGGAACGCCGAACGCGGCACCAACTTCTTGGACGGCGGGGCACCCTTCTACGACACCTACGAATGCGCCGACGGCGGCTACATGGCGGTGGGGGCGGTGGAACCTCAGTTCTACCAGCGGCTGCTGGAAACCGTTGGCTTGGAGGGAGAGGACCTTCCGGACCAGCACGACCGATCCGGGTGGCCTGCGATACGCGAGCGACTCACCACGGCCTTCGGCGCCCGGCCACGCCAGCACTGGATCGACGCCTTCGCTTCGATCGATGCATGTGTGACACCCGTGCTTTCCTTCGACGAGGCCGCTCGTCACGATCACATGGTTCAGCGCGGCATCGTGCAGGAATTGAACGGCATCGTTCAGCCCGTCGCCGCCCCCCGATTCTCACGAACCGAACCGGGTGCTCCCCGGCCCATGCCGACCCACGCCATCGATGCGGCGACCGTGCTCGAGGATTGGAGCCAGGCGAACGCCACCTGAGCGTTCCCTGCCCGAATACAGAACCTCCGCTCCGGGATCGGAGCGGAGGTTCTGTTTCGTCACGACGGGTTCACCCGACGCGCACAGCGATCATTATTTTCCAGCGAGCAATGGCCAGAGACCGGCTGCGCCGGCGTCCAGCGCGCGGGCTCCCACTTCTTCGGCTCGCCGGCGTGCGCCCCCGAATTCGTCTCGCCAACTCCAGATCCGGGTGGTGCACAACCGGAGATCGTGCTCCTCGGTGAACCCGATCGCTCCATGAACCTGGTGTGCGATTTTCGCAACGGTGCCCGCGGCTTCTCCCGTGGAAACCTGCGCCGCGGCGACCTCGAACTGCCACGATGGCTCCTTCTCGTCCAGCGCCATCGCCGAGAATTTGGAGACCGTCTTGCAGAGCATGACCTCGCCGGCCATCCTCGCAATCTGGTGTTGCACGGATTGGAAGGCACCCAGGGGCCGCCCGAACTGTGTTCGCTCCGAGGCGTACGCCAGCGACATCCGAAGTGCCCTGCGGGACGCTCCTGAGGACATCGCCATACGACCCACGGCGCCACGTGCGACGAAGAGCTCCTCGGTCACATCGGAGTCTTCAGGAACGGAATGGACGCTGCTCGCCGGGAGTGACACACGGCGCATCGTCACCCGGTCGCGCGGCTCCCCCGCCACGTTGGTGCCGGCCTCGATCTCGAAGTCGTTGCGGCCGAGGAGCACTACGTGTCGCCCCGCCAAGACCACCAGGTGTTCTGCGATCCGAGCCCACGGAACTCGGGTCAGCTCGCCGTCGATCGTCCACGCGCCGGATTCCTCCGCCAGAGTTACGCCGGATCCTGCGACCGCAGCAGTCATCGGGCCGGCCGGGATCTCGGCACGACAGGAGGCGAGAAGCCATGCCCCCTGCAGCGCGGTCTCCACGAAGGGGACCTCGGCGCAATACTCTCCGAGGACCTCCAGGACAGCGGCGGCAGCGGAGACGTCACCCCCCGAGCCGCCCTCCTCCTCGTCGATCGACAACAGGGTGATGCCGATCTGATCGAGTGCCGACCACAGTGCGGCGTTCCAGTTCGTATCCGCCGACGACGGATGCCGGACACACGCGTCCTCGACCGCCTCCGTCAGTGCCTCGATGATCTCACTCATGACACATTCACCGCTTTCGCTACGACCCCGCGCAGAATTTCGTTCGTACCGCCGCGCAGAGTGAATCCGGGACTGTGCAGCAACGCCTCCGCGAGCATCCGCGGCAATCGGCTCAACGCGGCCGGGTCCGGCTCGATGCCAACCATCATCCGCACACTGTCGATGAGGTCCCCCTCGAGGGTGGTCCCGAGGTCTTTGACCATGGCCGCGGCGACCGCCGGATCGTCCCCTTGCTCGAGTCGCCCGGCGACCGCGAGTGACATCTGTCGGAGGGCCCACAGACGCGAGATCAGCTCCCCCAAGCGAACGCGATCCACCGTCTCCCCTTGCCGATTCGACTCGCGGAGAGCCTCGACGAGGAGTGGGAACGTCGACAGGATGCGCTCGGGACCGCTTCGCTCGAAGGCGAGCTCACTGGTTACTTGCTTCCACCCCGCCCCCGGCTCGCCCAGGACGCGCGAATCCGGCACGAAGGTGTCGTGGAAGACGACCTCGTTGAAGTGATGCTCTCCGGTCAGCAGCTTGATCGGTCGCACTTCGACGCTCGGATCAGGGAGCTCAACGATGACCTGTGTCAGCCCCGCGTGGCGCTTCTCGCCGAGCGGCTCGGTGCGGATCAACGCGATCATCGCGTGCGCATGATGCGCTCCACTGGTCCAGATCTTCGTGCCTGAGACCTTCCAGCCACCATCCACTCGGGCTCCGCGGGTCCGCACCGAGGCAAGATCCGACCCGGTGTCCGGCTCGCTCATGCCGATCGCGAAATAGCACTCGCCCCGCGCGATGACGGGCAGGAACGCCTGTCGTTGCTCCTCGGACCCGAATGACAGGAGAGCCTGCCCCGACTGACGGTCCGCGATCCAGTGCGCAGCGACCGGTGCACCTGCCGCCAGCAGTTCCTCGGTGACGACGAAACGAGCCAGCGCGCCCTGGGCAGACCCGCCGTACTTGGCCGGAAAGGCCATCCCGATCCAACCCTGCTCGGCGAGCCGGCGGCTGAAACCCGGGTCCCAGCCGGCGAGCCACTGGTCGCTGTGTGGGGTGATTCGACCCGACGAGGTTTCGTCGGCTAGAAATGCGCGTACTCGGTGCCGCAACTCGACGAGCCGCTCGGGCTCTCTTACGGCGGCAAGGTTCAGGAACTCCATCGGTACCCTTCCAGGGCGTGGCGGGTGTCGCTCACCGCACGGACCATCGGCCCGTATAGCTCGGTGGGTCGGATCTGTCGAGGAACGACCGAAACGCGGCAGGTGCGTCGTCGGTGGCAAAATTGACCGCCTGTGCAGCGGCCTCGTTCCGAATCGCGGCGGGTAGGTCGATCCCGACGCCCTCGTTGAGCAGGCTCTTGGTCTGCGCCATGGCGATCGGAGGCAGTGCTGCCAGCTGTCCAGCGAGGTCGGCGACGAAGCCGTCCAATTCTTCGGGCGGGCGAACCCAGGTCACCATTCCCAGGCGGTATGCCTCGTCGACGTCGATCACCTCGGCGAGCATCGCAAGGCGCTTCGCCTGCTGCAACCCGACGATTCGCGGGAGCAGCCAGGATCCACCGAAGTCGAGGGAGAGCCCCCGCTTCACGAAGATCTGACTGAACCGCGCCCTGCTGGATGCGACGACGAGATCGCAGGCCAACGCCATGTTGGCCCCGGCACCGGCTGCCACCCCGTCCACCTTGGCGATAACGGGCATTGGCAATTCGAACAGCGACGATGCTACGTCGCCGATACGGCGCAGCCGCGGGATCGGATGCTCCTGATGTTTGCTCTTGGCGACATCTGCGCCCGCACAGAAGGCGTCGCCCGAGCCTTGCAGGACCACGACACGCGTGTCCGGGTCGTTGCGAATTTCCCGCAGCATCTCGCTGAGCGTGTGCCACATCTCGGTATCGATCGCGTTCTTGCGTTCGGGCCGGTTCAGCGTGATGGTTGTGACGCCGTCGGATGCGTCGAGTGTTACCGGTTCCGTTGTGTTCATCGGAATCATCTGCCTTCGAACGTGGGGGTGCGCCGCTCGGCGAACGCGGCGCGCGCCTCGGCAGAGTCCCTCGTCCCGTGCACGACGGCCAGGTGGGAGGAAATCAGATCGAGCGCGGTCCGCAGATCGGAATGGACGGATTGCTGGGCGGCTCGTTTGATCATCGCGATGTTGATCGGTGGTTGTGCGGCGAGTCTGTCCGCGAAGCGCCGATAACCGTCGGTGAACTCGTCGTCGGGATGAACGGCGTTTGCCAGACCGATTCGCAAGGCCTCGGCCGCGTCCACGAAGTCGCCGGTCCACAACAGTTCGAGCGCTTTGGACATGCCGACCAGGCGCGGCAGGTAGTAGCACCCGCCGTCGCCTGGTACGAGTCCGACGCGGATGTATGCCTCCGACAGCCGGGCCGACTCCGCGAGGATACGAATATCGCACATGAGTGCCATATCCAGCCCGGCTCCCACCGCGGCACCGTTCACGGCAGCGATGAGAGGCTTGGTCAGATCGTCCGCGGCGCGGGCGACCAGGTGGACTCCTTCGGTCAGCATGGTCTTTAAGGCCATCGGTTCGGCACCGACGGCGTCGAGCACCGACAGGTCGATACCTGAGCAGAATGCTCCCCCGGCGCCGGTGACCACGACGACCCGTACATCCGGATCCGTGCGCGCCGACCGGAGCGCAGCCGCCCAGGCGTCGATCATCTCGAGTGTGAAGGCGTTCTTCGCGTGGGGGCGATTGAGCAGAATCGTCCCCACGCCGCCTTCGACGGTGTACTCCAAGTCAGCCATGTGCGATGCCTAGCGCGGTGCCATGCGGAGAGCACCGTCGAGGCGGATCGTCTCGCCGTTGAGGTAACCGTTCTCCAGAATGCTCAGAGCCAGGTGAGCGTACTCTTCGGGCAACCCGAGCCGGGACGGATTGGGAACGCTGGCCGCCAGTCCGTCACGGATGTCCTCGCGCAGCCGACCCAGCAGCGGCGTGTCCACGATGCCGGGGGCGATGGTGCACACGCGAATGTTCTTGCTGGCGAGATCGCGTGCACCGGTGATCGTCATGCCGACGACTCCTGCCTTCGCTGCGGAGTAGTTGATCTGACCGATCTGGCCTTCGAAGGCCGCGACGGACGCCGTCATGATGATCGCGCCGCGCTCGCCGTCGATCGCCTCGTGCTTGGCCATCCGTGCGGCCGCCAGACGGAGCGCGTTGAAGCTGCCGATCAGGTTGAGCTTGATGACGAACTCGTAGTCGGCGAGGGACCCAGGGTTGCCCTCCTTGTCCAGGATTCGGACCCGGCGACCACTGCCGGCGCAGTGCACCAGTCCGCGGAGCGGCCCCAGAGTCTCGGCTGCATCCAGTGCATCGCCGAACGAGACCTCGTCGGTTACGTCTCCAGCTGCGAAAAGAGCGTTGTCACCGAGTTCCTTTGCCAGCGTTTCGCCGTCCGAATTGGGGAGGTCGATGAGTGCCACCTTTGCGCCGCCGTCGAGCAGTCGCTTCGCAGTGGCGAGCCCGAGGCCGGACGCTCCGCCCGTTATAGCGAAAACGGATCCGTTTACCTGCATTGTTCTTCTCCTTGTTCTTCGAAATCTTTGGGGCTCAACGAACGTGGGTGGGTTCGTTGACTAGAGCAGCTCGAGGATCGTCGCGTTGGCCAGGCCGCCGGCCTCACACATGGTCTGGAGACCATATCGAATACCGTTGTCTCGCATGTGATTCATGAGGCGGGTCATCAGGATGGCACCGGATCCTCCGAGCGGGTGCCCGACGGCGATGGCTCCGCCGAGAGGATTGAGCCGATCTTCCTTCGCTCCGGTCTCGGCCAGCCACGCCAGCGGGACCGACGCGAACGCCTCGTTGACTTCGAACACACCGATCTCGTCGATCGACAGTCCGGACTTCTTCAGTGCCAGTTCCGTCGCCCGGATCGGGGCTGTCAGCATGATCACGGGATCGTCACCTGCCACGACCGCGGTGTGAATACGCGCGATCGGTGTGAGGCCGTTGCTGCCGGCAACCTCCGACGACGTCAGGAGCAGGGCGCCGGCGCCGTCCGAAATCTGTGAGGCGTTTCCCGCCGAGATCACTCCGTCCTCCTTGAAGGGGGTCGGCAGGGTGGCGAGCTTCTCGAGTGTCCCGCCCCGGCGAATGCCCTCGTCCGCGTCGAGGCCGCCGAGCGGTACCAGCTGTGAGGCGAATGCCCCCGCGTCGGTTGCCTCGGCCGCCAGCCGGTGTGACCGCAGCGAGTACTCGTCGAGCGCTGCGCGGGACATTCCCCAGCGCTCCGCGATCATCTCGGCACCGATGCCCTGGTTGAAGCCCTGGACACCGTAGCGCTCCAGCAGAGTGGTGGGCGCCGGCTGACCGTCCTGGGCGGCACTTCCCATCGGCACTCGGGTCATCGATTCGACCCCGCCGGCCACGGCGAAGTCGTAGAAGCCGGCGATGATTCCAGCAGCCGCGAAGCTGACGGCCTGCTGGCTTGATCCGCACGCACGGTTGACGGATGTCGCCGGGACGGTCTCGGGCCAGCCCGCGGTGAGCACCGCGTTTCGGCCGACGTTGCTCGCCTGCTCGGACACCTGGCTCACACAGCCCCACACAACGTCGTCGACGATTTTCGGGTCGATGTTGTTGCGCTCGGTCAGTGCTTGCAGGACCGTTGCGGAGATGACCGCGGGGTGGATGTCCGCCAACGCTCCCTTCCGCTTGCCGATAGGTGTACGGACGGCATCAACGATTACCGCATCTCGCATGGTCACTCCCAAGAATTATTGTCTGTTAGCCAACAACTATTTTGCCCTAATGGAACTCGGCCATTACCTCGACGCAAGACGTCGAGGCCGAACGTCACTGCTTTGCAGTCTCGCCGCCGTCGATTACGTAGACGGCGCCGGACACGAACTTCGAACTCTCCGACGCGAGATAGCAGACCAGGGGTCCGATCTCGTCGGGCTCGGCCATACGACGCGCCGGGATCTTACGCACTCTCTTCGCCAGAACGTCCGGGTTGCCGGTGACATACGACTGCGCTTCGGTGGCGAAGGCGCCGGGAGCAATGGCGTTGACCTGGATGTCGTGCCGAGCCCATTCGGCGGCGAGGGCCTTCGTCATCTGGATAGCGGCACCCTTCGACGCCGAATACGCGGCGAGTGTGGCCTTGCCGAGAATTCCCGATGTCGAGACCACGTTGATGATCCGGCCACCAGAACCCGAGTCGACGAAATGGCGCGCGGCGGCCTGCGAGAGGACGGCCAACGATGTCACGTTGACCTCCATGACCTCATCGAAGACCGACATATCCATCTCGAGAAAGTCAGCTGCGGGCGCGATGCCTGCGTTGTTGACGACCGCGTCGAGACGCCCCAGCCGCTCGACCGCGATCTTCGCGAGACCGGCCACTTGTTCCCGGTCGCGCATATCGCACACCTGCGGCTCGATCTTGCCGGCGAATTGCTCCGCCGCCAACTCGTTCAAGCTCGCCTCTGTCCTCGCCACGGCGAGCACATACGCGCCCTCGGCCGCCAATGTCCGGGCCGCAGCCCGGCCCAGCCCCTTGCTCGCCCCGGTCACAATGACCCCACGGCCTGTCAGGTCCAAATCCATATCTTCGTCCTCTCTGATTCGCACGTACCGCCGCGTGTCATGCGCCTGTCCACACCGGTACACGCTTCTCAGTGAAGGCACGCGCACCCTCGATGGCGTCTGCCGACGACCGCACGGGCGCGGTCAGCTCGGATTGCCGTGCGAACGCTTCGGCTGCTGGCCAGCTCGGGCTGTCTTGGATGATCTGCTTGGTCGCCGCGACCGCCAGCGGACCGCAGGCGGCAATCTCCGTTGCGAGTTCGAGCGCGGCGGCCACCGCCGTGCCGGGCTCGACGATCCTGTTGACCAGGCCGCGCTCGGCGGCCTCGCGTGCCGACATATTTTTGCCGGTGAGTGCCAACTCCATCGCCAATGGATAGGGCAGCCGCCCGGGCAGCCGCAGCAGGCCGCCTCCGGCGGCGACGAGGCCCCGCTTCACCTCGGGCAAAGCGAAGAACGCACTTTCCGCGGCGATGATCATGTCGCAGGCCAGAACGATTTCGAAGCCACCCGCGACCGCGGGACCGTCGACCGCGGCGATGAGGGGCTTGCGTGGGGGCTCCTGTACTAGTCCCGCAAATCCTCGCCTCGGTGTGATCGGCCGCTCCCCGCGCAGAAACCCTTTCAGGTCCATGCCCGCGCAGAAAGTCGGCCCGTTCGCCGCCAGGACGGCAACCGTGAGGTCGCGGCGCTCGTCGAACTCGGTGAGCGCCGCGTCGATCGCGGTGGCCATCTCGAGGTTGACCGCATTGCGCGCAGCGGGCCGATTCAACGTAATGATGCGCACGCCGCGGTCGTCGGAGACGAGCACCGGCTCCTCTGCGGCGGTGTCGATGGAGGTCATGGTCAGCTTCCTGGTAGTCGTGGGGCGGCGTCGAGCCGGGTTTCGCCGTTCGACATCGCGTCGTAAATGGTGTGCAGGCCGGGTAGCCCTCTCCTGAAACAGCGTTCGAGGAGTCAGGTGTTCGCCGGCAATTCCAGTCGCAGCAGGCGGGCAAGGTTGCCGCCCAGGACGCCGCGTTCCTCGTCGGCGCTCAGACCGAGTGCACGAATGGCCGCGATTTCCGTCGCGGGGTCGGTCATCGGCCAGTCCGAGCCGTACACGACGCGATCGGCGCCGTGCTCTCGAATGATCCGCCTGATCCGTTCGACGGGGAGGGTGCCCATGCTCGGTGGCCACGAGGTCTCGAGGTACACCCCGGTCCCCACCGACCACTGCTCGGCCTCATCCAGCACTTGGTAACCGCCATAGTGCGCGGCGATCAGCCGGAGTCCGGGGATGTGCTTCATCATCGCGTTGAGATCGCGCGGCGCTCCCCGGTCGTTCTGCTCTTCGGTACCTCCGGAGCCGACGTGCGCGATCACCGGGACGTCGTTCTCGGCCAGGGCAGTGAGGATCTCACGCGTCCTTGTGTCACTAAAGGCGACCGATTGGAAGAGCGGGTGGAGCTTGACGCCCATGATGCCGTTCTCACGGAGAGCGGCGAGGTTGTCCTCGACCGAGAGATCGGGGTGAACCGTACCGAACGGCAAGAAACGGGAGCGGTCGACTCGCCCCACGAACTCGTTTGTGCGCCAGACGGTTCGACCGGCATTTGCCACCGCGAGAGTCATTGCCATGTCGATGCCGGCGTTGTCCATCGTGCGTCGTAGCCCGTCGAGGGTGCCGTCGTGGACCGGGTCCAGGCCGACGGGCCGGTCGGCGAGCACTTTGCGGGCGATCTCGTCCGGCCAGACGTGACAGTGTGCGTCAATGATCATCGGGAGTGCTCCTTGATAAGCTGCTTGGACAACGAGTCGAGCAGTACTTCGGTCGCGCCCTCGTACACCCGCATCGGCCGGGCCGCTCGATAGAGGCGTTCGATGCGGGATCCGCGGACCAGACCGAATCGGCCCATCATCTGCACGCTGCGGTCGACGACACGACCGGTAACCTCCGTCGCGCCGATCTTCGCCATCGACGACAGGTCCAGGCTGCCGCGTGGATCGGAGGCGGCGGCGCGGGCGACCTGGTACGTGAACGCCCGCGCCATCTCGATCTCGGTCCAGGACATCGCCAGCATCTGAGGAATCGGGCCGAGACGCGCCAACGGGCTGTCGAATTGTTTCCGGGTCGTGGTGTGCGCGAGGGCGTCGTCGAGCGCTGCCTGCGCGGTGCCGAGGGCGGCGCCGGCGACCGAAACTCGGAAGGTGGCCAGGGTGGCCAGTACGAGCGCGAATCCCCTACCGGGCTCACCGAGGCGATGGGTGTTGGGAACACGGACATTGTCGAACTCGATGTCACCCAGGACGTGGGGGGCCATGATCTGGTAAGGACGACTGGTTCTGACACCGGAAGTGTTCGCGGGCACGAGCACCAGGGAATACCCGGACCTGCCGTTGACATCTTCCTTGCCCAGAACGCAGTAGTAGTCGGCGTCGCCCCCGTTGGTGATGAAACTCTTTGTTCCACGGATGATCACGTCGTGGCCGTCTTCGGCGATTGTGGTGGACAGCGATTTGAGGTCCGATCCGACTTCGGGTTCGGTCAGAGCCAGCGCGGCGATCGCCTCCATACGCGCCACCCGCGGAAGCCACTGCTCGCGGATCTCGTCGGTCCCGCCGACGGCGATCGCATAGCTGCCGATGCCCTGCATGGCGAAGAGAGAGTCGACGTGGCTCGAGGCCGCTGCGAGTTGTTCCCGGACGACCGTCACAGCTAGGGAGTCGGGAGACTCGAACTCGCCGCCGTACTTGGCTGGGACCTGCACGGCCGCGAGGCCGCTGTCCTTGAGTAGGGCGAGCACTTCGGCGTCGACGGAGTCGGATTCGTCCGCGCGATCGGCGTGTGGAAGGCAACGATCGGCCAAGTCGCGGGCACGGGCCTGGAGCACAAGGTATTCGGGCTCGAGGATGGGGAAGCGGTCGCTCACAGCTTCACCACCACGAACTTGGTCTGAGTGTAATGACGTAGTGCTTCCATGCCCTTCTCCCTGCCGTATCCACTGTTCTTGACTCCGCCGAACGGTCCCTCGACGAGGCCGGCGACCCAGTCGTTCACATAGACCTGCCCGGCCTCGAGACGGGCAGAGACACGGTGGGCCCGCGCGACGTCTCCGGTCCACACGCCCGCCGCGAGTCCGAATTCGGAATCGTTGGCGATCGCGACAGCCTCGTCCTCGGTGCCGAACCTGAGAACGGTCAGGACAGGCCCGAACACTTCCTCACGCGCGATCGTCATCTGGTTGGTGACGTCGGTGTAGACGGTCGGCTCGATCAACCAGCCGTCTCCGGTCGCGGCACCGCCGGCCGCGAGGGTCGCGCCGTCCGCTTTGGCCACGTCGAAGTACTTCTGCACCTTGGTGAATTGTTCCTCCGTGACGATGTGTCCATAGGACTCACCCGGCTTCACCGTGCGCACCTGATCGAGAAGGAGAGAGACGAATTCGTCGTAGATTTCGTCGGCCACGAGAAGGCGAGTGCCGGCACTGCAGATCTGACCCGCATTGCCGGTGAAGGCACGTACCGCGCCTTCCGCGGCTGCCCGCAGGTTCGCGTCCGAGAAAACAATATTCGCGGACTTTCCACCCAGTTCGAGGGTGAGCGGCAGCACTCGGTCCGCCGCTGTCCGTCCGATGGCACGGCCGGTCTGCACCGAGCCGGTGAAGGCCACCTTCCGCACGTCTGCGTGCTCGATCAGTGGTTGGCCCACCGCCGCGCCGGTGCCCGTCACGACGTTCAGAACACCGTTGGGGAGGCCGGCTTCGGTGGCGATGCGGGCAAGCTCGAGGGTGGTCGCGGAAGTAAATTCGGACGGCTTCACCACCGCTGTGTTCCCTGCGAGGATCGCTGGAGCAATCGCTCTGGCCGCTTGATTGAGCGGCGCGTTCCAGGGGGTGATCACGCCGATGACGCCGTACGGCTCGTTGGTCGTGTAGCCGTGCCGACCCGGTCCGAGGTCGATCACCTCACCCGAAGGGATGTTGGCGAGCCCCGCGTAGAAGTCGAAATAATCTGCGGCGGAATCGACTTCGCGCGATGCCTGTGGACCGGGCTTACCGGCCTCGGCGCCCTCGAGTTCGGCAAGGAGCTCCCGTTCGGCGCGGATCCCGTGAGCGATGTCGGCCATCAACCGGCCGCGCTCCCCCGACTTGAGTTCACGCCAACCGGTTGCTGCAGCGGATGCGGCAGAGACAGCCGCCTCGACGTCGGCGCGACCCCCAGCGGCGATCTCGGCAACTGCGCCACCTGTCCATCGGGAGTTGGTGGTGAGGCGCTTGCCCCCGGGCGTGTACCGCTCCGCGCCGTCGATCCACTGACCGTATGCCTTCACGAGACCCTGAGGTGGTGGGATTGACTCCGAACGAGTGATGCTCATAACAACAGCATGCCTCATAACCTTAATTTGTCAACCAACAAGGATTGTCTTCTCCCCAGACACTCCTTCCGCTAAGATTTGTTCACCGACTATTTTTTGTTGACGCCCGGCCCGGCGTGGCTGAGGTGTCGCCACAGACGCCGCGGTCGGCCATTCGCCCACGCCCAACCAACGAGAGGCCACCCATGGACTTCGACGACACTCCCGACCAAGCACACCTGCGGGGTAAGACGCGCCAGTTCCTCGACGAGCATGCGGACGAACTCGAGCACGCAGACGGCCCCTATCTGGAAGAGCCCGGCACGGACCGGGTTCAAGCCCTCCGCCGGACCCAGGCCACCTTGTTCGACGCCGGGATGATCGGCTTGACCTGGCCGACGGAATACGGTGGCGGCGCCGGAACGAACGCCCAACAGGCCGTCGTCAACGAGGAGCTGCACCGCGCACGGATCGCGGGACCGATCGGACACGTCGGCCTCGGAATGTGCGGACCCACGGTATTGGGCCACGGAAGCGAGGACCAGAAGCAACGCTACATCCGGAGGCTGCTTCGCGGAGACGATTTGTGGTGCCAGCTCTTCAGCGAGCCCAGCAGCGGCAGCGATCTCGCCGCACTGCGCACCCGGGCCGTGCGCCACGACGACGGCTGGCACGTGCAGGGACAGAAGGTGTGGACCACACTTGCACAGCACTGCCGGTACGGGATTGTGCTGTGTCGCACCGATCCTGACGCCTCCAAGCATCGCGGACTGACGATGTTCGTGATCGATATGCACGCACCCGGCGTCACGGTCCGACCCCTGCGGCAGATGAACGGGCACCAGAGCTTCAATGAGGTCTTCCTCGACGACGTCGTCATCGACGACTCCGAGCGTCTCGGCGACGTCAACGATGGATGGCAGGTCGCCCTGACCACACTGATGAACGAGCGAATGGCAGTCGGCGGGGGCGGCGGCGAACTCGGTGTCCGGAGTGATGCCTTGATCGCACATGCCGCGGAACGGCTTCCGCGGCTCGCTGCGAACCAGCGTGTGCTGGCCACACACGAGCTCGGGAAGGTGCTGGTCGATTCGCTCGCGGCCCGCTACACGGGATACCGGATGCAGACGAGCATGGAACGCGGTAAGCGCCCGGGACCCGAGGCCAGCGCGGGAAAGCTCACGGCGGTTCGCGTCGCGCACGCCACCGCGGACCTCGGCCAACGCCTGCTCGGCGACGACGCCGTCCTGGCGCGCTCGCGGGACGGAGACTGGCGCTGGGCGAATTCGGCGGCATCCACCCCTGGCGTCGCCCTGGCCGGCGGAGCCGACGAGATCCTCCGCAACATTCTCGGCGAGCGAGTCCTCGGGCTCCCGTCGGACCGCGCGCCCAAGCCCACAGCATCCGAGAGCAGGTAGGGAACTCATGGAGTTCGACATCAATGACGACCAGCGGAACTTCGCCGACCACGCGCGCTCTTTCTTTGCCGATCAGGCCGGACCCGAATACGCGCGCAAGAGCCTCGATACCGCGGGCGGGATCGTGCCCGGCCGTGAGGTTCTCGCCGAGCTGGGATTCTCCTCGCTCACCATCCCCGAAGAGGCGGGCGGTGTAGGCGCCAGCCTGCTCGACATGGCCATCGTCGCCGAACAGGCCGGCCGCCAACTTGCCGGGCCTTCCCTCGCCACCGCGGCCCGATGTGCTGTACTCCTGGAAGGGGACACGGACCGGCTCCAGGCGCTGAGCGACGGAACTCTGGCCCTCGCGGTGCTCGACGGCTCGCTCACCGGGGACAGCCCGTCGATGGATGTTATCGGCGCCTCGCACTTCCTCGCACTGAACGGCGATGACCTCGTCCTGGGTAGCGGTGAGGTCAGGCCCGGCGACCCGATCGACGCCACCCGCGGTCTCGGTTACGTCACGTTGACGTCGTCTGAGGTGATTCGCCGGGACGCACGTGCCCTGTGGGACCGCGCCCGGCAGGTCGCCTGTGTCGTTCTTGCTGCCGAAGGTCTGGGCGCCGCGGAGCGTGTGGTCGAGCTCGGCATCGAGCACGCCAGAGACCGCACGGCATTCGGTCGGCAGATCGGTTCGTTCCAAGCGATCAAGCATCGCCTGGTGGACGACTGGGTCGCCGTCAATCAACTGCGCTCCCTCGTGTGGTGGGCGGCGTGGGCAGCCGACAACGCCCCGGAGCAGCTTCCGATTGCCTCGTCTGCTGCGAAGGCATACTGCGCCCCGAGCTTCGAGACGGCGTGCGAGACGCTCGTTCATGTGCTCGGAGGGCTCGGTTTCACCTGGGAACACGACGCGCACCTGTATTGGCGACGCGCCAAGGTCGATCGATTACTGCTGGGCGAGGAGAGCGAACACCTCGCCGAGGTGGCTCTACGAAGCATCGCGGCGCACGCGGAAAGTAGCGACACCCTCCCGATGTAGGACCCCTGCTCGAAGACCAGGCCACCGAACGGTGGCCTGGTCATCTGCGCGAGTTCGGTCTTCAGGTCACTGGGAACGAAAAAGGCGGTGCCGGGAAAGATTCCCGGCACCACCTCATCGGTGCTGCTCGTCGCCGCTCAGCCGATCCGTTCACCCGTCCACGCGGACCAACGCGCGGGGCTGGACTCGAAGGTCCTGGGCTCACCGGTCACCGCCACCTCGGTGTGCAGGACGTGCCCGGTGCCGGGATCGAGGTATCTGCGCGTCTCCACCCCGCCGGCCAACTGCTCGACCAGAACCGGGCACCCATCGGTCCAATGTCCGGGGGCCTGCGCGAGGACCGCACCCGAGCGAACGCTCACCGCGAACCCGCCGCGCTGCTCGACACCGGACGCAATCGGCAACGCTCGACTCGAGTCGGTCTCGCTCACCTCGACCTGAACCGGTTCGATCAAAGCCGGGTCGGCGCGCTCGAGACGCTGCTGCAGCAACTCGCTCCGGCTCGTCGTGGTGCCGTCGGAGACATCAACGCCGTATACATCACTCGCGTCCTCAGCGGTAATGAGGCCGTCCTCGAAATCGGCGAGCACGGCTGCCACATCACGATCGAGAGGATCGCCCCAGCCCCCGCCGCCCGCAGCCCGAATGGCGTAGCTGTGTCCTTCGGGGAGAGTGAATCCCTGGGCCAGAACCCCGATCGGCGTCGACCCGCCATCGGGGTCACGCAGTTCGATCGCATTCGGCCGACCCGGGTCGGCGCCGGCCGACCCGGGCATCGGAATCTGCCCGTGCCCTCCGATGCTGTTGCCGGTCAACAGCGGAGAGCCGTCAACGGTGAATTCGAAGTCGACGCCGCGTCCCCCGCGGAACTGACCCGCACCCGACGCGTCACACGACCGACGCCGGTAGTTGAAGCGAAGCGGGTACCAGGACTCGGTGACTTCCACATCGTTCGTCTGAATGGCCGCCTGACGCCCCACCAGGTAGAAGTTGAAGTCCGTGCCGTCGCGATCGTTGCCGGCCGGCGAACCGAGGGCGGTGCCGTCGATCATGATCCACGAGTCCGTCGCGCCGGACAGACCCCTACCCGAGAAAGTGACCACGCAGTTCCCGGACATCGTCTGCGAACTGGACAGGAAGGGACGGCTGACGCTGTCGGGCGAAGCCGCCACCGCCTGATGGAAAGTGCGCAACGCGGCCTCGCTGGCGTCGTGCGACGCCGCGAGATGCGCAGCCCCGACGGGTGCTGGATGAGTGCAGTTGAGCATGCTGCCCACCGGGCAGTACACCGCAATCGCGTCGTAGTACCCCTGGTTGAGGGGCAGGTCCTGCCCGATCAGACGCTGCAACTCGACGCCGATCTTGCCCTTGACGATGTACTCCTTCGTGTTGAAGAAGTGCTGCGTCTGTGGTGCCGCCCCGGAGAAGTCGAAGCGAATCGAATCGCCGTCGACGGTGGTCGTGCAGGGGACCCGAAACTTCTCTTCGTTCCACTCGGTCCAACTCGTGGACCGGTAGACGCCGTCCTCGAGCAATGCGATCTCGGCGCGGACAGCTTCCTCGGTCCGTCGGTTGAGCTCGTCGAACCCGTTCTGCAAGGCGTCCGGGCCGATCCGCTCAGCGAGTTCCCGGAGCTTGGCAGCACCGACATCGACGCCCGCCATCAGGCCACGGATGTCCATCTCGACCAGGTGGGCCATGCGGACGTTGTTGAGCAAGATGTTCCAGAGGTCCCGCTGGTCGACGCCGGCCCTCATGATCTTCACTGCGGGCAGTCGGATCGCCTCTTGGAAGCAGTCGGTCGCTTCGGGAGCGAACGACCCCGGCTGCATACCGCCCACGTCCACCAGATGCGACGAATTTGCGAACCACCCCACCAAGACCTTCCTGGCGAACACCGGCTTCATGACGAAGATGTCCTGCGCGTGCAGGCCACCGCCCCGGTGCGGGTCGTTCGCCAGGAAGACATCGCCGTCCTGGATGTCGTCACCGTGCTCAATGAACACACCCGCGATCGCATTGGTCGCCGCGTAGAAGTGGTAGGCGATATGACCGCCACCTGTCACCAAGTTCCCCTTGGCGTCGAGAAGGGTGCACGAGTAGTCACCCCCCTCGACCACGAGCGGGCTCACCGCAGTGCGTTTGATCGTCGCGGCGCCCTCGCCACAGAACGCTTCGAACTGGTGTCGCAGAACCTCGACCGCAATATTGTCAAGCTGCATCGGAATTCACATCCAATCGGAGAGAGCGGCGCTCGCCGACCACCAGCGTGGCGCCGCGGGGGACGAAGACGGTGGTGTCGACGTCGTCGGCCAGAGCCGGCCCGTCGATGCGGTCTCCGGGGACCAGGTCGGGGGTCCGGTAGCACGGAACCTGCTCACTGCCGGCCCGGGTCAGATACACGGCCCGGTGGGAAGACGGTTCGACCACACCCCCTGTGCGCGTGGACGTGTCGATCGCGAACGTCGCCCGGGGAAGCCGGCCGATGGCGACTGCGCGGAGGAACGTCACCTCCAGCTGCGCCTTCTGACCGACGGCACCCACCCCGTAGCGGGCTGCGTACTGTTCGAGGAAGGCCGCACGGATTGCTTCGGCATCGAAGACCGGTGTCTGCAGCGCAATCGACACCTCGGACGTCTGCCTGAAGAAACGAACCCCGACGTCGTAGTTCACAGTCAGGTCCTGCTCAGGGACCCCATCGTTACCGACCGCCCGTGCCACCTCGGAGCCGAGCCGCTCGAGATCGGCTCCGATCGCGCCCGCGTCGGCCCGATCGAGCAGCACGTCAGCCGACTTGATCCGTTGCCGCCGCACGTCGGCCGATGCCGCCCCGAAGGCGGACAGCACCGACGCAGCGGGGGGCACGACAACGCGGGGGATGTTCGCCTCGGCCGCGATGCTCGCCGTGAACAGTCCGCCGCTGCCGCCGTAGGAGATCAGGGTGAGGGTGCGCGGGTCGAGCCCACTCGCGCCCGCGTGCAGGCGAGTCGCTTTGGTCATCTCGGCGAGCGCAATCTCGCGAATTCCCCACGCGGCCTCCTCGGCCGAGAGGCCGAGAGACTCGCCCAGCGTGGCACACACCCGCACGGAGGCTTCTCGGTCAAGCGTGCCGCCTACGAAGCTGGCCGGGTCGATGTAGCCGAGGACCACCAGGGCGTCGGTGATCGTTGCATCCGTCCCGCCGTTGCCGTAGCAGGCCGGTCCGGGCCACGCCCGGGCGGAGCGCGGCCCCACGCGCAGCAGTCCGCGCGCGTCGACCCAGGCAATGGAGCCGCCGCCGGAGCCGATCGAGAGCGTGTCGATTCGCGGCTGAGCAAGGATCATCCCGTGCAGCTCGCCTCGCTCGGACCGCTGCGGGAGCGAATCGGCGATGACCGCCAAGTCGAAGCTCGTACCGCCCATGTCGCCGCAGATCGCGTCGGAAATCCCCTCGTCCGAGCACACCTCGGCCGCAGCCATGACGCCGGCAGCCGGGCCCGACGCCACCAGGATCACCGGCGAGCGGCGTGCCTCGGCGAGGGTGACGGTTCCACCGCTGGTCTGGAGCAGCAGCAGCGGAACTCGAAGGCCGGTGTCGGCGAGCTCCTGCGCGAGGGCCTCGATACCGTCGAGAGCGGTAGACAGGACCGCATTCACGGCCGCAACCAGGGTGCGCTCGTACTCGCGGATACTGGGGTGCAACTCGACGCCGCTGAAGACGGGCAGGTCGGGAAACTCTTGCCGCACGAACTCGACCACGGCCAGTTCGTTCTCGTCGTTCTTGAAAGACCAGAGGAACGAGACGGCGAGCGCCTCGATCTGGTGCGTCTCGATCAGGTTTGCCACTGCCGAACGAACCGCCGCGATATCGACGGCCTGCAGCACCTTTCCGTCGCGGTCGACGCGTTCGTCGACACCGACGACAGCCGATCGATCGATGGGGCTCCATGGCGGAACGAGGAATCCCTCCTCCGAGACACGCCGCGAGCGGGCCATGGAAATGGTGTCCTCGAAACCGGCCGTGGTGAGCAGTCCGGCTCTGACGCCGTGCTTCTCGACGAGCGCGTTTGTCACTGCGGTCGTACCCAGTCCGAAGCGTTCGACCCTCCCGAGAAATGTTTCGAGATCGAGGCCGACTTGATCAGCGACGAGCTGACAAGCTCCGAGCACTCCCCGTCCGAAGTTGTTTCGGTCGGTCGGCGATTTGGCGCGCCACAGCGACTGCCCGTTGCCACAGGCGAGGTCGGTGAAGGTTCCCCCGACGTCAATTCCGATCGAGAAACCTCCTGGTGCCTGATTCGGCACCTCTTTGACGTCCATCAGTTCTCCTTGTCAGTTCGATGCAGTCATGGGCGCAATCCGCAGAGGGTCCGCCATCCGGGCGGCGTCCGCCCAGATGGCGGAGTAAGTCGGCGCCGGCGTGACCTGAATCATAACATTTAATAAGTGTTCAACCAACTAGTATTTTGTCAGCCGCAGGGATTGCACCTGCGTTCCGAGGAAATGGATTCCGCTCTAGATGTAGTAGCCGCCGTTCACGGCGATGTTCTGCCCCGTCATGAACCGAGCGCCGTCGCTGACCAGGAACGTGATGACCGGCGCGATGTCTCGATCCGGATCCCCGAACTCACCACCGAGCGGCACCTTCTGCAGAAGCAGCTCCTTGTACGCAGCAAGTTCCTCGTCGTTCATCTTTGCGAGATGATCCTCGAGCATCGCAGTCCTCGCCGACGGGTGAATGACGTTGGCCCGGATGCCGTATCGAGCCCATTCGACGGCGATCGTCCGAGTCCACGCCGTCACGGCGCCCTTGGACGCCGCGTAGGCCGCGCCGTTCGGATATGCGGTCAGCGCTGAGGAGGACGCGAAATTGGCGATGCTGCTTCTGTCGCCCTTCTTCAGGTGCGGCAGCGCTGCCTGGTTCGTCAGCATCGGCCCCCGCGCATTGATGTCCATGACGCGGGCCCAGTCCTCGTCGTTGACATCTTCGGCCGGACCCTGCAGCAGGATCCCCGCGGCGTGAACCAGGGAGTCCACCCCACCCAAAAGATCGGCCGCCTCGTCGATCACCGAGAAGACCTGATCCCGATCGGTGACGTCGCACGTGAGGAAACGTTGTCCCGCCTGTTCGGCGACGCCGAGGCCTTGTTCCTCCGAACGGTCAAGCGAGACCACGGAGGCGCCCTCCTTCGCGAGGGAACGCACACAGGCCGCTCCTACGCCGCTCGCGCCGCCGACGACTATTACCTTCTTGTCCACTTACTTCTCCGTTCCGACGCAGGTGTGAGCAAACCCGTAGACGGTCGCTCCGCCGGATGCCGGCAGCAGTACCGCGCGCACGGGCGTACCGCGCGTCAGCGCTTCGCCGCAGGTGCAGATGATCCGACCGGGCAGGCGCACTCCGGCTTTCATGTCGACCGCTCCCGTCAGGTACGGCGCTATGCTTCGCCACGGCTCGGGGAGGCTGGCGCCGCTCGCGGGAAGCTCTGCGGCGGCTTCGTGAATACGGATCGCCACATCCACAGTTCCGTGCGGATCGATTGACTCCCAGACATATTCACCGCTCAGGCACTCGTAGCAGTGCGTTGCGATCGGGAAACGCAACGTTTCGCACTCGCCACATCGCTGGAGGGACAGGTGCCCATCGTGAAGAGACTCCCAGAAACCCGCGTTGTCGGGGTGCTGGTGCTGGGCAGGGCCCGGTGCAGCGTCCACGCGCTCCAATTCAACCACTTCACCTTTTCTCTGGCTTGCCGCCATGTCAGGCCACCTTCTCGTTCGTCAGGACCAGGGCGTCGCCCCACGGAGTGCCCCACAGCAGTGACTTCGCATCGTCGATCTGACGCTTCCCGGCCTCACCGCGAAGCTGGCGGACCATTTCGATCATGTGCCCGTAGCCGTACAGGTGCCCCTCCGCCAGGCTCCCGCCGTGCGTGTTCATGGGGAGCGGCGAGTCCAGTCCGATGCCCTGGTCGCGGCAATACGCGGCGGCCTCGCCCGCTGCGCAGAAGCCCCACCGCTCCAACGCCATCAACACCAGGGGGGAGAAAGGGTCGTAGGTGAAGAAGCCGTCAAGGTCGTCGCGTCCCACACCCGCCATCTCCAGCACGGGGAAGGTTTTCGGGGCCACGTAGTCGTAGCGCGGGCTCACTCCTGATCCCATGCCCGGCCGGGAAAAGAAGTCGTAGCTGTTCCGAGTGGCCGGAACCCCCTGCATCCCTGCGATATGCACGATGGGTCGACCCAACTCCCGCGCCCGCTGCGTCGAGGTCACCAGCAGACATGTAGCGCCGTCGACCGCGAGACACATATCGGAGGACCGCATATGGCCCATGAGCTCGGGCTCCTCCAGATACTGCTCGACCGTGAGTGGTTCCTCGCGCCGTACGGCCATGGGGTTGAGGTGGCCGAAAGCGCGCATGGTGACGGGAATTGCCGCCATGTCCGCAGATGTCGCACCGTACCGATCCATGTACTGCTCGATGACCAGCGCGGCGCCGGCCCCGGCTCCGGGCGAGCCGTGGAGTGTCCAGTTGCCGTAGGGCCCGCCTCCGTCTCGGAACGACTCATCGACGCCGCCGAGCGGTGAACTCATCGGAGGCAGTTCGAGGGCATACCCCGTCGCCGTGACGGCACTGTTGATCACGGCAACCACGTCCGCCAGCCCCATCGTCACTGCCATGGCTGCCTGCTGGACCGCCGTGGCCGCCCACCGGCCATGGGTCCACAGCTGCGAAACCCACGTCAGGTCCAGGCCGGCGGCCACGGCGAACTCGTCGTAGTCCACGCCACGCGGGGTGCCCCAATTGGTGACCATGCCCGTGATATCCGACTTCTTCAGATTCGCATCCGCCAACGCGGCTCGGAACGACTCGAACTCCAGGTGCAAGGCACTTCGCCTCGGTCTGCCGATGGACTCGCTCGTTCCCACGCCGACCACACACGCATCCAACTTCACGAAACCAAGCTCCTCTCCTGTGCACGGGTTGCCGTGCCCGATGGGCCGCGTGATCGGCGCCACTCCGACGACGATAACAGAAATAACTGATCAGCAAACTATTCTTTTTCCTGGGCCGTCCCACTCGCCCCTGCTGCATCATTCGCCACGCGCCCACCAGGCCGCCACTATCTGACCGGACTCGATCCGCAGAAAACTTGTTCGTTGACAAACTTCAATTTCACGTCATGATTGACCCATGTACTCGACATTCAACGGGACTTCCGGTCCGTCTTCCACCGTCGCCGGTGAGTCGGCAGACTCGCGCACATCGCACGACGTGGGCGACCCCGACTTCGATTCCTTCCCGCTCGTACCCAAGGGAAACAAGTACGAGGATTTCGAGGTGGGTCGGTCGATGACCCACCACTGGGGAAGGACACTGACCCAGGCCGACAACGTGTCATTTTCGACCGCGACCTGCGCGTGGCTGCCGGTTCATCTGAACGTCGAATATGCTCGGGCGCAGGGTCATCCCGACACGGTCCTGAACCCGATGCTTGTGCTGTGCACTGCGGTCGGGCTGTCCGTGGAAGATCTCAGCGAGAGTGGAGGCCCGTTTCTCGGTATCGACGACTGCGTCTTCGGCAGTCCCGTGTATCCGGGTGACACCATCACGGCGAGTTCGCGGGTGTTGAGAATGCGCACGTCCGCCAGCAAGCCTGGCGTCGGCATCGTTACCTGGCACACGACCGCGACGAACCAGCACGGCCAGCCCGTCGTGGAGTTCGTCCGCACCAACCTCGTTGCCTCCCGCGCCAAGCCACCGACAACAACACCGACTTCGAAAGCAGGAGAAAACCATGCCCACTAGCCGACTCCGCCGCAGCGAACTGTCCACTCCCGGACACAGCCCCAAGATGATCGCCAAAGCCGCTGCGAGCGACGCCGACCTCGTTTTCCTCGACCTGGAGGATTCTGTCGTTGCCGCCAAGAAGATCGAGTCGCGGCAGAACATCATCGAAGGTCTCACCACCCTCGACTGGGGTTCCAAAACCCGCGCCGTCCGCATCAATCCCGTCAGCACCCCCTGGTGCCACGGCGACATCGTCGACATCGTCACCGCAGCCGGCAACAATCTCGACGTCATCATCATCCCGAAGGTCTTCGGTCCCCGAGATGTCTGGTTCGTCGAAGACCTTCTGACGCAACTCGAGACCCATCTCGGCCTCGAGGTCGGTCGGATCAAACTCGAGGTCCTCATCGAGGAGACCGAGGCCCTCTCACGCGTCGAGGAGATCGCTGCCTGCTCCCCTCGTCTCGAGGCCCTCATCCTCGGCGTCGGCGACCTGTCCGCCAGTCAAGGCATCCGGCTCGGTCACATCGGAGCCGCCGCCGAGGGCGTCTACGGCTACCCCGGCGACGTGTGGCACTACGCCCGCAACCGCATGATCGGCGCCGCACGTGCCCATGGGCTCGACGCCGTCGACGGCCCCTACGGCGCGATCTCCAACCCCGACGGCTACGAGCGCGAAGCCACATGGGCCGCAACCCTCGGCAGCGTCGGCAAATGGGCCATTCACCCCAGCCAGATCGCCATCGCGAACCAGGTGTTCGCACCCACCCCCACCGAAATCAAACGTGCCACAGCGGCCGTACGCGCCGTCGAAGAAGCCGAACAAGCCGGACTCGGCGCTGCAGCGTTCGAGGGCATGATGATCGACGCCGCGACCACTCGGATCTTCGTTGCGGTCCTGGAGCGGGCCCGGCAATGCGGTGTCGCATGACTGCCCCCGCGACCGGTCCACTGCGCGGGATCAAGGTACTCGACCTCACCTCGATGCTCGCCGGCCCGTTCACGACGATGCTGCTCGCCGACCTCGGTGCCGACGTCGTCAAAGTCGAGCCGCTGACCGGTGACCGGACACGAGGCGTAGGACCGTTCCGTGAAGAGGACGATCCCGCACAAGCACTAGGCGGATACTTCCAGTCCGTCAACCGCGGGAAGCGCAGCATCGTTCTCGATTTGAAGAGCAGCGAGGGAGCGGAGCGGTTCCGCGACCTGGTTCGGGTCGCCGATGTGGTCGTCGAAAACTTCTCCTCCGGCGTCATGGAGCGGATGGGTCTGGGATACGAGGCCCTCGCCGAGGTGAATCCCCGGATCGTCTACGGGGCGCTGCGCGGATTCGGCGACGCCCGCTCCGGTGAGAGCATTTACGACTCGTGGCCGGCGTTCGATGTCGTCGCACAGGCCATGGGCGGCTTCGCCGGAATCACCGGCCTCGTGGACGGTGCGCCGCTCAAGGCCGGACCGGGAATCGGGGACATCTTTCCCGGCACGCTGCTCGCCCTGGGCGTCGTGGCGGCCGTCCGGCATGCAGAACATACCGGCGAGGGGCAATTCCTGGATATCGCGATGTATGACGCCGTCCTCGCCCTCTGCGAGCGCATCGTCTACCAGCACTCCTACCTCGGAGAAAACCCGAAGCCCATGGGCAACGGACATCCCTTGTTGGCACCGTTCGACATCATGCCGACGCAGGACGGATGGATCGCCGTCGCCGCACCCAGCGACAAGCACTGGCGAATCCTCACCAAAACCATGGGATGCCCGGAACTCGCCGACGACCCCCAGTTCGCCGACAACACCGCCCGCGTGGTCAACGTCGTCGCGGTACGAAAGATCCTCGGCGAGTGGCTCGCCGAACGGCCGACCGCGGACGTGGTCGCCGCACTCGGCGGTCGCGTTCCGATCGGACCAGTCAACACCGCAGCCGACATCTTCGCCGACGAACACGTTCGGACCCGGAAGATGCTGGTCGAGGTCGAGCAGCCCGGGTCCACCACGCCGGTGACGATCGCCGGCAGCCCACTCAAGTTCAGCTCGACACCGGCATCGGTCCGGGGCCGCGGCCCCAAGTTGGGCGAGCAGAAACCCGACGCCGTCCTCGCCGAATGGACCGCGACTCATCAGGACCGGTCGGTGTCGGCGACAAAGGGAGACGAAAGCCATGACTGAGCACCACGACGCGGACAGCGCGATACTCGGCGCCCACGGCTGGTTCGAGGACTTCCGGCCCGGCCAGAAAATGCGGCACTCACGCGCGGCGACCGTCGGCGAGCTCGAGGGCAGCGGGCCGGCGAAACAGGTGATGAACACGGCGCAAGCGCATTTCAACGATCATTTTTTGAAGGGGTCGCCGATGGGTGACGAGCGCCTCGTGTTCGGCCTCGCAACGGCGTCCCTGGTGTACGGACTGGCCTCCCAGGACACGGCCGAGCACGCCGTCGCCGAGCTCGGCTGGTCTCAACTACGGTTTCGCGCACCCGTCCACCACGGCGACACGATCAGCGCCTTCACCGAAGTCCAGTCAGTCACTCCGGGCGATGCACCCGACGCGCCGGGCACAGTCGTGTTCCGCCACTGGGGGCGCAACCAGAATGGCGACGTCGTCTTCCAGGGCGAGCGGTCGACATTGATGCGGCGTCGAGCTTCCCAGTCCACTGCCCTATGACGACCCTGACTGACGAGGTCATCTCGAGGGTCCGGACCATCGGACATCTCTCCGACGACATCGTCGCCGGCGCTCGCCATTGCATTCTCGACACACTCGGGGTCGCGATCGGCGGTATCCACGAGCCTGCGACCATACACGTTAGGGCCGAGGCGCTCGAGGAGGGCGGTCGGCCGCTGGCAACGCTGTGGGGTACCGGCGAGCGGGTCTCTCGCAGCCAGGCTGCTCTGGTCAACGGCACCGCAGCACATGCCATCGATTTCGACGATGTCGTTTCTCGGATGGACGGCCATCCCTCTGCGCCGCTGCTGCCCGCGCTGTTGGCGACAGCCGAGAACAGCGCCCTCAGCGGTCGTGCCTTCATCGAGGCCTTCGTCGCCGGTTTCGAAACCGAGGCCCTCGTCGGCCAACTGATGAAACCCTCCCACTACGCTCGCGGTTTCCACGCGACCGCCACCGTCGGCACCTTCGGTGCGGCGGCGGCGGTCGCGCACGCCCTCGGGCTCGATACCGGCGAGTGGTCCCATGCGTTCGGCATCGCGGGTGCGCGAGCCGCCGGCCTCAAGTCCATGTTCGGCTCCATGACGAAGCCGCTGCAGGTCGGCGCGGCGGCGGAGAACGGTATGCGGGCCGCAACGCTCGCCGCCCGCGGGCTGACCGCGCACCCGGACGTCCTCGGGACAAGCCAGGGCTTCCTCGACACCCAATCGGACGCGACTGGTACGCCGGCGGCATGGGACTGGACGGGATTCGCCATTTCGGAGGTTCTGTTCAAGTACCACGCGGCGTGTTACCTCACGCACTCGGCGATTGAGGGCGCACTGGCGCTCCGAGACGCCGGGGTGCGGCCGGAGCAGGTCGAGACCATCGAACTCCTGGTCCCGAGCGGCCACCTGAGTGTGTGCAATATCGACGAGCCGACAACGCCACTCGAGGGCAAGTTCAGCTTGCGATTCACTACCGCCATGGCGCTTGCGACCGGCGACCTGAGCGAGCAAGCCTTCTCGCCCGCCACGTTGACCGACCCTCGTGTCGTCACCCTTCGTAACCGCGTCACCGTCAAGGCCCGCAGCGACGAGAGCCGATCCACCGTCGTCCGGCTCACCGACGTTGAGGGTCGCGAACAGGCCGTCGAGGTCGACGTCAATCGGCCTGTTCCCGCGGATCGGCTGGGCGGACGCTGGGACTCGTTGGTCGCAAAATTCCACTCGCTCGTCGATCCGGCTCTCGGCGCTGACGCTGCCCATCGCATCGTGACCGAAGTTTCAAATCTGGCCGACGCGGAGACTGTCGGACCCTTGGCGGTCGCGTTGTCGCCGCACACTCGAACCCCTCGGTAATTCGGTGGGCAGGTTGTCGCACGCTCTCATGTAAAGCGTTGTGCACCAAACCCGCTTGGCCGATACACAGCCGATCGATCGCTGCGCAGCACGCACCACAGCATGATCCCCATCGTCACCACAACGAAGAGAAACTACCTCCGAATCAGCGAGAACTGTTTGGCAACTTGATATTCGAGCCCCCCACACCGCTCCCGTTGGCGTGACGGAACACCTTGACAATCCTAACTGATCGGCAAACAATGTTGTGACGCACATAACGTCGAGGAGAGCGTCACGTCCACGCCGTCACGCACAGGAATCCCGCGACGGGAAGCACCATGACGCCCGCGTGCGAACAAAAGACCCCCACACGAAGACACGCGCAGCCGATCCGGCCGAAGCGCCAGGCAAATGGAGTGGTGCCCTGAAACGTAGATAGCAGACCTGAACCATTGCGCTTCCACTAACGATTGGTCGTTGATCATGTCCCCAGTCAAGAAAACCGTTGCCGATGATGACCGCGAGAGTACGGAATGGAGAAGAGGAGGACGAACAGTCCTATTCAGTGCTATCGGATACGGATCCGCAGCAGTACTTTTCGTCCTCACCGCGAGCGTATTCGTCAAACCCACCATGCAAGCAACAGGGTGGAGCACAAGTGAAGTCCTGGTCTCGCCGATAGCCATCTTGCTGTTGACGGCCTGCGGGCCGCTTGCGGGACGTATAGCAGACCAGTGGGGCGCCCGTCGCACCATCGTGACCGGCCTCGTCCCGTACATCGTCATGCTGGTGCTTTTCGCGACGTTGCCCATCAATAAATTCACCTTCTATGGGTTGGCCGTAGCAATCGGCATCGTCGGGTCATTTGCATATATGGTCCCGTTCAATCGCGCGGTGGCCTCCTGGTTCGATAAGGGCGCAGGAAAAGCCTTCGGCCTGGTCGGCGTGGGTTCGGCTGTTACACCACTGCTCGCAATACCGCTCGTGACGCTCGCGATTTATAACATCGGCTGGCAGGCAGGGTATTTGATTCTTGCGGGTTTCGCGCTGCTGATTTCGATGCCGGCTGTGCTCTTTGGAATAAAAGAGCGGCCTCATGATGGAGAAGACGTCCCCGTCAGTCGCGGATCGGAGTCCGCGGCGGACCTGTCCACACCCCTCAGCGTGAAGGCGGTACTCCGCACGCCTCGATACTGGGTATTCTCGTCCAGCATTGTCGCGGTGACAGCGGCAACAACGGCGTTCATCGCAAACCTACAGCCGATGCTCCTCGATGGGGGCGTAAGCCTGGCGGTAGCAACAACCGTGACAACCCTGTTCAGCGTCGGTATGGTCATCGGCCGTCTAGGCGGCGGTGCGTTGCTCGACATCTTCCCCAAGCACAAGGTAGCAGTAGCTGTCACGATTCTGCTCGTCGCCGCTCTAGGCGCCCTTTCGATGACTGTCGCCGGCTCCGTCCCAATTGCCATAACTGCGATCGGAGTCATGTTGGTTGCAGCAAGTTCCGGGGCAGAGGCAGACTTCGGTGCGTATTTCCTCTTGAAAGAATATGGCCGCACCAATTTCGGGTCGTTGTACGCAACCGCACTGGCGTTCAGCGGGATAGCAGGCGTGTCATATCCCTACGTATTCAGCTTTATCCGGGATTCGACGGGCAGCTACTTCTGGGCGACGATCGCCGGCGCGGGGGCCTTGGCCCTCGGGGCACTAGCCATCCTCATTTTCGGCCTGACCGGACCCCGCGGTTCGACAAATTCATCCGACCGGACACAGTCCTCAACAGATCGAGACACCGTCAGCGCAGTTTGACGGACGCGGCGCCATGAAGTTGTCAACTGCATCCGTTAATTTCAGCGGTGGCAAGAGGCACAAGGGTCACCCTTCGAATCAACTTCCGCCAATAGGCGGACACGAGGGTGACCCTTGCCATGGTCCTGCACGGCGTGTCTTGGATGATGATTCACCGTTTCGAAGCCCTGTCACCCACGAGCGCCGTCACCACCGAGAAGCCCATGACCTTAGATCATCGCCGATACGGCGTACTGCAGCACAGAGAATCCGATCTATCAGTCACGGAATCAGAGCAGCCGAATCAATCAGCTCCCACGACGCCGCCGAGGACTTCCGTGGGTGCTCGACCGGACGACTGCCGAGGACCGTTCGATCGTCCCGGCGCGGGGCGCTGAATTGAAGGTCGAGGCCACCGGCGCCCGGCGGTCGAGCGATCGAGCGATCGACCAGGGTCCGCGCGCCTGACGAAACCCGCATCGCCCAGATACGAAGACGGGACTGGCCCTTGCGACCGATTCCGAACAGGATGCAACTCCCCCGCCACCGAGACGACTGTGCCGCGAATGGTGACGGCGGTGGTGGTGAACAGTGTCCCCATTCGCCCGCGTCACGTCCGGGCGAGGTCGGCGATTGTCCCCGCCGCGAACATTCCGGTGACCCGTGTTCCGATCATGCGGTCGGCGTTGGATCCTTTGCCCGAGCACCCGCACCCCCCGGTCCTCGGCCGCAGTCGACACTCCGTCTACTGCGCAATTACCGCCGCCTCCCCAACCTGGACCGGTAGCCGTGGTTCACGTTCGAGCGAGACTCGGATCGCTCAGATCGCGGATTGCCACATCGAGCACAAGAATTCGCTGAGCATCGCGTACGTGCAAGCTCTCGATCATCTTCCCATCCACGACAATGACACTTTCGCCTGCGGCCAGTGCCTGTTCGTATGCCGACACCACCACGTGTGCATGCTCGACTTCCGCCGCGGAGGGTCCGAATACGTCGTTCGACGGCTCGATCTGGGAGGGATGAACGACGGTCTTACCATCGAACCCCATATCGCGGCCCTGTTGAGATTCGGCCGCAAAGCCCACCTTGTCGCCGATGTCGTTGAAAACACCGTCCAAGATCACTTTACCTGCCGCCCGCGCACCCAATACAGCAAGAGACAACGCAGTCGACACCGGTGCGCGACCGGGGCGGCTGATCGCATGCAAGTCGTTGATCAAGTCATTCGTACCGACGACGAGAACGGCAAGGCGGTCGCTGGCCGCAGCGATCTCTTCGGCTCGTAGGAAGGCCACCGGCGTCTCGATCATGACCCACAGCTTCAACCTGGGTGATGCGCCTGCCGCTTCGAGATCGGCGACCAGCATTCGAACCTCCTCGGCCGACTCGACCTTCGGCACGAGGATCCCGTCGGCCTCGGTCTGCGCCACTGCGGCGACATCGCTCCGGTGCCATTCGGACCCTATACCATTGATTCGCACCACGATTTCTCTCGGTTGATACACGCCCGAGTCGACCGCTGCGCACACCCGCTCGCGTGAAGCGACCTTGACGTCATCGTTCACCGCGTCTTCGAGATCGAGAATCAGTACGTCGGCAGCCAGACCGGCAGCTTTATCCAGCGCGCGAACATTGTTGCCTGGTACATAAAGAGCAGTACGACGGGGGCGAATCTCGGGGATCATCAGATTTGTTTCCTCTCGACCGGCAGTTCGGGTTGCGTGACCTCGGCACCCAGCATCCTCGAAGGCGCTCGCCCGAGATGAGCGGGTGCGACCTACCTACTAGGGCGGCGGAAGGCAGTTTTATTGTTATTCAACTAGCAATTAATGTCAACTGCCCACTTCAGGCATCTAGGCGTGCCCCAGCTACGCCCTCAGCTCGACGAACATGCCGCGTAAATCATAGTTGCTTGACAATCTATAAACTTCCGACACACTGATACCCACGGCTGGAATCACCCCCCAAGGAGGTTGGGGTAGGCAGCATCTCGCCAGTGCCGCTGGCTCCGAGCAATATCGACGCGCGAATGGGAGTCCCAGCCGCCGTCCATCTACGCCCACGGGAGGCCCAAGCTTATGAGGACACGCGCAGCCGTGCTGCACGAATCACCCGGCTCATGGAGTGTCGAGGAGGTACTGCTCGATGCTCCGCACGAAGGCGAGATCCTCGTCGAAATGGTGGCGACCGGCTTGTGTCACAGCGACGACCACATCGCTACGGGCGATATGCCGGCCACCCATCTGCCGATCGTGGCAGGACACGAGGGTGCCGGCATCGTCAGGGAAGTGGGACCGGAAGTGAAGGGGCTCGAGATCGGCGACCACGTGCTGACATCCTTCATCCCGGCGTGCGGCCAATGCCGTTGGTGCGCCAGCGGAATGCAGAATCTGTGCGACCGTGGGGCGCTCATCATGCAGGGACATCAGCTCGATGGAACCTTCCGCATGCACACCTCCGACGGCCGGGACATCGGAACGGCAGGGTTACTCGGCACCTTTGCCGAGTTCCAGGTCTTCGACCAGCAGTCCGTGATCAAGATCGAGAAGGATATTGCACGCGAGATCGCCTGCCTTGTGGCATGTGGTGTCCAAACCGGTTTCGGGTCCGCTTCGGAGGCGGGTGCCGTGAGGCCGGGGGACACGGTTCTCGTCGTCGGAGTCGGTGGCATCGGAATGAACGCGGTTCAGGGCGCACGCGCGGCCGGCGCAGCACACATTATCGCCGCGGATCCCGTCGCGCAGAAGAAGCGATGGGCCCTCGAGTTTGGTGCGACCGAGTCACATGACTCCATCACCGCCTCGATGGAGCGCATCTTGCACCTGACCAACGGCCAGGGCGCGGATGTCGTGATTCTCTGTCCGGGCGTGGTGACCAACGCCCTTCTCGGCGAGAGTTACGAGGCCGTCCGCAAAGCCGGCACCCTGGTAGTGACGGGCATCGGCCGCGAATCCGAGGAGGCGGTCATCCCAGGTCTCAACGCTAACGCTCTGGCACTGCCGCAGAAGCGCATCCAGGGCGCCCTGTACGGCATGAAGTCGCCCCGGCAGGCGATGCCGATGCTGCTGGACATGTACCGCGCCGGCAAGCTCATCCTCGACGATCTGGTCACCGCCACCTACACCCTCGACCAGATCAATCAAGGCTTCGACGACATGCGTCGCGGGCGCAACATCCGCGGCGTCATCCACTTCGCTCAGTAGACGCGCGATACGCACTCTCATCGAGGGAGCACCTTGACCATGCGAACGGACATGTGGTCCAGCCGCGCTAGGATCTCATCCCTGAGTGGAGCGCTGGTCTGCCATAATTTCTGTCCAGCGAAGACTTGATCAGTGCGCTCTTCGTCCTCGGACTCGCAGTGGGTGGCCTCTCGATCGCGACACGAGGCGCTGCGCTATCGCCGCACCATCACGATCGAGAACCCTGGAGGATCGTCTATCGCAAGCGCTCCTGAGCGCACTAATCCGTTATCCACACCTAACACTGGGGCCGACAGCATGTGGCCGCCGGTTCGTCGCCGAACAACCGGGGCCGAAAGCAGCACCGTCCGTCTAGTTCTCGTATCGGACGAACCCCGCCGGCCACGTAGGGAGAACACACAATATGCCCGGCACGAACAACGTTCGACCCACCGAAAAGACGCGAATGCTCAGTTTCGCGCTCCAATGGCAACAATACGGCGGTGGTTCCAACGAGGAAATCTACGTAAACTTCGGCCTCTCCCCCATGCAGTACTTCATGCGACTGCTCAGGATTCTCCGAAGCCCCACAGATCTCGATATGAGTGTGATCTCAGAACTCAATGCGATCTGCACCAGCCGCCTCGACACCGAACGAGCCCGACATCACGACGAGGCGGGTCACCCTGGCGACGAGAGATAACCAAATGCTGTGGATCGAGGGTCGTCAGGCGACCTCGGTCACGGGTGTCCGGTGCGCGGTTCCGAGGTCGTTGCGTTCCGAGGAGCTTGTCCTTTGAAAAGGCGCAGTAGCCTATACCACCGCTACCAGATGTGGTGCATTTACGGACCTGGACCAGGCTCGGGCTTGGGCGGCCTCGGTCGATCGTCTACGGAGGAACCGATGCATGCGCCCGGTACGTCGGCACGCTGACCAAATTCTTCAGGGCCAATACCCCCGTTGACAAGCAACGTGGACCGAGTATTGGCCGTCTCGCTGGCTGGCTGGGCGGCTATTGACAGGCACCCGGGAAAGCCGAGCCCAATATCCAGGAGGCGACGCAGCCGCGCCGAGGGAAGGCCACTCCGTCGTGACCAGTTTGATCAGTCCGCCATCCCCGACCTCCTACGCTGGACGGTTTTTCCGCTGTCCTGCGCTCGACGGTGTCTTCCGCTGTCCTGCGCTCGACGGTGTCTTCCGCTGCCCCGTGCTCGACGGTGTCTTCCGCTGCCCCGTGCTCGACGGTGTCTTCCGCTGTCCTGCGCTCGACGGTGTCTTCCGCTGCCCTGTGCTCGACGGTGTCTTCCGTCGACGACCGCGGCCGAGATGCTGCATGCACTGCTCAATGAAAAGCGTGAGTAAGGCGATCGGGTCGGTGCCCTCAGGATCGAGCTGCCACAAGTAACCGACTCCGCGCAGGTGCGCGATGATCGCCGTTGCTTGCTGCTCAGGGTCTACTCCCGGCTCGATCGAACCGTCCTCGATTCCGGTCCTGATAATCGATGCAAGTTGAGACCGGAAATCGCGGTGGAAATTTTCGAACCTCGCGCGTAGGTCCGGGACCGGCCTGAGCGCCTCGAACATCAGGGCGTACATAACCGCCAGTGACCATGGGTCGCGTTCATAGGCATCCCGGATCTTTGTGAGTAGGACCCGTAGAGTCTCGAGCCCGTGCAGCCCGTCCGTGTCCGACAACTCCG
This sequence comes from Rhodococcus sp. IEGM 1307, assembly GCF_030056915.1. Taxonomy (NCBI): domain Bacteria; kingdom Bacillati; phylum Actinomycetota; class Actinomycetes; order Mycobacteriales; family Nocardiaceae; genus Rhodococcus; species Rhodococcus sp. IEGM 1307. The sequence continues at coordinate 186,670 of NZ_JASHKW010000015.1, forward strand.
TATCGAGACTCCAGTGCTCTTCAATCTCGTCGACGAGCACTTCGAGGAGTTTGGGCTTCGATCCAAATCTGGCCGTCGCGAGACTCCGGCTATAACCGGCCCGTTCACCAACAGCGGCCAATGTCATCATCTGATATCCGCACTCGACCACGAGATCGCCGGCCGCACGGATGAGCAGGCGCGTCGAGCGCTCGGATCGGACTTGATGGCCGTTCGGCTCATTTGGATTCGCCACGAGTCAATTATAGTTGATTGACAAGAACAGGCTTCCCCTGAACCAGGACACACTCACACGCTGTGCCGGATCGGCGGGCCAGCGAGGTGGCTCGGCCCGGTCCGAGCCATGCCGCCGCTGCAAGCTCGTCGCCGCTCCGCGACCGCCTTCCGCGCGATCTTCAACTGCTCCGCGACCACCGCCGGCTCGTCCTCGTCGTCGATCGGCACCGTGGTCTGCGCGAACGCCTCGTCCTGACGGGCCCGGCGCTGCTGCTGATACTCGAGCACATCCCGCAACAGCAACCGGTGCCGTGCCGGGTGCCGCCCCTCTCCGCCGACAACTCCACCACATCGATCAACCGGCGCACGTCAGTCGGCTCACCCCGAGAAGATCCGCGGCCTGCTGCGTCGTCAGCATCTTCGCCCTCGGTGCCACCGTCACCCCGCCTGCAATGCGGCGACCTGCCTTAGGGCCGCTTGCACCTCCGCCGGCAACTCCTCCTGGTCGTGCTCGTCCGCACCCACGAGGAGAAACCGCGGCTCGACCCGGTCACCGCTACGCCGCTCGTGCGCGTCGAGGAAGCCAACGACCGCCACCAACCCCGCACTCTCCGTCGTCTGCGGGAGCTACGTGTGCGGATCCAAGGCTCGGCGCACGAGCGGATGTACAAGTCATCGGATCGGTGTCACTCATCTCACTCACGGGTATGTGTGCGGCGGACCTGTCACCGCGGTAACCCCTTTCGCGAACAACATCCTTCACAATCAATCCGGACGGTCTCTTCACGGTCAGGTGCCCAGCCAGAACCTTCGACGAGCGACGGTGGTCATTCGCTCGACCAGCAGCGGCCGCAGCGGTGCCGGCGCGGCGACGTCGAGATGCGCGACCAGTGCCCGACAGAACGCTGGTGCCCATCCCGAAATCGGCCCTGATCACCTCGGGAGGGCCGCCACCGTGGGCGCACCAACGTGGGGCTCGGGCCGAGGTAGAAGTATCGCTCCGGCTGCGCGAGCTCGCGGCGGAGGACATCAGGGTGCTGCTCTCACCTCCTGCGCTGTCGGCTGACACGCCCGCCACACCGGCACTTCGGAACAGTCACGTCCCGGACCCTCCAGGATCGAAACGACTACTTCTTGTGACTCGGAGAGGCACCACCCCTGGACGCAACTCCGGAGATTTCCTCAGGCGAGCAACGTCTTCAGTGCTCGTTCGTTGACGTCATCGACCTCACCGACAGCGTCCACGGTCAGCAGTAGATCGGCGTAGTACTCCAAGAGAGGGAGCGTGTCCTCGCGGTACACGTGAAGGCGGTTGCGGATGATGTCCTCCGTATCGTCAGCTCGGCCGCGCCCGAGCATGCGCTCGACCGCGACCTCCGTGTCGATCCTGAACTGCAGGACGGCGTCGAGCTTCTCACCACGCTCGGCGAGAATGTCCCGGAGTGCATCTGCCTGCATCGTCGACCGCGGGAACCCGTCGAGGAAGAAGCCGGTCGCAGCGTCCGGCTCGGACAGTCGGCTCCGAACCATGTCGATGGTGAGCGCCGGCGGCACAAGGTCGCCGGCGTCAAGATACTTCTTGACTTCTGTTCCCAGACTGGTGCCTCTGCCGATGTTGGCGCGGAAGAGATCGCCGGTGGAGATGTGGGGAAACCCGCGTTTCTTCGATAGTAGGCTTGCCTGTGTTCCCTTCCCGGCACCGGGCGGGCCGAGGATTACGAGCCTCAATGTACGGTCCTTTCAAAAGGTTGGTTCGATCTACGATCACGACGGTGACCGAGGGGCAGATGAGCTCAGGTGCAAGCGCATTCACCGGACGCCGACCTTGGGTAACTGAGAAGACTTCCAGCCGGGCCGTTCGAAAAGGGTCCGGTTCCCGCGGCGAGTTCAGGCCGAGACAGTGATCGCCCGACGGGTTCGCGAGGTGGTCGAATGAATTCTGCCGGTAGTCGTGGACAGCGGCTGACCGTCACCGCCGCACTGTGCGGCGATGATTTCGGCGGCGATGGAGACAGCTGTTTCCTCGGGTGTGCGCGATCCCAGGTTCAATCCGATCGGTGAACGGAGGCGCCCAATTTGTTGCGGTGCCAGTCCTGCCTCCCGAAGATTCTTCACTCGCTGGTCGTGTGTCCGCCGAGAGCCCATCGCCCCGATATAGGCCGGTTGTCGATCGCCCCAGCCGTCATCGAGCACGAGGCGCAGCAGCGGTGTATCGAACTTCTCGTCATGGGTGAGGACGATCAGGACGGTTCGGTTGTCGATTCGACCGGCCCGGCGTTCCGCAGCGATATATCGATGCGGCCAGTCGACGACGACCTCGTCCGCATCCGGGAAGCGGGCGGGCGTCGCGAACAGGGGACGGGCATCGCACACGGTGACGCGATATCCGAGGAATGACCCCATCCGAGCGGCCGCCGCGGCGAAGTCGATCGCTCCGAAGACGACCATCCGTGGTGGAGGGGCAAAGGACCGGACGAACACATCCATACCGCTACCGAGCCGTTCACCGTCCGGTCCATAGTGCAGAACGGAACTCGTGCCGTGGGCCAGTAGCCCGCGACCGTCCTCGGCGATGGCCCGATCGGCGCGGGCCGAATTCAGTGTGCCGTGCACCGAGGACGGGTCCAGCACTATCCGTGATCCCACCCTGCTCGGATCGGGATGACGAATGACGGTGGCGACGGCCACCGGCTGGAGCGAGCGCACCGAGGACGTGACAGTGCTCAGCGCAGGGAAGGTCTGCGCGTCGATCCGTTCCACGAAGACATCGAGAACGCCGCCGCAGGTGAGGCCGACTTCGAAGGCCTCCTCGTCGGCGACGCCGTAGCGGACCAACTGCGGTATTCCGTCGGCGAGGACGTCCTGCGCCAGCTCGTAGACGGCGCCCTCGACGCAACCACCGGAGACGCTTCCAGTGATCCCCTCCGGACCGACGAGCAATGCCGCTCCAGGCTGTTGAGGCGCCGAATGCCAGGTCTGCACGACCGTCGCCATCGCGGTGGATTCGCCTGCCTCCCAATGTCGTGCCACCTGTGCCAGCAGGTCCTGCATGGCGATCCCCTCTCTCGAGTCGGATGTCGTTGCCGGTATCGGCTTTCGCCGCGAGCTGTTCTAGCCGTCGCCGCGGCGCCGTGCCTTTCGATTGGGCCTGGTGCGGTGTCTGATCCGCTTCATGAATGCTCGGGCCCGGTCGGCCAGTGCGGTGACGAGGATGGCGACGGCGCTCGGTGGCTGCGAGGCGACGTCGGGTTCGGCCCCTGCCGCTACCTGGTCGACGGCGCGCGCGAAGTCTTCGAACATGCGGCGGCTCACATCGCCGGCGAGCGAGCGGCCGAATCCGGCGATGCGGCCGGTGAGGAAGACGCTCGCCTCGGCCTGCAGTGTGGTGCCGGTGGCGGACGGCTGTGCGGTCATCACGATGGCGGCCTGGGCGCCGCCGCCACCGGTGTCCTTTCCCTGGGCGTTCATGGCGATCCGGTCGGCGGATTGGTCGAGGATGTGCGCGATCCCGTTGAAGGACAGCCGCACGGGACCGAGCGCGATTCGGGCGCGACCGCGGTACCAGTTGTCGCCGAGCTCGTCGGTGAGCTCGGCGCCGGGCAGGCAGCGGGCGAGGAGGCGCACATCGGCGAACACCCTGGCGACATCTTCCGGACTCGAGGTGAGCTCCTTGGTGACATCGACCTCGATGGTGGGCTCACCGGAGGGCAATGCAATCTCCTCGGGTCGTGGCTCGTGGTCCGGTGCGGCTGCGGAGTCGTCCGGGGTGCCGGCCGCACCCGAGTAGCCGGCCGGTGATCGCCCAACCAGGGTGCGGTGGCCGCAGTTGCCTGGTGCGGGGATGCCGTTGCCGCGGTGTGCCTCGGCGACGTCGTCGACGGCGTCGATGATGTTGCGGTAGCCGGTGCAACGGCACAGGACTCCGGACAGCTCGACGGGCAAGTCCTCCCGTTTCACGTCCGGCTGGTGCTCGAGCAGGTCGTAGGAACTCATCAGGAAGCCCGGCGTGCAGAAACCACATTGGAGACCGTGATGGCGTCCGAACGACTCCTGCAGGGGGTGCAGGTCGTCGGGTCGGCCGAGGCCTTCGACGGTGGTGATCTCCGCGCCGTCGAGCTGTACGGCGAAGAGCAGACAGGCCCGGGCCGCCTCGCCGTCGACGAGGACCGTGCACATGCCGCAAATGCCGTGCTCACAGCCGACGTGGGTGCCGGTCAAGCCGAGGTGGTCGCGCAGTGCATCGGAGAGGGTGACCCGAGCCGGCAGCGACATGGTCACCGCGCTGCCGTTAATGGTCATGCTCACTTCGACCGTTTGATCGGCCTCGGTACGGGCGTAGGCGTTGGGCAGATTCATGACGATGCCACCTCCGATGCGGAGCGGATGGATTTCAGGTAAGCCCGGCTGACCTCTCGGGAGAGGAGTCCGGCGATGAGCTGGCGCCGGTACGCCGCGCTGGCGTGGGCATCCCCGCCGGTGTCCACGACGTCGGCGGCGATGTCGTCCGCCTGTACGGCCAGCGCCCGACGCAGGTCTGACTCGGTGGGTGACGAGCCGACCTGCTCGAGCGCAATCCGGAGTGGGGCGGAGATGTCGGCGGTGACGGGGTGGTCGGCGATGCCGAAGCAGGTGATCCGGGCATCGGTGGCGCTGCCGACCGTTCGGACGCGGGCTGCGACACCCGCGAGAGCGAAATCGCCGTGCCGGCGGGCGAACTCACCGAAGCCGAACCCCTCCCCCGAAACTGCCACCGGGAAGAGTACCTCGGTCAGCAGTTCGTCGGGCTCGATCACCGTCGACATCGCGCCGGTGAAGAAGTCGGAGGCTCGCACCTCTCGGCGCCCCCGGGCACAGGTCAGCACCATCGTGGCATCGAGGCAGGAGGCGGCGGCGGGAAGCTCGGCTGACGGGTCGGCGTGGGCGATACTGCCACATACGGTGCCGCGGCTACGGATCTCCCGGTGCCCGATCCAGGGCAGCGCCAGGCGGAGCAGCGGGACCAGAGCGGAGAGGTCGTCGTTCTGCAACCGGCGTTGGCGCACAGTGGCACCGACGCGGATCGACCCGTTGCTGCGCGAGAGTGTATTCAGCTCGGGGACGGCGTTGATGTCGACAAGGGTGGATGGACGCCCCATGCGCATCGCGAGAACCGGCACGAGTGACTGGCCACCGGCCAGCACCTTGGCGCCCTCGCGACCGAGTTCGGCGAAGGTATCGTCGATTGTTCCGGGACGCACGTAGGCGAATGGGGCGGCCTTCATTACCTGATCACCGACCCACGAACTTCGGCACACGCTTCTCACCGAAAGCCGCGACGCCCTCGGCGAAGTCCTCGCTGGCGCGCAGCATCGAGTACGCCTTCCGCTCGAGTTCGATACCGGTGTAGAGCGGTGCGTCGACTCCCCGGTCGAGGACCTCCTTGGCCGTGCGCAGGGCGATCGGCGAGTAACCGAGCAACACGGTGACGACCTTGTCGACCGTCTTTTCGAGCTCTTCGGCGTCCGCGCAGTTGTGGGAGGTCAGGCCCCAGTCGAGCGCCTGCTGACCGGTAATCCGCTTGCCCGTGAGGATGTGGAACTTTGCACGGGACAGGCCGATCAGTCGCGCCAACCGCTGGGTGCCGCCGCTGCCCGGGATCATGCCGAGCTTCATCTCGGGCAGGGCGAAGCGGGATCGGTCGGTGGCGATCCGGATGTCCGCGGACAGTGCGAGCTCGAGTCCGACGCCGAAGCAGTACCCGTCGATGGCGACGATGACCGGCTTGGGGCTGCGGGACGGTGCCGTGATGTCCTGGCCGAGGTCGGTGAGGTCGACCGGGTCGACCTCGAGGAAGCCGGCGATGTCGCCGCCTGAGGTGAAGTGCTCCCCCTCGGCGCGGATCACGACGACCTGGACGTTCTTGTCGGCGTCGATCTCGGCAAAGCGTTCGGCCATCACTCGACGTGTTTCCATCGTGATGATGTTGTAGCGACCGTGGTCGAGGGTGAGGTTGGCGACGCGGCCCTCGTGGCTGCGTTCGAGCCGGATTTCGCCTCCGGTGAGTGGCATGTCAGTTTCCCTTCGTGGTGTGGAGCAGTTGGTGTAGGACATTTCCGTGCAGCGGTAGTGACGTGATGTCCACGCCGTCCGGTGCGAGTGCGTCGGCCACCGCGTTGGCGATCGCGACGGGAAGGCTCATCGAGCTGCCCTCGCCGCAACCCTTGGCGCCGAGCCTGGTCAGTGGTGACGGTGTCTCGAGGTGGTCGCTGGTGAGCGGGAAGCACGCCTCCGCCGAGGTCGGGCACAGGTAATCCATGAAGGTGCCCGCGGTCGGCTGTCCCGAGTCCGAGTACGTCATCTCCTCGAACATCGCTCCGCCGAGTGCTTGTGCGAGCGCGCCGTGCACCTGGCCGTCGAGCAGCGTCTGATTGAGGATCGTGCCCGCGTCGTGCACGCTCGAGACGTCTTCGATGGTGATTTTCAGCGTCTCCTTGTCGATCCGGATGACAACGACCTCGGCGACGAATCCGTAGCAGAGACTGGAGTTGATCTGGTCGGTACGCGATGCGGCCTTCGACTGTGGGGGAGTAAACGCCGCCTCCTCGTAGAGCCGGGCCGAGAAGCCGTCCGGCAACGAGCCCGGATCCCAGTGCACCAGGCCCGCCGCGTGCCGGAACGCCACGGACTGCTCGTGGTCGTCGACGACGCGGACCGTACCGTCGGCGAGCTCGACCGACGCCGGATCCACCTGCAGGAGCACCGAACCGGCCACCCGGATGATGTCGGCGATCCGATCGGCCGCCTCGAGGAGGGCGCTGGTCAACAGGGGCGCGAACCGAGAGGAGTAACTGCCGGAGCTGATCGTCCACGGTGTGCTGGCGGTGTCCATCTCCACGCGCGGGCGGACCTGCTCGACCGGAAGTCCGAGGTGCTGGGCGACGATGTCACGGGCCACGGTCGCATGTCCCTGCCCCTGGGGGACGGTGCCGAGCAGCACGGTCACGATGCCCTGGGGGTCGACGCTGATCCGGACATGTTCGGTCGACCCGGACTTGCCTCGTTTGGCGGTCCGGTCCTTCACCGGGGTGGCGAGGCCGACGTAGCCGATGTTCGTGGCGGACGGGTCGACGATCGTGGCGATCCCGATTCCCATCCACTCCCCGTTCTCCCGGGCGACGCGCTGCTCCTTGCGGAGGCGTTCGTAGCCGGCGTTGTCGAGCGCCAGCTCGAGCGCCCGGTGGTAGTCGCCGGAGTCATAGATACCGCCGCTCGGTGTCGCGTACGGGAACGCGTCGGCGGTGACCATGTTGCGGCGACGTATGTCGGCCGGGTCGATGCCCCGCGACACTGCGATGTCGTCCATCAGCCGCTCGAGCCCGAAGTACAGTTGCTGGCCGCCGAAGCCGCGGTTCAGCCCGGTGGGCGCCTTGTTGGTGACCACCGCACGAGCACGGATAGCGACGGTCTCGATCCTGTACGCGCCGGTGATGTTGCCGAAGCAGCGGTACAACGTGCTCGGCTCCGGCGGCCGCAGGTACGCGCCGACATTGTCGATCAGGTCGACTCGCAGCGCGCCGATCACGCCGTCGTCGTCGACTGCGGCCTCGAATGTCATCAGCCGGTCGGATCCGGAGGAGCTGGCGATCTGGTGCTCGAGGCGGTCCTCGGTCCACCGCACCGGACGGCCGGCGTGCTTGCTGGCCAGCGCCATCAACGCGATGTACGGGTAGATCGCCGACTTGATCCCGAAGCTGCCGCCGATGTCGGCGGGGACGATCAACCGCAGCGACGAGGTGGGAATACCGAGTGACCCTGCCACCACGGGTGCCATGGAGAACGGCCCGTGGAAGTTCGCGTGCGCGGTCACCTCGGGTCCGTCGGCGCCGTCGCGCCAGTCGGCGACGACCGAATAGCACTCCATCGGGGTGGAGGAGTATCGGGGGAAGGAGTAGCTGCGAGTGACGATGTGTGCGGCAGCCGCGAACGTCCCCTCTACATCGCCGAAGGTGAAGGTGCGGTCGGTGGCCACGTTGCTGTCCGCTTGGTCGTGCAGCAACGGCGCATCGGGCTCGAGTGCCTTGTCGGTGCGCACCACGGCCGGCAGTGGTTCGTACTCGATGTCGACGAGCTCCGCGGCGTCCTCGGCGAGGTACCGGTCGGTGGCCACCACGACGGCGACGGGTTCCCCGACGAAGCGGGCCTTGTCGGTGGCCGTGGCGTAATAGGGCGTGGGCGCCGTGACCGAGAGCGGGAACGGCTTCAGCGTTGCCAGGACCTCCTCGGGACCGATCACGGCGGCAACACCGGGGCAGCGGCGGGCCCGATCGAAGTTGACCGAGCGGATCCGGGCATGAGCGTGCGGGCTGCGGACCACCGTCGCCACCAGGGTGCCGGGGAGGGGGTCGAGGTCGTCGAGGAACCGGCCCTGACCGGTGAGAAGGGCCGCGTCCTCGATACGTGCCAAGGTGGTCATTTCGAGGTTCCTTCGTCTGAGTCGGCGAGCACGGTGAAATTGCCGGCGGTGAGCTGGCGGCGGAGGATCTTGCCGACGGCTGACTTGGGGATCTGGTCGACCACCACGAAGCGCTTGGGTCGCTTGAGCGACGGGAGACCGGACTCCTCCCGCGCAAATCGGGCGACCTCGGCGAGTGTCTCGGCGGGGGTGGCACCGGAGGAGCCGACCACGTATGCGGTGACGGCCTGTCCCCATTTGTCGTGGGGGGTACCGGCGACGACCACCTCGTCGAGATCGGGGCTCGCAGCCAGGGCGTCGGCGATCTCGTCGGGATAGATGTTCTCGCCGCCGGAGTTGATCATGTCGTCCACGCGTCCCGCGACCCACAGGTCGCCGTCCTCGTCAGTCGTGGCCAGGTCTCCGGTGAAGTACCATCCCTCCCGGATCGACTTGTGGTCGGCATCGGGACGGTGCCAGTACCCGGCGAACGCCTCAGGACTCTTCATGGAGACGGCAACCTGTCCCTGCTCCCCATCGGCGACGATCTGGTCCGGGGAGGCGTCGGCGCGTGGGTCGACGAGACGGACCCGCGAGAAGACTCCTGCCCTGCCCGCGCAACCCGGCTTGGCCGCCCCGTCGGGCCCGATCGTGAACGTGTAGATCTCGGTGCTTCCGAAGTGGTTCACGAACCGCTCCGGATGGAGCAGGCCGGAAAGGCCCTGTGCCAGGGTCGGTGTCATCGACGCGCCGGCGTAGGCGAGCTTGCGGATCGAGGACGCCTCGCCCAGGCGCCCGGTCTGCAGCAACGACCAATAGATGGTCGGCACCAGATAGAGCGCACCGACCTTCTCACGGGTTATCAGGTCAAGCGATTCCTCGGCTACGAAGTTTGTCTGCGGCACCCAGGTTCCCGCGGCAAGCACGCTCGCGAGGAGGCTGCGCAGGCCCATCGTGTGGAACAGCGGCATCACGCCGAGGGTCACGTCACCCGGCCCGTGGCCGGTCTGGATCAAATGGGCGAGCGCGGCATGGTGCTCGGCGCGATGGGTGCGGGGCACCCCCTTGGGTCGCCCGGTGGTACCCGACGTGTAGAGCATGACGCTGATGTCATCGTCGGTCGGAGTCACCGGCGGCGCGATGCCCGGTGCTCGCCCAGCCGTGCGCTGCACCGAGGCGATTCCTGCGGGCGCGTTCTGTGAGTTGCCGGCCCAGACCACCACCGGCGGCTCGTCTACCTGCTCCAAGGCCCGGGTGACCAAGTCGTGGGTGGCCTCGTCGACCGCGATCAGCGCGGGACTGCAATCGCCGATGCAGTACGCCAGCTCCTCTGCGCCGAACCTGGTGGACAGGGGCAACGAGGTGACCCGCGCCTTCTGCGCGGCCAGGTGCAGCGTCGCCAACGGTTCGCCGCCCCCCAGCAGGAAAATCGCCCGGCTGCCCTCCGTCGCACCCAGCTCGTGCAACGCCCGGGCGACCCGGTCGGTGCGGGCATCCCACTCGGCGTACGTCATCGGGGCGGGGCCACCGACCGCACGACGATGCGGGTACCGCTCCGTCGTCCAGCGGAACGCTGTCGCAAGGTCCATCTCTTCGCTCCCGACCGTCTCATTTGGATCATCTGCTTAATACGGTGGGAACGTTACGATATGCTTAGGACTATGTCAACGGTGAAACTGACGCCGACGTCATACGTCGTGCTGGGCCTGGTCGCGATGCGCGGCCCGACCACCTCCTACGAACTCAAGCGCGCGTGCAGCAATTCGGTGGGCTACTTCTGGCCCTTCCCCCACGCCCAGCTCTACTCCGAACCGAAGCGGCTCGTCGACCTGGGCCTGCTCGACGTACAGAGCGAGGAAGCGGGGCGCCGACGGCAGACCTACACGGTCACCGAGGCCGGAATGGCCGCGATACGTCACTGGCTCGCCGAACCCACCGAGGAGCCCCTACAGGTACGCGATGTGGCGGAGCTGAAACTCTTCTTCGGGGAGTTCGCCACACAAGACGACATCGTGAACCTCGCCCGAGAGCAGATTGCCCAGCACCGGGATCGGGTCGCGGTCTACGAAGACATGCAAACCAGGTTCGGCGACCGAGAGGACGTCGCCGACCGGATGGTCCCCCTCCGGCTCGGACTCGCAATGGAAGAGGCCGCACTGCACTTCTGGGAACAGCTGGAGAAGGAGCGCAGTTAGCGCGTCTGTAATGTGTTGTGCGTCAAGCGATTCCCCCTCGTGACGCGCACCTCGGGCAGGCGACCTGGACAGCAGGTCGCGCGTCGATCGAGGCGCCCGCGTTACCGGTGGGGCTGCACCGGCCGCTTCGAGGTTCCGCTCCAGCGTGTGATCAACCCGGTCTCGATTTCGAACAGGTCGAGGGCCCGGCCGACGGTGTGGTCCACCAGATCGTCGAGCGAGGCCGGTTTCGTGTAGAAGGCCGGCACCGGCGGGGCGATGATCGCACCGAGTTCGCTGAGGTCGGCCATGGTCCTCAGGTGGTTGCGGTGCAGGGGTGTCTCGCGAACCATCAAGACCAGCTTGCGGCGTTCCTTGAGTACCACATCAGCCGCCCGCGCCAGCAGTGTCGAGGTCATGCCCGAGGCAATCTCCGACATGGATTTGATGGAGCACGGGGCCACGATCATGCCCATCGTCCGGAACGAGCCGCTCGCGATAGTTGCCCCGATGTTCTGGTTGGGGTGCACGACGTCGGCGAGCGCTTCGAGGTCACCGACCTCGAGGTTGGTCTCCTCCGCCAGCGTTCGCCGGGCAGCCTTGCTGACAACCAGATGCGTCTCGATCGGCGTCTCCCGCAGCTGCTCGAGGATCCGCACGCCGTACACCGCGCCGGACGCTCCGGACATGCCGACAATCAGACGCGGCGTGAGATCAGGCAGGGTCATGTGAATCCTTCCGTCGATGTCGGGGTCAGGGCCGCCGTGGCTGGTCAACGGGGTCTCGTGGCACGTTCGTGCCAGTCGCCCGGTGCGGGAGCGGCGACCTCGTCGAGGTGGATCTCCTGCTGACCGGGCACCCGGATCCGAGTGAAGCGCATCTCGGGTGCGTCGGTCGGGACGGTGGCGTCCAGCCCCATCTTGGTGCCGAAACCGTCTGCGGTGGAAGGGTCGAGTTTCGAGCCCTGGGAACCCGCGACGACGACGAGGTCGCGATCGGCCTGGAACCGGGTCGCCACCGCCCATTCCACCTCGGTCGGGTCGTGTACGTCGACATCGATGTCCACGACCGTGACGTGCTTGATGTCGTAGTGGGTGGCAAATGCACCGAGGATGACGTTCTTCGCCTCACCGGGTTTGGGGGTCTCCAGCTGGACGTAGAGGTGATACCGGCAGGTTCCGCCACGCGACAGGTGAACGTCCCGTACGCACGGAAAACTGCGCTTCAGGTGCGAAAGAAACGACGCCTCGCGGGGAATCCCGCCGAGCAGAAGATGTTCGAGGCCACCACCCACGATGGTGTGGTACAGAGGAGACTCTCGCTGTGTCAGCGCATCGATCTCGATCACGTGCCGCTCGGCCCGCTCTCCGTAGTACTGCGGAAACTCTCCGAACGGACCCTCGAATTCCCGGACATTCGACAGAAGGCGGCCTTCGAGGACGAATTCCGCCTCCGCGGGAACGCGCACACTGTTCGTCACGCATTTCGTCACCGTAAGCGGAGCGCCCCGCAAGGCCCCGGAGATCTCCAGTTCGTCGTGGTCGATGGGAACGATCGCCTGCGACGCCATCAGGGTCAAGGGGTCCACGCCGACAACGATCGCGATGTCGAGGTCGGCGCCCTCCCGCTCCTGCTCCGCGAAGAACGCGAGTGTATGCCGCGGCAGCAGAAGTGCACCGAGCCGATTGGGTCCGCTCACTTGCAGCCGGTGGATCGAAACGTTCTGGACGCCGGTGTCGGGACGGCGTGCGATCAGCAGCCCCGCCGTGATGTAGGCGCCGTGATCGTGCTCGTTGTGTGTCGGGATGGGCAATTGCTTTTCGAGGTCGACGTCGTGGTGGACGAGTTGCTGGCACGGGGCGTGGCTCGTCTCTTCCGACGGCACCGGGTTGAGGCAGGCGTCTTCGAAGCGAGTGATCAATTCGGACTGCTCGACGCCGGCGGCCTCGGCCATCCAACTGCGCTGTGACAGAAGTCCGGACACGATCGGCACGGGGTGGCCGCCCGGAGCGGGGAACACCGATGCACTGATGCCGTCGAGGCGGTTGGCGACACCCGCGACACCAAACCGCAGGTCGACGTCCGGGTTGGTCAGGGTCAGCCGTCCGCTTCTCTGGAGGTGGTCGAGCCAGCCGCGCAACGAAGCGCCGACGGGCAGTGGGGTCGATGTCATCTGTTTCCTCACTTCATGTTTCACACGGTCGCGGAGTGGCGAAGGCGTTTACACGGTCTCTCGATTCGCCCCTGCGCCGGCTACGGTCACCTCGTTGCCGGGACTCCGCGAAGCCTGGGACTTGGGATCGCTGTCAGCGCGTTTGAGCACATGGCAGATGGTCATGATGACGATCGGGGTGGCGATGGCCACGTAGGCGTTGTCGATGCCGAACGGGTTGCCGGCCAGGAACCAGCCGATGGTCGTGACGAGCGATGCGATGATCGACAAGAGTGCGCCGGTCCGGGTGCCGTAGGTGGGTGTGAAGAACATCAGCAGGACGAGAACCGCCAGCGAGGCGCGCAGAGACTTCGCGAGGAACGTGATGGTGAGGACGTCGGAGGCGATGAGAGCCAGTGCGATCGGGATGATGCCGGTGACGATGGTCGCGGCCTGGATGAAGCGGAGGTTCTTGCGCTCGACTCGGTCACGGTTGAAGTACGGCTGGTAGAAGTCCTTGAGGAGCAGGGTCGAACACCCGATTGTCAACGCGGCGATCGTGCCGAACATGGCTCCGGCCATCCCGGAGACGACGAAGCCGGCGAGGACGGGATGAATGTCGACGGCCAGGGCGGGGAGGGCGCCGATCGAGGCGATCTGCGGGTAGAGGACGGCGCTGCACATGCCGACTACGGCGGCGAAAAAGCCGTACGGGATCAAGATCAGTGTGGAGTAGAGGCCGGCCCGCCGCGCCTTGATGGGCTCGTCGACGGTGGTGATGGCCTGCACAACATACTGGGTGGCGAAGATGGCGCCGATACCCGCGATCAACCAGGCGAAGATCTGCGCCCAGCCGACTCCGGCGATGGCGAACATATCCGAGGGCAGAGCGGCTCGCAGTTCGCCGACGCCACCGACCCGATGAGTGCCGATGACGGCGAGCAGGATGATTCCGGCCAGCTTGACGATCGCATGGATGAAGTTGGTGTACACGACCGACCTCATGCCGCCGATGCTCACGTAGATCGTGGCCAGCACCCCGACAAGGGCGATGGCGAGGGCCTTGTCGATGTCCAACAGATTGGACAGAATCGCGCCGCCGCTGGCGTACACGGCCACCGCGACGATCATCAGAGCGCACACCATGATCACCGAGGTTGCGGTGCGGACCCGTTCGCCGTAGACCCGGGCCAGGGCACCGGAGATGGTCACCTCACCGAGTGCGTTGAATCGGTGGGCGAGAAGGAACGAGAACAGGATGAAACCGAGGCCGAGGGCGACGATGTTCCACGCCGCCGAAATGCCGACCGAGTAGGCCTCCTGTGCGGTGCCGATGCTCGCCGAGGTACCGATGAACTCGGACGCGAGCAGGAATCCGATGAGGATTGCAGGGAATGCCTTGCCGCCGTTCGCAAAACTTGCGGAGGTCCGAGACGATCGCCGCGCCAGGTAGCTGACGGCCGCCAGGATCGCCATGTATCCAAGGACGATGACGATGACCAACCACGTTGATTCCATCCGGGTCTCCTCCAGATCGTGGTCCACAGTGGTGAACCGCACCAGCTATTCATGAATCGGACTGGTGGCCGTGTATTTGCCTGTCGTCCGGCCGGCATTCTCGTCGAGCCGATCGGTGTTTCAAGCTGCCGCGAGAGCGTCCTGCCAACTGACCCCGTCGGCGATCATCCGGCGGTACGGGAGCAGTCGCCGCGGCGCGTCGATCGCCAGCACGCCACCGAGCCGATCACCGGATCGGTAAAGCGCAACGGTCGACCCCGCCGCCGGATCGTGGTGCACCACCGCCACCTCGTCGGGTTGGGCGCTCGCGCGACCGGCCACCTGTATTCGCTTGCCGTACTGGTCGGACCACACGTACGGCACCGGCGCGTAGGGGTTCGGCTCGCGACCGCCATTGTGATCGGCCATCACGGTCGCAGCGGCGGCGATCGCCTGCTCCCGCGCGTTGGTCCAGTGCTCGAGGCGGATCGATTCGCCGAACAACGGGTGGTGCCAGCGGGCGACGTCTCCCGCGGCGTATACGCCGGGTGCGCTTGCCCGACAGAAGGAGTCGCAAACTACACCGTTGTCGATCTCGAGTCCGGACGTTTTCAACCAGCCCGTTGCCGGTACCGCACCTATCCCGACGACGGCCAGATCCGCGTCCACCGCGGTCCCGTCGCTGAGCAATACGCGCTCGAGCGTGCCGCGGCCCTCGAATCCGCGCACGCTCACGCCGCACCGCAGCTCCACACCGTGTCGGGTGTGCAGGTCGGCGCAGAGCCCACCCATCCGGATTCCGAGACCGCGGGACAGGGGCACCGGCAACGCCTCGATCATGGTTACGGTAAGCCCGCGCCGACGTGCCTCGGCAGCAACCTCGGCGCCGATGAATCCACCACCCACGACGACGAGCCGCGGCTCGTCGTCGAGCACGGCTCGGATGGCGAGCGCGTCGTCGAGCGTGCGCAGCGTGCGGATGCCGGACAATTCACGCGGATTGGCCACGCGCCGTGGCGTCGTCCCCGTCGCAACGATCGCCGCGTCGTATTCGACGGCACTTCCATCGGCCAGGTGCACCTGCCGCCGCCGGGGATCGAGTCCGACGGCCGCATGACCGCGGCGCCAGTCCAGATCGAGGCCGGCGATGGTGTCGTCGTTTCGCAGCTGGGTGCGGGTCGGATGCCAGCTCCCGCTGAGAAGTTGTTTGGAGAGCGGTGGACGATCGTAGGGCAGGTGCTGTTCGTCACCGATCATCGTGATCGTGCCCTCGAAGCCCTGCTTACGCAGGGACTCCGCCGCATGGATGCCTGCGAGCGAGCTGCCGACGACCGCGACCTTGCGCAGCGGCCTCACAATCATCCGATTTCGATCGCGGCGACCGGGCAGGCCGCCGCCGCCTCCACAGCAGCGTCCCGGAGCCCCGGGCCGGGTTCCGCGTCGAGCACATGGGCGACGTTGTCCGTGCCGAGCTCGAAGATGTCTGGCGCCGCGAGGACGCAGTCGCCGTAGCCGCAGCACTTGTCGGGGTCGATGGTGATTCGCATGGTGTCGTTCCTTTCCGGTTACCAGGTCACGGGTAGCTGTCGCACGCCGAGATGACGGCCACCGCCCTCGAGTGGTGAGGTGCGCTCGACCTCGCCGTCGATGTGGAAGCCGGGCAGACGCCGAAGCATCGTGGTCACCGCGATCCTGATCTCGGCCTTGGCCAACGGCATGCCCGGGCAGCTGTGGATACCGGCCCCGAACGACAAGTGCCGGTTGGGTGTGCGGTCGAGCACGATCTCGGCGGCGTCGGGGAAGACCTCGGTGTCGCGGTTGGCGGAACCGAACAGCAGCATGATCCGTTCTCCGGCCCTGACCACCCCGTCGGCGATCGGCACATCCTCGGTCGCTACCCGCGGGAACCAGTGCAGCGGTGCGTGAAATCGCAGGATCTCATCGATCGCGACCGGGATGCGACTCTCATCCTCGAGTAGGTGCGCGTGTACTTCCGGGTGCTCAGCCAGGTAGAGCAGCGTGTTGCCCAGACCGAGTGCCGTCGAGTCGTGACCCGCGTAGGTGAGGATGAACATCATGTTGGCGAGCATCTCGTCCGGCACGTCGAGGTCGAAGTTGATCTTCAGCAGCTCCGAGATGAAGTCGTCACCGGGGTTCTGGCGGCGCTCGTCGAACACCTTCATCCAGTAGTCGCAGACCCGGCTGACCACGGCCTGCCCCCGAGAGTCCGAGGCGTGCTCGAGGAACTCGAGGGAGTATTCACGGATGTCGTTGGCCTGCCCGGGATGAAGGCCGTACAGCTGGGTGATCACGTCGAGCGGCAACGGGATCGACATCTGCTCGACCAACTCGGCGCGACCGGTGTCGATGAACGAGTCGATAAGACGGTTCACGGTGGCCTGGATCGCCGGCTCCATCTGCTTGGCCGCGGCCGAGCTCGTCAGGGGCGCGATCAACTTGCGGAACTTCGCGTGCTCGGGCGGGTCGAAGTCGATCGGCGGAAATCGGTGCTCCGACACCGCAGGGACATACACTCCCCCGGTCGAGGAGAACCGCTTGTGGTCCATCGCCGCGGCCTTCACGTCGTCGTACCGCGAGAGCGCCCAGTAGCCGCCGTACTTCTCTCCGCGTGCCACCGGGCAGGTGGCGCGCAGATCCGAGTAGAGCTCGTAAGCGCGATCGGGGGTGAGCTCTGGCGAGTGCGGATCAAACACCAGCGCCTCGCCGGTGGTGGGTTTTTCGGTCTGGTCGCAGCTCATGGTAAAACTCCTTAACGGTGTCGCCGGGTTCTATGAGATCGACAGGTGAATGTGCTTGAGCTCGGTGAATTGTTCGAGCCCCTCGACGCCGCGCGTGCGCCCGAGGCCAGACATCCGAACACCGCCCGAGGGCATCTCGCCGTAGGACCGGTTGTAGCCGTTGACCCACACCGTGCCCGCCCTGAGCTGTCGGGCACACGACATCGCGCGCGACACATCACGCGTCCACACCGACGCCGCCAACCCGAACGGGGTGGCGTTGGACAGCTCCACCGCCCCCTCCTCGGTGTCGTAGGACTCGAGCGTCAACACGGGCCCGAAGATGTCCTCCTGCACCAGCGGCGAGTCGACCTCGACGTCTGCGACCAGAGCGGGAGTGAGGAAGTGACCGCGCAGGCCATCCGGGTGTACGGGATCGCCGCCGGTGACGAGGCGGGCGTCCCGCCTGGCCAGATCGAGGTAACCAGTCACCTTCTCCATCGCCGCGGCCGAGATCAAGGGCCCCAACGCAGTTTCGGCGCCGCGTGGGTCGCCCGGTGTCATCGCGGCGAACGCGTCGTGCAACAACTTTTCCGCGGCGGCGAGCTGGTCCTGGTGCACGAGCACCCGCGTACAGGCCATACACATTTGTCCGCTCGTCACGATCGCAGCGCGGCTCGCCGCCTCCAGCGCGGTCTCGAGGTCGCCGTCCGGGAGGACGAGCATCGACGCCTTGCCGCCGAGTTCGAGCAGCGGCCGGGTCATCGTCTCGGCGGCCTCGCGCATCACGGCCTGCCCGGCCGCGGTCGACCCTGTGATCGCGACGGCGGTGGTGGCGGGGTGCCGCACCAGCGCGGTGCCCACTTCGGCCCCGCCGGGTAAGCAGTGCAATACGTCGGCCGGAACACCGGCCCGGTAGCCGAGCGCGAGAATGCGCTCGGTGATGTGCACCGTCTGGGGTGCGGGCTTGACCAGCGCGGTCACACCCACCGCAAACGCCGGCGCCAGATCGCGCAGCAGCAACAGCACCGGCCAGTTCCACGGCGTGATGAACACCGTCGGACCGACCGGCTCGCGCACCAGGTGCGCCTCGCTGCCGTCGTGGAGCGAGCCCGCACGTCCCAGCGGCAGCCGCGCCAACCCGGAATTGAACCGCAGCGCATCGATGCCGCCGGCGATCTCGATCCGTGCCTCGTTGCGGGTCTTGCCGGTTTCGCGGACCAGATCGGCGACCAAGTCGTCGGACTCCGCCCCGATCAGGTCGGCCCACGCGTGCAGCACCTCCGCACGGCGACGGTGATCGCGCGGCCAACTCCCGGTCATTGCCGCCGCCGCGGCCCGGGCCGCGCTGTCGATCTCACTCGTCGTCGCGGCCGCGACCGGAGGAAGCGGTTCGAGCGTACTCGGATCAACAGGAGAAAGATCGGGGGTCGTTGTCATACGAAGACCCCGCCGCCGTCGACGATGAGGGTCTGGCCGGTGACAAACCCGGAGGACGGACCGGCCAGCCACATCACCGCGCCAACTAGGTCGCCGGGGGTCATGGCGCGGGGAATCGCGCGCGCACCCGCCGCGGTCGCGAGGTAGTCGTCCGAGTTGAGCGCACGAGTGGCGGCGTCGTCGACGAGTCCAGGAGCGACGGTGTTGACGGTTGTGCCGTCGACCCCGAGTTCCCGTGCAGCCGAACGGGTCAGTCCTTCAACCGCGGCCTTGGACGCGACGTAATGCGCGAACCCCGGGGCACCGTTGCGGCCGACCACCGATGAAATGTTGACGATGCGTCCGTCGCCGCTTGCCGCCAGGTAGGGGGCTGTGGCCTTGATGACCTGCCAGGTGCCGATCACGTTGACACGCAACACGAGATCCCATTCGGCCGTGGACAGCTCGGTGAGCGGTTGCTTGCCGCCCAGTGTGCGGTAGATCGCGGCATTGTTGACCACGCTGTGCAGGCCACCGAATTCCTTGATTGCGGTCTCGACCGTCCGTTGGACGGCGATCTCGTCCGTGATGTCGCAACCGGCGAAAACGGCGCGACCCGGCCCGGACTGGTTCGCCTCCTGCGCGAGGCGCTGACCGTCGTCCTCGAGCGCAGGGATGTCGGCAGCGACCACTTGTGCGCCGGCGGCCGTGAACGACTTCAGGTAGGCCTGACCGATGTCACCGGTGACACCGGTCAGGAGGATGACGCGATCGGCGAGGTCAGTGGTGGGCAGGGTCATGAGGGGGTCCCTTCAGAGGCTCGGATGTCAGTCGGTTTCTGCTGACCACGCAGGCTGTCCTGTGCGTAGTCTTCAGCGGGGTCCTCGGTGGTTTCGGGACGGTCCAGGTTGCCGCGGGTCTCGGGGCTCACTGCCACCGCGATCAGGAACACCACCACCGCGCCGACGAGGAAGATCGCCAGCCGGCCCGGCACCTCGCCGATGGTGGGGCTGAGCAGGTTGACGAAGGTGGGTGTCAGTCCACCGAGCATGAACCCGGTGTTCCACGAGACCGCCGTTCCCCGCGAACGGAGCGCCGTCGGGTATCGCTCGTTGAGAAACACCATCACCGGTGCGTAGGCGGCATTGGCCAGCATCGCGAGCAGGCACGCCAGCAACAGCACCGAGCCGGTGCTCGTCGGATCCACCTTCACCAGTGCCAGGGTGATCAGCGGCAGCGCAACGAGGTTCACGGCGCCGAGCACGAGCATGGTCTTGCGGCGCCCAATCCGTTCGCTCAATTCACCTGCTGCAGTGGCCGAGACCACCACGACCAGACTCGACACCAGTAGCACGGTTCCTCGGCCGCTGGCCGGCATCTGGACTACCGAATCGAGCAGGGTGGGCAGGAAACCCGAAGTCAGGTAGTACTGTGCGCCCGCGCCCGCCGTCACCGCGATGTTGATGAAGAGAATTTTCCGGTAGCGACCTGTCGCGAGGTCTCGAAAACGCATCCGTTTCGCCTGCACGGCGTTTGGGTCGGCCTTGGCGCGGGCCTTGGCGCGAGCCTGTTCGGCCACCCACAGCGGTGACTCCTCGACCTTGGTCAGCACGAACAAGCTCAGTAGAGCGCCGAGGAGGCCACTGAAGAACATGAAGCGCCAGCCGAGATCATCGAACGCCTCCCCGACGAAGATCGTGCTGACCACGATGAAGACGATGCTCGCCAGCGCCGCGCCGAGGCCGGCGCCGCCCCCGCCGACGAGGCCGCTCATCAAGCCACGCCACCGTGGGGCGACGCTCTCGGTGCCGAGCGTGTGGGTCGTCGCGGTGACACCGCCGACGAACAGGCCCTGGATGATGCGGAGGACCAGGAAGATGATCGGCGCGGCCAGCCCGATCGTGACGTAGGTGGGGACCAGTCCCATGGCTGCGGTCGAGAGACCCACGCCGGCGAAGACCGTGACCATGATGGCCTTGCGGCCTTTTCGGTCCGCCAGTTCGCCGAAGATTGCCGCCCCCGCCGGGCGCATGAGCACACTGACCGCAAACGAGGCGAATACCGCTGCCAGGCTGAGTGTTTCACTGTGTGCGGGAAAGATCTGGCGCCCGACCGGGCCTGCCACGTAGAGCAGCAGGAACAGGTCGAACAGGTCGAAGGCCCAGCCTGCCACCGAGGCGAACGCCGCGGCGAGCGGCGCCTTGGGAGCTTTGTGTTCGAATTCTGTGGGTCCTGATGTCGTGTCGTCGTGTTGCGACATGCTCAGTTGCCCCTTCCGGAGAGGTCAAGTGTGTCCGGCCAGGCGCTACACCATCCGAAGCAGACCGTATGATTTGGATGGGCTGAACCGTATAGTCCATTCCAGATGGTGTCAAGGGTCACAGGTCTCACACGGGAAGCGCCGTCGTGGGGTCGGCAACCCCCGCCGGACTCGATTTCTCCGTCAGCGACGGTGCATCCATGCAGGAGGTGTGGCCGGGATCCTCCACGAGGACTGGTACCGGAAGTCGTTCGGTGCGATCACGGCGATCGCACTTCGGTTCGAACCGAAATGGCTGGTGAATAAGCTATTTCGACCGATCAGCACCGTGGTGTGCGGGCGAATGCCGGTACGAGTTCGCGTCGACGGACCTGTGATGCCGGGCGGGCGTCACCTTGGAACTGCCGCCCTGTGCGTTGTGGAACGAGCGGGACCGAATCCCGGTGCGCTGTTCGGCGCCTACCCGCCGACGAACGGGGGCAGCGCATCCACCCGTGAGCCGACCGGCAGCTCTAGGTCTCGAGTAAAGTCGGCCCCGAGCAGGAAGGCGGCCACGTCGAGGATTCGCCCCCGCTCCGGCGCGTGCCTGCCGAACAGCGCCGACCGTAAGAGTCTCAGGGTCGCGTTGTGGCCAACGACAGTGTCTCTTTTCTGCATCCCGCCGCCGCGAAATAACGCACCTCGACGGTGGCCCCCATCGCGTCACTACCCACCGATAGCCCCCATGCTGCGCTCCGGCGGCACGAAACCCGCCGCGTCAACGCCGTGACCTGCCCATTTATTCCACATCGCCCCGCGCCACAGTTGTGCCAGTTCCTCGTCGTCGGCTCCGGAGCGCAACGCACCACGCAGGTCGACCTCATGGTCGCTGAACAGGCAGGACCGTACGGTGCCCTCGGCCGTGAGACGGGTACGATCGCAATCCCCGCAGAAGGAGCGGGTCACCGAGGCGATGATCCCCACCGTCGCCGGGCCACCATCGACCAACCACTCCTCGGCCGGAGCCGACGGCTCCTCCCTGCCAATCTCTTTCAGGTCGAATCGGGTCCCCAGCACCGCGAGCAGCTCCGCCGCGTCGACCATGTTCTCCCGCGCCCATTGCCGATCCGCATCGAGCGGCATCTGCTCGATGAACCGCAGCGCACACCCCTGATCAAGGCACCACTGCAGCAGGTCCACGGCCCCTGGCAGGGTTTCGCGCATCAGCACCGCGTTCACCTTCAGCGGCGCCAAACCTGCGTGCTGTGCGACACGAATACCGGCCAGTACCGACGGCAGCCGATCGCGCCTGGTCAACGCAGCGAAATGCGCGCGATGAACGGAATCGAGGGACACATTGACACGCGTCAGGCCGGCACGCGCCAGCGCTGCGGCTCGGTGTTCGAGCCCCACCGCATTGGTGGTCATCGACAGGGGCACTCCGGGCACCCGTTCGGCGCATCCGGCAATAATCTCCTCGAGGTCGCGTCGCATCAATGGTTCTCCCCCGGTGAAGCGAACCTCACGAACCCCGAGGTGATGCACCGAGATCTCCACCAACCGCACGATCTCGGCCGCCGTGAGGAGGTTCTCCGGAGCAATCGGCGGCAGGCCCTCCTCCGGCATGCAATATCTGCAGCGCAGAGAGCATTTTTCGGTGAGCGACACCCGCAGATCACGGGCGGTCCGCCCGAAGCGATCGACCAAGTTCGAGACGTCGGGCCTGCCCTCCATCCACGAACGCCCGGTGCGCAGCACGGGAATTCCCACGTCCACTGTCGTCATCGTTTCTCCCGTCCTCGCATCTCCCAGCACGTCGGCGCACCCGACGATCCGTCCCGGCGCAGCGCCGCGAGTAGATCGACGTTGTGCTCGACCGGACAATTCCCCGCGATCGCGGAGGCCATGCGGCACTGAGGTATCGTCGTGACCACGCACGGGCCGCTCAGCCCTGATGTCGTGGACCTGGTCGACCACACTGTAATGCACAACCATTCGGGTGCACCCACCGATAACCCTGGAGGACCACATGGCAACCGAAATCCTGGCACGGCTCTCCTCCGAACCGCTCGCCCCGAGTCTCGTAGGCGCAGCGGTGGCCTGACCCGAGTTCGGAGCAGTCGTGGTGTTCACCGGCGTAGTCCGCAACCACCATGGCGGACAATCACTCTCGGAACTCGAGCACCAGGCACGCCCTGGCGCCCAACGATTCCCGCGGTAGTGCTGCGCGGACGTGTCCAACGAATCGCGACTCCCAGCGGCTGCGATCCCCCGAATCGGAGAGCTCACCGTCGGCGATCTGGCGCTGGTGGCTGCGGTCGCAGCCCAACCGGGAGGAGGCGTTCGCCCAGTCGGTGCACCGGTGTCGTCCACTCTCGACACCGAATCGGAACGAAACATGCCTGAGCGCGATCGCGACTACATCCAGAGTATCGAGCGCGGTTTCGCAGTGCTGCTGGCCTTCGACGCCCAGCGCCCGAACCCGACGCTCACCGAACTCGCCACCGAAACGGGACTGCCCCGTTCGACGGTCCAACGGATCCTGCACACCCTGCAGAAGCTGGGGTACGTCGCCAGATCGGGAGGCCGGTGGTTGCTCGCTCCTCGGGTGCTCAGCATCGGACAGCACTACTCGCAGTCGCACCCGCTGATCGAGGCCGCGGTGCCCCGGCTGCTCGAGGTCACCGAGAAGACCCAGGAGTCCGCCTCACTCGGCGTCCTCGACGGCGCCGACGTCGTGTACGCCGCACGAGTCCCCGTCCGCCGGTTCTGAGCATCAACGTCTCCGTCGGCACCCGCGTCCCCGCATACGCCACGTCCATCGGCCACGCGCTCCTCGCCTGGGCTCCTGCCGAAATCGTCGAGCGGGTGGTAGCCGAGTCCACATTCCAGACAATTGAACCCGAAACCATCAGCACAGCAGCCGAACTCGAACGGGAACTCGCCAAGGTCCGCGAGCAGGGGTACGCCCTGACGTCCGAGGAGCTCGAAAAGGGGCTGATCTCATTGGCCGCCCCCGTCCGCGACGCCGGCGGCACAGTGGTCGGCGTGATCGCGTGCTCCACGTCGTCCGCACGCAACACTCCCGCGCGGTTCCGGGAACAGGCCGTTCCCTGCATACTCGCCGCCGCGGCCGCTCTCAGCGCCGACATCGGATACGTGGACTGACACCGCCGGATCCACTGCGGGGTCAGACCACCGCGGCCACCAGGTACCGAGCCCCGACGGCCCCCGGTGCCCACCCCTCCCAGCCAAGAGCGATCGATACCTCGTCGGCGCTGTCGAGTTGGGTTGCACCCTTCGCAGGCCCGCGATCATCGCGCCTCGTTCGACCGCCTCCGCGTCTCCTCGAAGCGCTGCCGCTGCCGGACCCCGTACGCCGCCTCCTTGACGGCGGCGTCGTCCTCGAGACCCGACCCGAGCGCCCCACCGATGGTCGCGATGGACGCCAGCAACCAGGTGAGCGTCAGGTAATCGAAGAAGTTCACCCCGTGCCCGAGAACACGGGACAACAGTTCCGGGGGAAGAGTGAGACACGCGGTGAACAGCAGCAGGCAGAACAGCGCCACGTGCAGCACCACGACGCCGATGACCAGGGTGACCACGGTCGCGGTGTTGTACAGCACCGAACGACCGCGCTCGGTCGGCGACTTCGGCCGCTCCCACAGTTCGTGATCGAGGATCAGCCACAGAATCATCGCCACGATCGACAGGACCGTCGCCGCACTCATACGCCATGGGCCCATCGTGTCGGCGAACAACCAGATCGTGCTGGTGGCCAGCGCGATCGCACCCGTGGCGAACGCGCCGACGAGCACCTTCGACAGTCCGGTGACCAGTCGCCACGGCCGGTTCGCTCGCACCATCCCCGACAGCAGTCGCAGTCGCCGCAGTCCCGCGGGCGCGAAGTACCGGATGCCGTCCTCAATCTGCGCAGACGGGAACCGTCGCGCCCCGCCGGGGGGCTTGAGTTCCGGTTCCCCGAGGATGCGGGCGATCGCGAGTTCGGTGACGGTGCGGACGCGGCGCTCGATGTTGACGCCGCCCACTCCGGCGACGGAGATGAGCGCGAATTTGTGGTCGGCGCTGACTTCGGCCACCACGGGCAGGGTGTCCACGCGTCGCGGCAGATCGGTGAGGTACACGACGATGTCTTCCGCTTCGGAGGACGGATCGACTGTGTCGATGACATCAGCGAAGTCTGCTTGCTCGTCGGGCAGGTACGGTTTGCGGCGTACGCACGTCGTCCACCGGCGCCCGACCCGGTCAGAGCTGCGCAGGCGTTCCGGCAGGCACTCCGCAATGCGTTCGGCAACAGCCGCAGGTTTGCCCGGATCCGCGATGAACAGCACCGAGGCCTGCTCACCCGCGGCACCGGAGCGCCCTTCCTGCAAATGCTCGTTCGCCTTCACCGCCTTCGCGTACCCGCTCGGTCTGCCCCCAAACCCCAGTCAGTGGGTGCGAGTCGATCACGGCGCGCCCCGCTGTCCGTGTGCCAGTGCAACGATGTATGGGGCCCACCTGTGCATCTGTTCCGCAGTCGCCTTTCAGGCCACAAATCAGCTCCCGACGTATTAGTGGATCTGAAAGCCTTTGAACGGCCATCTCCCGGAGGGTTTCTCCGATCGACAACCGGCCGTCATATCGAGGCCGTGGAGCCGTCCAAACAGCTCGAGAAATTCGGCTCGATGCAGGATAGCGTGGACAAGCTCATGAGCCACAGCAAAAAAACATTGCCCACGCACCAACATATCGCCCTGTTCCCATTGCCCGCGGCATGGATCGAGAATCAAAATCACCGAGGCTGCGCAACGTCATACGAAACAGGGATTTATAAATGTCCGAATCAAATACCTTACCGGCCAGGGGAAGACGTTCCGAGAACACCTTGGAGATATGTGGCGGTCGCCAGCTCTGGAGGGCAATTCAGAAGCACCATGGGCCGGGCCGCTGTCCCGAATATGTCAATCAGATGCTGATCGAAGACTACTTGAACGGCCGCCGCGGTCCAACGAGTAGGGAGGGAGTTCCCAGTACGTCGTGGCATGTTCCAGCCCAATCGCCGGCCAGGTCGTAACGAGGACCACCGCCGTCGGCAGCAGGAATCGAGACCTGTCGGCGTCATGATCGCCCGGCCCGCTCACGGAAGCGCCCGGGCAGTGACCAGGATCACGATTCGACGCGCATTCGGGCGCGATTCGGCGGGCGACCTCGCGGAGCCGACGAGCGGCGGGTCCGCCGCGACGAACGGTCGAGGACGGGGGACAGTGGTGAACACCGGATGTGATCCGGTGAACATCAAGATCTTTCGGGGTGGTCGCGTCACGTCGTCCACTCCTACACTGGCCGCCGTGAGCCTCCAGATCAGTGATCCCGCATCCCCGGTGCAGTCGAGCCGGATTCGACACTCGGCGTTCCAGCAGAAGGTGACGTCGGCGGAGGAAGCGGTGAAGGCCATCGGTCCGGGTGACACCGTTGCTGTCAGCGGTTTCGCCAGTGCCGGGACACCCAAGGCGGTCATCCCGGCCTTGGCCGACCGGATTCACGCCGCCCGCGCGGCCGGCGCGAATTTCACCATCGACCTGCTGACCGGGGCGTCCGTGTCGACGGAGACCGAGAGGATGCTCACTGAGATCGACGGAATCGCCCTGCGGATGCCCTACCAGGCGGAATCCACGGCGCGTCAGAAGATCAACCAGGGGCGGATGGATTACGTCGACATCCACCTCTCACACGTGGCCCAGCAGGTGTGGGAGGGCTATTACGGCGTGGTAAACGTCGCGGTCGTCGAGGTTTCCGGCATCACCGAGACCGGCGAGCTGATCCCCTCCGCGTCGGTCGGAAACAACAAGACGTGGCTCGACGTCGCGGAGAAAGTCATTCTCGAGGTCAACTCGTGGGTCCCGGACGCGATGGACGGTATCCACGACATCTACTACGGCACAGCTCTGCCCCCGCACCGCCGGCCGATCGAACTCACAGACGTCGAGGACCGCATCGGGCAACCGCATTACCGGGTAGACCCGGCCAAGGTTGTTGCGGTGGTGGAAACAAATGCCCCCGACAGTGCGAGCGCGCTGACCGCTCCCGATGCGGTCAGCGAGGCGATCGCTGCCCACGTGCTGGACTTCTTCGACCACGAGGTGAGGCGTGGCCGGCTCCCGGAGAACACCCTGCTGCCACTGCAGGCTGGCGTCGGAAACGTGGCCAATGCCGTACTCGGCGGCCTCGATCGCGGCCCGTATCGGGGTTTGACCTGCTATTCCGAGGTCATCCAGGACGGGATGCTGCACTTGATCAAGCACGGCACCGTCCGGTTCGCGTCGGCTACCGCGCTGGCACTCTCGGAGGCGGGGATCGAGGAGTTGACCTCCAACATCGACTTCTACCGGCAGCACATCCGGCTCCGTCCGCAAGAAATCAGCAACCACCCCGAGGTGGTCCGCCGATTGGGAATCATCGCGATGAACGGGATGCTGGAGGCCGACGTCTACGGGAACGTCAATTCGACGCACGTGATGGGCACCAAGATCATGAACGGCATCGGCGGATCCGGGGACTTCGCGCGCAACGGGTACCTGTCGATGTTCCTCAGCCCGTCCACAGCGAAGAACGGGGCGATCTCGTCGATCGTCCCGATGACCCCGCACGTCGACCACACCGAGCACGACACCCAGGTACTGGTCACCGAGCAGGGCCTTGCCGACTTGCGGGGGTTGTCGCCGCGTCGTCGGGCACGAGTGATCATCGAGCGCTGCGCGCATCCGGAATTCCGGCCGCTGCTCACCGACTACGTCGAGCGGGCGACGGCAACTGTGGGAGCCGGCCAGACGCCGCACCTGCTCGGGGAGGCGTTCTCGTTCCACCAGCGGTACCTGGAGTCCGGCTCGATGCGACTCTAGGACGGTGGATCTTCCGGGGCTCGTCCGCGAAGGCGAGGCGAGGCGAGGCGATCTGGGACCTGGTGGGCCCGATCGCCGAGGAAATCTGTCGGACTCGAAGTAGCGGATCTACCACACATCGGACTGAGCCGCGGACACAATAGAGAGGTGAGCGAGGACCGAGTCCGAGGAGATGGAGCAGGCTGCTCGCGCGGTCCGAGCATCCAGCCGAAGGCCTATGTGACGTGACCTTGTCGGGTGCGGCCAGCGACGAGATCGGCGCTCCCGTGGTGATCGAGTTCTTGTATTCCGTCTACGGTTCCCCCGGCGCATCGCTGATACTCGTCTACCGCGGCCGCGTCGACCCACCAGCCGAGAGCAGCGACGGGTGGCGACATTTCAGGGCCGTCAGCGCGGCGGCTATCGACCAAACCTGCGACGTCGATGGCGTACGGCGCGGCCAGTTCGTAGTGGGCAGGACGGCCGATGCCCGGCGAAGCAGGGCGATCGCGCCCTCCACATTGCCGCGCCGGACGTGGGTGATGCCGACCATGAGCTGGTCCAGGCCTTGCCACAGCATCCGCTCGTCGTCCGGACAGTTCTTCCCAGCGGCCTCGAGCACCTCGTGCGCGTCGAATGCCAGACGAGAGGGTCGGCCGGCGCGAGCTCGGGATCATCCGGGATACGCGGAATGCCCGTACTACGTCAGCGGAGTCGTTCTCACCGTACGGCTCCCGCTATGCCGGTGCCTATCTGCGGGCGCCGCCACAGCTCCCATGCGAGTCGCAGGACTCCGATCGCGGTAAGAACGGTCAGCGTCAAGACGGCGGGGACGGAAATCGCCACCGGAAAAACTAGGAGGGCCGCGACGGCGGTGAGGAGCCGATCGACGGTGAGCTGATGATGGTCACGCCATCGGTAGGCCACCTCGGCGGCGTAGAACAGTGCCACCCCACCGGTGAGGGCGAGGGCGGCCAGCGGCGCCAGCGGCTCGTCGATGTGTTCCACCGAAACCCGTGCCCCGAGGGCGAAGAAGACGATCCCCGCGACGAGCGGAAGGTGCAGGTAGCTGTAGGCGTCGCGCGCCAACCGTACCCGATCGACACTGGGTGTTCGCCGCATCCGTTCTTCGGCGCCGGCAGTGAGGCCGAAGTAGGTCCACCACAGGGTGGCCGAGATCAGCACCCCGAGAACCACAGCGCCGAGAACAGCGGGACGGCGCAGGTTTTCGGTTGCCCCCGCCCCCAGCGCGATGATCGTCTCGCCCAGCGCGATGATGATGACCGAACCGTGGCGCTCGATGAAATACGAAGGTACGACCCGAAGTCCGCTGATTCCCGCTATCAGGGGACTGCCGAAGTCGACCGCCGCCGCCGCGACCCACAGCAACTCACGGTAGGGGGAGGCCACAAAAGCAGCGGCAACGATCACGGCCGGCCCGACGAGCAGGCCCGGCGCCAGTCGGCGGATCGCCGACGCCAATCCATCCTCGTCTCGGGATGACGCGGCGAGGAAAATACCGACGTTGATGAGGCGGACGGCGAGCAATGCGAGCCCGAAAACGAGGGCCCCGGTGGTGAATGCGGTCGGCAGTGCGATCGCAGCGATGAGCATCGCCGCCATCGCGACGATGATCAAAGTCGTGTGCGTCACCCGCGCCGTTTCGAATGTGTTGGTCAGCCAGGCGTAGCACACCCACGCCCACCACAGGGCGAGCAACGCGAGCACACCCCGGCCGAAACCCTGCCAGGAGATGTCACTGAGCATCAGGTGTGTGACCTGCGACATCGCGTACACGAAGGTGAGGTCGAAGAACAACTCCAGGTTGCCCACCGACCGCCTATCAGACTCCTGCGATCCGTCGGTGTCGGGCTCGCGGCCGGCGGATCCCCCGGCGGCGTTGCCGTCGTCGACCGTCATCGTCGACCAGTGGTCATGATCATCGCCCGTTGCTCTTCACCGGTGATGTTCTCCGTACACCTTCTCGGGGGTGATCCGCACCAGCAGTGCGCCACCTTTCCGACCGCTTCGACGCTCACATCCGCGACGTCGCCCTGTCGACGTTGCCCTGTCGACGCAGTTCCCTGACGACGCAGGTCACTGCTCACAGCGCCGCCACGGCCGCCTCGGCGACGGTCTTGTCCTGCTCCCCGGTGCCGCCGCTGACGCCGACCGCCCCGACGACCTGGCCGTTGTGCCGCAGCGGCACACCGCCAGTGAAGATCATGATGCGCCCACCGTTGGACACGTGTATCCCGTAGAACTGCCCGCCCGGACCCGCGTCGGCCGCGAGGTCCTCGGTCGAGATGTCCAGCGCCCGCGCGGTGAACGCCTTGCTGATCGAGATGTCGATGCTGGCGATCCAGGCACCGTCCATCCGCACGTGGGCCACGAAGTTGCCGCCGGCATCGACCACCGCAATGTTCGACGGCGACTCGATCTCGTCAGCTTTGGCCTGCCCGGCGGCGATCACCCGCTGCGCATCGTCGAGGGACACCGAAGTCTGGTTCACTGTCATGACGCACCCGCCCGGGGCTTCGCGAACTGCGCGACGATGGCCTGACAGAAGGCGGGGAGGTCGTCGGGCGAGCGGCTCGAGATCAGGTTCCCGTCGATCGCGACCTCTTCGTCGACGACGTCGGCCCCGGCGTTGCGCAGGTCGGTCCGCAAACTCGGGTATGAGGTGAGCGTTCTGCCTTTGGCCACACCGGCCTCGACGAGGGTCCAGGGACCGTGGCAGATTACCCCGACCGGCTTTCCCGAGCCGACGAAGTCGCGCACGAACGACACCGCCGCCTCCTCGATTCGCAGCTTGTCCGGGTTCACCGTGCCGCCCGGCAGCAGCAAGGCATCATAGTCGTCGACCGAAACATCGGACACGGCCCGATCTACGGTGAACGTGCCGGCCGCGTCGAGGTCGTTGTTGCGTGCCTGGATTTCGCCGGTCTTCGGCGACAGCAGCTCCGTGTGCCCACCGGCTTGGTGCACCGCGTCGCGGGGTCGCTCGAGTTCGACTCTTTCGACCCCGTCGGCAGCAAGTATCGCGATCCGCTTGCCCTGCAGTGTCATTGCCATCGTTGTGCTCCTCTCGGTCCGGGCCGCCTCACGGATGCATTACGACCTTGGTCCATCCGTCGTCGCGGGCATCGAAATGCTGGTAGCCGGACTCGGCCTCGGCCAGTGGCAGTTCGTGGGAGACGATCCAGGACGGCTTGGCACGGCCCTGGTGGATCAGGTCGCGCAGCTGCCGGTTGTAGTGCTTGACGTTGGCCTGCCCGGTTCCGACCTTCTGCCCCTTGAACCAGAATTTGCCCATGTCGAAGGCGATCTTGCCGTGGCGTTCGAGTTCGTCGGGGCCGTTTCGGTCCTGGGGCAGGAAGATGCCGACCACCCCGATGTGGCCGGTGAAGCGCACCGAGTCGACGAGCCGGTTCATCGTCATCGCGGCGTCCTCGTGACCCTGCGGGTCGTGCGCCTGATACCCGACGCACTCACAACCCTTGTCGGCACCCTGCCCGCGGGTCTGTTCCAGGACCTGCTCGACCGGGTCGCCCTTCGAATCGTCGATCGGAATGACGCCGATCTCCTCGGCGAGCTTGAGCCGGTCCGGATGCCGGTCGACGATCATCACCTTGCTCGCGCCCTGGATCATCGCCGAATACGCCGCCATCAACCCGACCGGCCCGGCCCCGTACACCACCATCGAATCGCCGGGCTGCATGTCCGCGAGGCGGGTGCAGTGCCAGCCGGTGGGAAAGATGTCGGAGAGCATCACGTAGTCGGTTTCCTTGTCCTGGGCATCCTCGGGCAGCCGCAGACAGTTGAAGTCGCCGAACGGCACCCGCAGATACTCCGCCTGCCCGCCCCAGAACGGGCCCATCCCGGCGAACCCGTATGCGGCGCCGGCCATCTTCGGATCCGGGTGCACCGTCAGGCAGAACGCGGTCAATCCTTCCTCGCAGTTTCGGCAGAAACCGCAGCCGATGTTGAACGGCAGGCACACCCGATCCCCGGGTGAGACCTTGACCACCGCATTGCCCACCTCGGCGACGATCCCCAAGTTTTCGTGACCGAGGACCATCCCGGGCTCCAGATCGGTGCGGCCCTCATACATGTGGAGATCCGACCCGCAAATGTTGGTGCTGGTGATCTTTACCAGCACATCGGTCGGCTGCTCAATCCTCGCATCGGGCACATCCTTCACATGAACCTCACGTGGCCCGTCGTACACAAGCGCTTTCATCTCGACTCCCTGATGCTGCGTTTTCCGGTGGATCCCGGCCCGGCGGCCACAGGCGGTTACGTGTGAGCGACCGAATGAATCGTGCTGCTGGGGCAGACGCGACAGCGAACGGAACTGAAAGCAAAACCAAAACTTTTGCGCGCCACCATGTTTCGCGTCACAGCCGACAACAGCGGGTGCATTCCAGGCGTCGCATTCCGTCCACCATGGAGTCTCCTCTTCCGGCTCCACGATTACTAGGGGTGAGATCGGTTTCCTTGATTTGTGGGCTCGCGGGCTTCTTCCCTTTACCGGTCGATGGTGTGATGCTGGACCATGTCCACCACCTCGAACAGGAGACCCGACATGGCCACCAAGGCGCTGCTGGTCCGACTCGAAGCCAAACCCGGCAAGGAAAACGCGGTCGAGGAATTCCTCCGATCGGCGCTGCCGCTCGTCGAGCAGGAGCCCGGCACGAAGCCTTGGTTGGCGGTACGGTTCGGTCCCTCGACGTTCGGCATCATCGACGCATTCCCCGACGAGGCCGCCCGTGAAACACATCTCAATGGGCCGGTCGGCAAGGCCCTCGGTGAACGCGCCGACGAACTCTTCGCTGCGCCGCCCGAAATCAGCAACCTCGACGTGCTCGCCGACAAGCTCTGAACCACCGACTGGAAACAGCCCGCCCGCAAGCTCGACAGAACCGACATCACCCACGCGGACCCGAACCGAGACACGCGAGTCCGCCCAACCTGTCGAATCTTGGTGCACAACGACGAGGCGAGCGCAGCCTGATCCGTCACCGGGCCCCACCAAACTCCACGGAACTCGGGACATCCTCCGCGACCACCATGCTCACCTGGGTCAAAGAACGCTCGGTGTTCTCAACGTCGTGTAAGTGCATGATTCTCACGAACTTGCCGGAATCCGCATCCCGGTCGCTATCCCGTAAGGCGATCGGTCACCGGACGCGCCAAGGCCGGCCGTCGGGCGCCCTCGCCGATTGAGTTTAAAAGGCGATCGATTCCGGTGATGGATCGGTCGACGGTATATCGCAAACTTCGTCAGCGTTCGCGAGTTGGGTCGCGGGTTCGTAGGCCGCGATCATCACGCCTCGTTCGACTGACTCTGGGTCTCCTCGATGCGCTGCCGCTGCCGGAACCCGTACGCCGCCTCCTTGACGGCGGCGTCGTCCTCGAGACCCGACCCGAGCGCCCCACCGATGGTGGCGATGGACGCCAGCAGCCAGGTGAGCGTGAGGTAGTCGGAGAAGTTCACCGCGCGCCCGAGAACGGGGGACAGCAGTTCCGGGGGAAGAGCGAGGCACGTGGTGAACAGCAGCAGGCAGAACAGGGCCACGTGGAGGATGACGACGCCGATGACCAGGGTGGCCACGGTCGCGGTGTTGTACAGCACCGAACGATCGCGTTCCGTCGGCGACTTCGGCCGCTCCCACAGTTCGTGATCGAGGATCAGCCACAGAACCATCGCCACGATCGACAGGACCGTCGCCGCACTCATACGCCATGGACCCATCGTGTCGGCGAACAACCAGATCGTGTCGGTGGCCAGTGCGATCGCACCCGTGGCGAACGCGCCGACGAGCACCTTCGACAGTCCGGTGACCAGCCGCCACGGCCGGTTCGCTCGCACCATCCCCGACAGCAGCCGCAGCCGCCGCAGCCCCGAGGGCGCGAAGTACCGGATACTGTCCTCCATCTGCACACACGGAAACCGTCGCGCCGCGCCCGGCGGCGTAAGTTCCGGTTCCCCGAGGATGCGGGCGATCGCGAGTTCGGTGACAGTGCGGACGCGGCGCTCGATGTTGACGCCGCCCACCCCGGCGACGGAGATGAGCGCGAATTTGTGGTCGGCGCTGACGTCGGCCACCACGGGCAGGGTGTCCTCGCGTCGCGGCAGATCGGTGAGGTACACGACGATGTCCTCCTCTTCGGAGGACGGATCGACTGTGTCGATGACATCAGCGAAGTCTGCTTGCTCGTCGGGCAGGTACGGTTTTCGGCGCACGCACGTCGTCCACCGACGCTCGGGGCGATCACTGCTCTGCAGGCGTTGCGGCAGGTACTCCGCGATACGTTCCGCGAGAGCCGCAGGCGTGCCCGGATCCGCGATGAACAGCACCGAGACCTGCTCACCGGCCGAACTGGATTGCCCTCCCCGCAGATGCTCGTTCACGCCTTCGCGTACCCGCTCGGTCTGCCCCCAAACTCCAGCCAGTGCGTGCGAGTCCACCACATCGCCGCCGCGGATTGCCGCTGCCTCTGTCCGGCAGACACCACGAGCGTCCGAGGACGCACCGTCGACACGACTACAACCGGCTAGCCAACGCAACGTGCCGAGCCGCAACACAGATCCTGTCCACGCCCGTGTCGGTCGCTCTTGGAATCGTCGTCAGCTGGCGGGGCGGTCTGTCACGGTAACCGAAATCTGCTGGGTCTCGCCGCCGCGGAGCACGGTCAGTTCGACTCGATCGCCGGGGTCGACGGCACGGATCGCCGCGATGAAGTCCTCCGCCGACTCGGTGTCGTGGCCGTTGACCGCGGTGATGACATCGCCGGGCTGGATACCCGCGGTCGCTGCCGGACCGAGCGGGACGACCTCGAGGACGACGACACCGCTGGTGCGGTCGACTGCCAGTTGTTCGGCGATCTGCGGGGTCAGCGTGCCGGGTTGAATGCCGATGTACGCATGCTGGGCGGTTCCGGAGGCAAGCAGCTGGTCCGCGACATCGACGACATTCGCCGCGGGGATGGCGAAGCCCAGAGCCACCGCACCCGCCGACGGGGGAATGTAGGCCTGGCTCATCCCCACGACCCGCCCTTGTCCGTCGATCAGGGCACCCCCGGAGTTACCCGGCGAGATCGCGGCGTCGGTCTGGATCAAGTCGACCAGCGGCGCCCCGGTGGAAGCCGACCCGGGGATCTGACGGTGCAATCCTGAGATGATGCCCGAGGTGACCGTGGCCTCGAACCCCAGCGGACTGCCCACGACTACGGCGAGCGCGCCGACCTCTGGCAACGCTGTCTCGAACGTCGCCGCAGTCAGATCCTTGCGGTCCGCTTGAAGGACCGCGACGTCGGTCACACGATCGACGGCCCGCACGTTCGCGGACACCTGTTGCCCGTCCGCGAAGGCCACACTCACCTGCCGGGCACCCTCGACCACGTGGGCGTTGGTGACGACGGTGCCGTCGGTCTTGTAGACGATGCCGCTGCCCACACCAGACTCGGTGAGCACGGTGACGACCGAGGCCTCCACCTGCCGGACCAGTGCCGGCAGGTCTACGGCAGGTCCCGCTGAGGGCGTCGAGGTGGTGGGAGCCGAGGCGCCGCATCCCGCGAGGAGGAGGACCGCGATCGCGACCAGCGGCACCCAGATCGAGGAACGTACGGTCGACGGCACGCGCATCAGCGACCGGTCCCGTACGACATCGGTCTCCTACATGCACCTACTGCGAGTGGGCCCACCCGATCAACATACCCCTGTTTCCTCCGTGGTCGGCGACTCCCGACCCGCGTCACATACCCATAGAAGATCGACACCGACGATTGAAGTGCGCGTGCCTCAACTGCGACGACGAGTCGTATATTGTTGTACTACTTTTATTTTCAAAACCAATATGCCCGTTTTGGCCTAGTACAGCGAAATCAGACTTTGCGACTTCATTGGATGGGCCGATCCGGCAACTGGAAAACGATGATTCTGTCACTGGTTTGTCTCTGCGCCAATCGATTAGGAGACACCGCCGAGGGTCTGATCCTCTACGTGAGGATGAAGAAGCTGTTATCCCAGTGTTCCCGCGACTGTCCTGTCAGGGTGGATTCGGCTTCCTTCTTTCGACTGGCGGGGGCCCCTGTTGCCTCATGTCAAGATGCCCGCGAAGTCTGATTCGTTGACTCATCGAGAA
>NZ_JASHKW010000016.1:0-221121 GCF_030056915.1 Rhodococcus sp. IEGM 1307
CCGCATACAGCGCCATCCCCAACAGATCCAGAATCCGCTGAGGTGCCCGCACCGCAGCTTCCACCGAACCAGGCTCGTCCCGCACGACCAACGCAAACGACACCGACTGATCCGGTTCGCTCGGCATCCGCCTCACCAGCTGACCAATCGCGGTATCGACATCCAACCCCGGCGCGGTCGTCGCACCCTTGACCTCGGCGTAGAGCCGGCGTCCATCTTTCTCGGCAACGATGTCGACGAACTCCGTATCCGTTCGCACCGTCCAGCCCTGAGATGACAACCACCCCGCGAAGTCCCGGGCCACGCGCGCCTCATCACCTCTCATACGGGACACGGTAAGCCTGCAACATCAGTTCCGAACAGCACCACAGCGCAAGACACGTCCGGTGCGGCTATGCCACGACTGAGGCATACCCCGACAGATCGTGCGGTGAAATCGACGTACCACCTTCAGGACCTCATCCGCGTCAGTCATGTAATCAACTGACTGCTAGCGCAATTCGTGGGCACGATGCATGACGCCGCCCAGAAGCGGCCACGACGCGGCTACCGCCGATCACTCTCCCCGGTGTCGGCCGGGTGTCCGCACAGCCGAATCCCGGTCCGGGGCGGAGTGGTAGGAGCCCGGATCGATAGTCAGGTCTTCGGTGTCGGCAAAAACCAGCCGCCCGTCGTCGAGCGCGACCGCCCACCGATGCACCGGCGCCCACGCGTGCCCACCACCACCAGGGTCGGTCACCGCCGCATAATCCTCGACCACCTCACCGGTGAGATCGGCCCCGGCACTCCTGCGGACCAGCACCCGGACACCGACCGTCAACTCCGGACCACCGACCGGCCGATTGCTGCTGTTTCGGACCATGCTGATGCACCTCTCCGCTCGGCGACACTCCCGAGATCGAGCATAAGCACCACCCGGCCCGGCCCGGTCCGCGACCCGACCTGCACGAACACCACCCACGATCGGGAACGCCGCCGAAGCAGTCGGCTGCCATCGTGCGGTCGGTGGCCACCCAGATGCACTCAGCACACAACCGACGTGCTGCGTTCGCGCGACAGCAACCGACGCAACCCCGGCAGCCGGTTACGCGAACGCGGTGACATCGGCGGATACCAGCTCGGTGGCCGCTACATGTACCCCCTCTTTCCATTCGAGCGGCGACTGCCGGCAGCGGCGGACGGTCGTTCACCCACACCACTGCACGGCGCGCACCAATTCCGATCCGAACGCGATCGTTCGAGACTGTTGAGCTCATCGAGAACCTGATCGACGACTGTGGTCGGGATCCGGAAATCTGTGCTCTCCCACGCCCGGAGGTGGTCCCGCACGTAGGCAAGCATGGCGAGTTAAGCGCTCGAAGTCTGCTGCAGTTCGGTCGCTCACTGCCTCACCCCGCCCCGAGCGGCTGGCATTCCGAACTGTGCCCGCTCGGCGACGTCGAGACGACGGCTTCCGGCGTGGCATGCGCGACTGTTACGGACGAAGAGGGGTACCACCCGATTGCGTGCGTTGCCCACTCGTCGCCCAGTGGTCGACCTCGGACATCTCGGCCATCCCGGGTGCGTAGGCGGCGATGTCGTCGGGGCGCGCTAGGCCGGCTCCGCCGGATGCGTAAGAACCACCATCGATGGCCAGGTTGAGCCCCGTAACCCAGGAGGCCTCGTCTGAGGCCAGATAGACAGCCGCGCTTGCAATATCTTCGGGCTCCCCCAGGCGCGGAATCAGGTTCGGTGTCAGCGTAACGCGGCGTTGTTCGGTGCCTTCCGTGCCGTAGAACAGGAGGCCGTTCGGGGTTGCCACACAGCCTGGTGAGATCGTGTTGACCCGGATGTTTGCTCTGGCCACTTCGTTCGTCAGGCAGCTTGCCAATCGGATGACACCAGCTTTGGCCACTGAGTAGGCCTGGATGATGGGGAGGTTGCCCGGGTATCCCGTTCCTATATCGGAACCGGCCACCGAGCCCATGAAGATGATGCTGCCGCCGCCGCGTGCGCGTAGGTGAGGAATGGCGTGTTTAGAGACCAGGAAGGGAACGGTCAGTGTGTGGTCGAGGGTGAATTTCCAGTCCGCGAGGCTGGAGTCTTCGACTGTTCCCAATCGTAACTGCATCGCGCTGTTGTGTAGGACGTCGATGCCGCCAAATTTCCCGGCGGCGAACTCGAGTAGCTGGTGCGCTTCCTCCTCGTTCGAGAGGTCGATCGGGTGCAGCGATTCCATCCGTCCGCCGGCCGCGCGCACGATTGCGAGCGTTTCCTCGGCGGCTTCGGCGTTGATGTCGCATCCGACGATCGACGCTCCTTCGGCTGCGAACCGCAACGCGACCTGCCGCGCCATTCCGCGGCCGGTACCGGTGATTACGGCGACTTTGCCCTCCAGACGACCGATCATAGTGATCTCCTTGTCGAGTCAGTTTGTTCGGACACTCGTGGATGAATAGAACCCGTCCGCGTGCCGCCTCTCGCCCGTGAACTAGAGGGCGCTGTGTTCGCTCGGACGCGGACGGCGACGAACGTACATCTCCATTTGAAGCGTCATGACAGGCTGCGAGTCTCGTGACGATAGGGTTCCGATGGTTGTCACCCGATCCCAGTGCGGGTGGGTATTACCGATTGCGGTGATGCTGAAAGTACCCCGCAGGTAGGTGTCGGCACGGACCGGTGCGCGGAACTGCACCTCACGCAGTGCTCGGCCTGCGACTATGTGCCAGTTTCCGAATACTCGGTTGACAGCGAGGCGTTGGAATACCGCGAGCGTGTGGACGCCGCTCGCGATTATCGTGCCGAAGTGGCTTGCTTCGGCGAGTGCGACGTCGGTGTGTATGTGCAGAGGATCCCAGTGGTCGGCGAACGACATGATCTCCTCCGCTGTGACGAGGTACTCCCCGAGGTCGTACTCGTCTCCTACGGCGAGGTCCTCGGCATATCGCAGTTCGCCGTCATCAGGTGCGGCATGGTTCATTCCGACTTCCTTCCCTGCTACGGCTGGGCGCTCTGCGCAGTGATTGCGGGTGACTTCGACGCCCCTGCCAGTCTTCCCGTGCGGTTACACGAAGTCGGTGTGCCGCGCGGGATGTTGGCCGGTCGCGGTCTTTGGTCGCGTTGCTCTGAGTAGCCCGTACGAGCACATCCCAGCGATTGCCAAGGGCACCAGTACTGCGATGTACAGATCTTTCGGTGACATGAAGCCGATTGCGTAGCCGCCGAGGATGGGCGACACGATCGATCCGACTCTGGCGACGCCTAGCATCGTGCCGAACCCTTTGGCTCGTATTCGTATTGGGTACACGGTGGTTGCGATCGCGGTGAAGGCCGTCAGTGAGACGAAGACGAACAGACCCAGCAGCAGGGCCATGGTCAGCGCGAAGGGGCCCTGCAGGGTCAGTGCGAAGGCAACCAGGGCAGCCATGCCCAGGGCCATCGACATCCAGGATATTTGGGCAGACGGCCGCTTGAGGCCAAGAAATCCGTACAGGATGGCCCCGATCATCGTGCCGACCGACAACATGATGCCCACTAGCGCCCCGCTGCCGGTGTCTCCGGTCTCATTCTTGATCAGCTGAGGGGTCCAGGAACCGATGAAATAGAACGCGGCAGTGCAAAATCCATAACCGAGCCAGAGGAGCAGGGTGGTTACCCGCAGTCCTGGTCCGAGGAGTTTCGTATCCGATTGATCGACTATCGCCTCGTCGGCTAGAACACCGCCATTGAGGAGTCCTTCCTCCAGGTTGACCCGCGTAGACAACTTCTCGGCCGTCTCCTGCGCCGTGTCGTCCGATGACCGTCGAAGGTAGGCCACTGTTTCTGGGATGAAAGCGGCGACAACGACGGTGACAGTTGCGCTGAGGGCAAACCCTACCCAGAACAACCCTTTCCATCCGCCTGCGGCTTCGATTACCGAGGCACCTGCCAGGCCTGCGACGAAAGTTCCCAGGGGGTAACCGAAGAGCACCACGCCCACCGAGAGGCTGCGGCGTGATGGTGGAGACATTTCCTGGGCGATGACCATAGAGATTGCGCCGAGCACACCGATTGCCATTCCCGTAACGAATCGGGATGCGATCAACACCGAGTAGTTGGGGGCCAGTGAGGAAACAAGGAGGCCGGCGGTGTTGAGTACCAGCGCGCCGAGCAACGTCGGGCGACGCCCATGGACGTCGGCCATTCGAGCCAGGAAGAAGGCCCCGACGCCGATGCCCACCAAGGCTGCGCTGATCAAGTAGCCCTTGTCGGACGCTGTTGCGTACCCCTCGGGGAGGTTGGGAAGGGCGTACCCCATGATGAACAAATCGTAGCCGTCGAGCAGGTTGACGAGCGAGCATACTAGAACGATCGCTATTTGATACGGCGTCATGGACGCCATCGAGCGAGCCCCATTGAGGGTCATGCCGACTCCTTCTCGAGTCACGGGTTGATCCGACTTGGTTGAATCCCCGAGATGCCGTCGACGGGGAGTCTCGGGGAACGGGGCGGATGTGTTGATCGCCCGGAATCGGACGGTCTGGTCTCGGCGGTCGCTGAAGCACTGTCACCGGTTCATTGCCTGGATCCCCACGCGTGGAGCGCTAGCCCGACATTGGTTGAAGTAGTTTGACAGTGGTTGTTGAGCGTGTAAGCCCGCTGGACCCCGAAGTTGTCTCCGCGAATTCGACGGAGGGTCGGGCGGAGGCTGCGGCCCGGAATGCTTGGGCTAGGAGGTTGCGCGGTTCGCCTCGGCCGGGGCATCGGTGAATGACTGACGGCTAGACGGCTCGTGTTGTGTGCCGCTCGCTGCCACGGCTAAATATCTTGCATTGGCTCGTGCAAGAGCGATATTTGTAAAGATTCTTTGGATCGATTCGGTGGCGCGGCGGGGTGTGATCAGACTGACACATGCAATGACAGCATGAATGATGAGCAACGGCATTTGGGAGGCCTTCTAGGTTTGCGGCGCGATGCCGAGTGGGGGAACGGGATACCCCTCGCACGGAGGGTCCGATGCTACCTTCTGCACCAGCACGGCCGTCAGAAGACTCATAGGACAGGGACGTAGGGTCAACCGGGGCAGTCAGTCGAGATTGCTGCCACGGAGCGGATGGGCTGGAGAGGGATGATTTCGAGGTTCGACTGCAGCAATGTCGTACTATCGGCGAAAAATGCTTTCATGTAGGGTTTTTCGAGGTGCTCACGGATTGCGGCACCGTTAGCGTAGAGCTCGTAGAATGCGATGCTGTCGGGCCTGGATGCATCATGATGGATCTCGTACACAAGGATGCCGGGCTCGGCGCGACTCGGGTCTCCCAGGGAGAGCATCCGCTCCATCAGGATGTGGCGTGTTCCTTCCTTGGCTCGCGCGTAACCGTAAAACGCAACCGGTGTCTCGCTGGACAACAACTCGGCGGGGACGATCTCTGACACGGCATACCTTCCTATCAGCCCGCATCGAGCGAACAACGCCCTCGAGCGCGGGTTCGAATCGAACCTGGGGTGGCGAACCATCGCAGCTTCCTGACCACCGAAGACGGTGCACAACAGGTGCGCAAAACTACAGAAGCGGATATCCAGCGGTAACCTCCAGCTGGGTTCCGGTGACGAATCGGCCACTCTCCCCTACCAAGTACAGGACGGCGCGGGAGATGTCGGCCGGGTCCACCCACGGTGTATCGAGTGCAGCGAGTGTCTGGAACACGGGTTCGACGCTGTGGCGCGTGGGTTGATCCACGTCCGGCGCGAAGAGATCGTAGATCATCGAGTTCTGGATCATCGGGGTATCGCAATTGGTCGGGTGGATGACGTTCACCCGAATCTGATGGCGTGCCAGTTCTTTGGCCAAAGCCTTTGCTACACCGACAACACCGTGCTTCGAGGCGATGTAGTGCACCATCGACTCAACGGGAGTAAGGGTACTGGCCGAACCTATGAATACCATCGATCCACCGCGTCCACCATCGACAATATGCTTCGAGGCGGCCTGCGCCGAGAAGAACGCGCCGGACAAGTTTGTGCCCACCACGGTGTTCCACTGCTTGGGCGTGATCGATTCTGCCGCGGTGATTTCGCATACGCCGGCATTGAGCACCGCGATGTCCAGTCGCCCCAGATCGCGTACCGCCCTCTCGACACCCTCCGCAACCGCGGACGGATCGCGCACATCGCATTCGAGGCGGTAAGCACGCTGTCCGTACTTCTCCACAAGACCGACCGTTTCGTCGAGGTCCTCTGCCGTCGACGTCGGATATGGCACGGTTGCAACCTGTCTGCAGATGTCGAGCACGATGACGTCCGCGCCCGACTCAGCGAGGAAGGTGGCGTGCGAACGGCCCTGCCCTCGGGCCGCCCCGGTGACCAGAGCGACTTTGCCTGTCAGGTCATGCATTCTCTATCTCCCCGTCCGATCGACTCGCAGGTCGGTCTTCTCGTGATCTGTTGTCGTAGAATAGATATTGTTGCCGCGGAGCCGTTCGGTGTTACCCGTTCGGTTCCTTGCGGTTTGTACTCCCCAGGGTTCACGCAATGTTGTTGGCGAGAGCCCGGCAGAAACGTGCAACACTTCGCCGGTGATCATGCGGGCGTCGTCCGACAGGAGGTACCGGTAGGCGTTGGAGACGTCCTGGCAGTCCACACCTGCGAGGTCGAGCGGATGCATGGTTTTCATTCGTTCGATCATCTGCTCGCGCTTCGGGTTCTCGATGTCCGGGCAGAAGAGTTTGTAGGCTTCCTCGTTGTTGTTCATCGAGGGAAGGTCACCGGAGTGACATTCGTCGGGGCCACACAATTGGCGCGTATACCGTATTCGCCGTATTCCATTGCTAGGGTCTTCATCAGTCCGATCCTGCCCACTTCGAGGCGCCGCAGTCCGAGATGTGGGGGTAGGCGGCGCGGCCTGCGGTGGACGAGGTGATCACGATGTTGCCTTTGCGCTTCGCGACCATGTGCGGCAGGGCGGCGCGACACACGTTGAAGACGCCGGTCAGGTTGGTATCAATGACCGTACGCCACTGTTCGGGCGAGATGTCTGCCAGCTTGCCGAATTTCAGGATGATACCTGCACTGTTCAGCAGGTGATCGATTTGTCCGAGTTCATCGATCGTCTGTCGCGCAGCGTCCACCATAGCTTCGTCATCGCGAACATCCGCGACGATGCTGATGCACTTACGTCCCACGTCGGAAACCATGGCGCGGGTCTGTTCCAACTCCTCCTCGGAGCCGCCTGGGTAGTTCTGCCCCGCGACATCGGCAACGCAGTTGTCCACAAGTGCGATGGCCGCCCCCTCGCGTGCCAGTGTCAGAGCGTGGGATCGACCTGAGCCCTTTACTCCGCCGGTGATGAGTGCAACCGTTCCATCCAGCTTCCCCATGCTCTATCACTCACCTGTTCTCGACGTTTGACTGGAGGTATCTATGCGTGTCGTACGCGTGATGTGTATCGAAGAACCGCTCGGTGCCCGTGTTCTATCGAAACCAATTGCAGTACAGGCACTGTCGAATACGTGAGCTGACCGGTGGCACAGGATATCTTTTTGTGTGCGACTCACCGGACATTGAATCCGACTCTTGAGTCGTAATATCGACCCACTGGTTAGTAACCTAGTTCCAGCGCATGGATGTGTCAATGGTCACAGACGTCCAGATCTGGCGAGGTGCCCTGCCCGTGTCCGGATCTACACGCCGGTTTGGGCAGAGCAGCTGCAGTATTGAAACGCCGGACGAGTCCCACACGCGAGTTATATTCTCGCATGCGTGGATTCGTCCGGCGTTGACTGTCACCTACCGCGGCTGGGGATCAGTTTCTGGCGACGAGGATACTGTCATGGTTCGAATTACAGCGACGTTGGCCATCAGCCTACGCAGCAGCTGTTGCAGCTCGACGTCTCCGCGGGGAGCTGTTGCAGCTCAGCGGTTTCCCCGCGGAGTTGTTTCGGTGGGTCCTGACAACGGCGGAGCAGGCTGAACTCTCACGTCGTCGACATCCCGCCGTCGACCAAAATGGTCTGGCCGGTGACGTACCCCGCTGCGGGCGATGCGAGCCAGACCGCGGTTGCGGCGAGTTCCTCGGGCTTGCCCGCTCTTCCCAACAGGAACCGGGGCTCGAGCGAATCGGTCACATACTCTGGGGAGTACGACTCCGTCATTTCGGTCTCGAAGAAGCCCGGCGCAATCGCGTTTACTCTGATTCCCGGCTTTCTGCCCCACTGCGACGCGAGGTCACGAGTGAGTCCAACGAGGCCGGCCTTGCTTGCGGTATAGGCCGCCTGGGGCAGTGCGGCAGTAGTGAAGCCGAGAACACTCGAGATGTTGATGATCGAGCTCCCCTGCGTCATCACTTCGGCGCAGGCTTGGGCCATCCAATAGCTTCCTCCGAGATTGACATCTACTACCGCCCGGAAGGCATCGGGGCTTTCCCGAGTAGCCGGGACTGCGCTCGCCATGCCGGCATTGTTGACGAGGATGTCCACACGACCGAACCGTGCCATCGCCGCCTCGACCAGATCTACGCACTGTCGAGGATCGGCCACGTCGGCGTTCTGTACCAGGGCCTCGCGCCCGTACCCGCGTACCGCCTGTGCGGTTGCCTCCAAGCGGTCGACCCTGCGCGATGCCACGATTACGTGGGCTCCGGCGCGGGCCATGGCCGTGGCCAGC
Source organism: Rhodococcus sp. IEGM 1307 (assembly GCF_030056915.1). Taxonomy (NCBI): domain Bacteria; kingdom Bacillati; phylum Actinomycetota; class Actinomycetes; order Mycobacteriales; family Nocardiaceae; genus Rhodococcus; species Rhodococcus sp. IEGM 1307. The sequence goes on from NZ_JASHKW010000016.1 coordinate 8,620, forward strand.
GATACGCCTAGACCTGCTGACGCCCCGGTGACGATCGCGACTCGATCGTCGAGGCGAAACATTTCCGCGAAGGCGCCTAGGTTGTCGGCCGCCTCTTGTTCGTGCATTTCACTTCCCTCTTCGAAGTCAGCCCCGACCCGGATATCGACGGCTTACGCCGTACCGACCGACTCTGCTGAAAGTTTCGTCGACTCTCGAGGTTTGGCTACCGCTGTCGACAGCTGGAGCCGGGGCCGTCTATTGACCAACTATTGGGAGTGCTCAGACGGGTGAGGGGGCCTGACCACGGCGGTCGAGAAGACGCTTGACCTTCCCCTCTCCTCCCAGTCCAGTCTGAGGAGCGAGGGATCCAGCAGGGACGATCGTCACCTCGACCGAGACACCGAAGGTCGACTTGAGACGATGCTTCATGTCTTCCTGGAGAGGTGCTGTGTCTTCGTCGTTCGCCTGCTCGATCAACACGGTCATTCGTTCACGGGAACCGAGACCCTCGCCGACGTTCTCCACCACGCACAGGAACTCGCCCGTCGATCGCGCGTCGCCCTGGACGACGTCCTGTGCTGACCGCGGATACACGCTTGTCGCTCTCAGTTTCACCATTTCGTCGAGGCGGCCCAAAAACCCGGACAGTTTGGTCGTCCGGGCGCCGCACGCGCACGCTGCGCGCTCGGAACTACGCATGCGGTCTTTGAGGTCGTATCTGATGATGGGTGGAACCGAGCGATGCAGGCTTGTGACCACGATGTCGCCGTCGTGCCCTGGGCCGAGGATGCGTCCGGTCTCGCTGTCGGCGATCTCGACGATGGCGGTGTCGTCGTTGACGTGCAACCCATCTTTTGCAGCGCATTCGTATCCGATGAGGCCGACTTCATGGGTTCCGTAGTTGTCGTAGACCGGAACACCCCATGCATCTTCGAGCAAGTCGCGCAGGTGTCCTTCTGTATCCACCCCGAGATAGGTATGGATGAATCGCGTGGACAGATCCTTCTTGAGGTCGATGCCAGATCGATCAGCTTCTTGCGCCAGGATTTTGAGGTACTCGCCGAAGGCGACCCAACCACTTGTTCCCCAGGAGCGCGCCAGCTCGAGTTGCCTTGCCGAACTGGTGACGGCCCCTGAACCGGTGGTCAAGGGGATCATGCCGCACCAGTGCATGGCGGCGGTCGACGAACACCATGCGGTGTTGGCCAAACTGTTGGTGAGGGTGATCTGTAAGATGTCCCCGACCTCGGCCCCCTGCGCAACGAAAGCTCGGGCGAATTGAATTGCCTGCACTTCCCACGCTACGGGATCGAACAGTGTCGGCCGCGGCAGCCCTGAGGTGCCACCACTGGATTGAATCTTCAGCGGTGTTCGCATCGCGTCCAGTGCGAAGTTCTGATGGTTTCCGAACGGCGGGTGCTCCTCGATCGAGTGCTTGATGTCCTCACTGGTGAACGTAGGGATCTTCTCGAGGTCGTCCAGGCCACGTATGTCTCCCGGCTGCAAACCGGCGTCCGACCACCGGTCGCGATAAAACGGGACCGCCCAAGCGTCGGCCACCCGTGCAAGAAAGCGTGATTCCTGAATCTGTCGCATCTCGTCGTCGGACCGTGCCGACATGACGGAGTTGAACAGGGGCGGCGGCGGGTAGTCCTCGGTGAGCTGACGCCAGTCGATGCTCGACCAGTAGTAGGGAATTTCGTTCTTCGACATCAATGCTCCTGAAGCTGTCGTTAATGCCGGCAGTGTGTGCGCCGGTGGTGTTGTAGAAGTACTCGGCTCAAGCAGTGACGAATTGGTAGGCGTTGCCGTCGCTCACGATACGACCGACACTGTTCCCGGCGAAGTGCGTGCCAAACACAAGAACATTACGGTCTGCAACCGACGCGAGGAACTCCTGACGCCGAGCGGAGGACAGCTCACGGTCCCAGTCACCTCGCGAACTCCACGTGGGATGGGCGGCCTGAATCGGGTGATGCACGAAATCACCAGTGATGAAACCGGTCTCACCCTTAGATTCGATGGTGAGACTGTGATGGGACTTGGTATGGCCGGGCGTGGATGTATACCGCACGCCCTCGCAGATGGTGTGGTTGACCGGAACCAGATCGACGAGTCCAGCATCGACACACGGTTGGATCGACTGCGCGAACACGAGACGCGTCTGCCGGTGGATGTCCGGGTCCGCTCCGTTGTACGTGACGGCATGCCCGAGGTCGTCGGAGACGGTACCGCCCTCGGTGAGTCCCTTGTGGTACTCGAACTCGTCCTGAACGAAGGTGTACCGGGCGTTCGGGAAGGTCGGCACCCATCGGTCACCGTCGAGCACGGTGTTCCATCCCACGTGATCGAGGTGCAGATGTGTGATGGCGACGTAGTCGATCTGTTCGGGCTTGTAGCCGGCATCCGCCAGTCGATCCAGATAGGGGGTGTCCAGGCCACCCCAGGCCGGGATCAGCGGTAGGTCCTTGTGATTTCCGCACGCGGTGTCGACGAGGACGACAGACGACCCGGTGTCGACGACGAACGAGTGAACGCTCCAGAGTGTCTGCCCGTGTTCGTTGGCGTAGTCGGGGTACAGCCACGGAACGGCCTTGACCGCATCCGGCGTTGCCTCTGCGATCAGTCCGTCGAGCTCACCGACCTCGACCGCGATTTCGTTTACCTGGGTGATTTTCACATCACCGATCTGCCAGCTAGGAGCCATGGGGTTTCCTTCTTTCGTTCAGTGTGTGTGGTGCTTGTTCAGACAGCGCGTCCGGCCATTTCGCCTTCGTAGATCGCCTCGTCCACCCGGCGGGGTGCCAAGCAGTCTCCGACGGCCGTCACGTCGAACTGCGCTTCCAGTTGGGGAAGCAGGGCCGTATCGGCATCGCGAAGCATGACGGTCACGAGAGACTGCGCCGGCACCACTCTGGCGGCACCATCCCAGATGCGATTCAGTACGACGCCGTCCGAATTCACCTCGGCGACAATGTGTTGCGGTGTCAGTGTCACCCCCTGCGCATACAGCCTCGGATAGAGATGCCCGACATCGAGGTTGAAAAGTGTGTTGTCGCCCAAGAACAGCTTCGAGGACACCACTTCGACCTTCTTGCCCGCATTCGCGAGAAGCTCCGCCAGTCCCAGCGCGAGGTACTCGCCCGTGTCGTCGATGATGACCACGTTCTCCCCACATGCCGAGGGATCCTCGATGGCCTGGAGCGGATTGAGCACGCGGATACGCTCCAACCCCGGGATTGCCGGGCGGGCGGCCAGGACGGCGGAGAACCCGTCGGTGCGCCAGGTCGATCCGGATGCAAGTATGACGTGGTCCGCACCGACTTCATGCACGCTCTCGATGTCGGCGGTCGTATTGAGACGGACATCGACCTTGTACTTTTCGAGCATGCGCTCCATGTCTTTGACCATGACGGACCACCGGCCACGCGTGGGCAACTTGGCGGCATAGCGAATTTGTCCGCCGAGCGTGTCGCCGCGCTCCATCAATACGACGTCATGCCCTCGCGATGCGGCAACTTCCGCTGCCCGCATTCCAGCGGGGCCGCCGCCGATGACGAGCACCTTCCGGGGGGTGGAGGCCAACTCCAATGTTCCGCTGCCGAGATCTTTCTCGCGCCCAGCAGCTGGATTCTGCGTGCAGGTCAGCTCCCAGCCCTTGGACATCCGGCCGATACAGCCTTGATTGGCCCTGACGCAATGCCGAATTTCGTCCTCGCGTCCGGTCTGCGCCTTCTGCACCAGGAAGGGATCTGCGATGTGTGCTCTGGTCATAGCGACGAGATCGGCGTCACCCGAGGTCACAATCTGTTCGGCGACCGACAGCTCGGTAATTCCGTTTGCGGTCACGACCGGATAGTTTCCGACGACCTTCTTCGCGCGGGCAGCCAGGTCGACCAACTGGGGGCCGGGCAGGCTCATGGGAGAGACGACGCGATCGAACGTGGAAGCGTTCCCGGCGCTGATGCTGAAGTAGTCGAACAATCCCGAGTCCGCCAGGTTCTTGGCGATCTTCTCGCCCTCGGCCTCGTCGATACCGCCCGGAACGTATTCGGTGAGCGATAGTCTCACGCCGACCGCGAAGTCGGGTCCTCCCTCTCGGCGCACCGCTTCGGCACACTCGCGAACGACGCGGCATCGATTTTCGGTGCTGCCGCCGTACTCGTCCGTGCGACGATTCGTCAGTGGGGAGAGGAAACTGCACAGGAGATACCCGTGAGCGGCATGTACCTCGGCTCCGTCGATACCGGCAACCCGTGCGTTGCGTGCACTTCGGCCGAATCCCGCGACGAGCTGCTCGATGTCGGCGTGCGACATCGAGCGGCCGATCTCACCGTAGGTAGTCGAGGGCAGGCCCGAGGGACTCCAGAGCGCCCTCCAGTTCTCGAGAAACATTCCGTTGTAGTCTTCCACGCCGAAGTGTGAAAGGTCGACGAAAATTTTGGCTCCATGGCGGTGCACGGCTTTCGCCAGTCGCTCGTACACCGGTATCACCTCGGTGGGCCATCCCTGGTGGGTGCGGTACCCCAGTCCGCGACTCGTTGCATGCACGGCTTGAGCCTCGGTGAGAATGAGCCCCGCCCCTCCCCTCGCCCGCTCCTCGTAGTAGTCGATGCTCTGTTGAGTCATCAGGTTGTCTTTGTCGCCGTACATCAGCGCGTGTGCGGTGACCACGATGCGGTTCTTGACACTGACCGGGCCCAGTTCGATGGGCTGCCAGAGCGCCGGATGCTTGGTCATGATGTTTCCTCGTCTCGTCGCGGCTCGACTGTCCATCCGGGGGCTGACCGGAGAGTCGAAAACCCAACCGATTGTTCAAATGCGATAATGGCGTAGGTCACACAGGCTTGTCAATAAGGTGTGGCTCACCTGATCGGAATCCGCCGCGCAACGATGTTCCGGTAGCCCATTGGCCGTGTGGCTCGCTCCACTGAAGCGTCCTGTCGTTGCTGGTGTATTCGGTGGACCGATACGCCCCGCGGCCTCCGGGGTCGGTCGCGGCCCGGCGGCAGCGGGCGATCGATCACCGCGGTCGCTCGGAGGCTGGCGGGGGCAGTTCAGAAGATGATGCGGCCGACGGTTTCTGCAACCAGGGCCGGTTTTTCTTCGCCTGCGATCTCGAGGGTGTTTGTCGTGACGATCTGAAGGGCCCCTCCGGGTGCGTCCCCGACAGAGTTCAACGTCGTCCGCAAACGAACGTGGGCCTCGACCTTCACCGGGTTGACGAATCGAACTCTGTTCAATCCGTAGTTGATCGCCAGCGTTGTGTTCTCGATCGTGTATATCTGCCAGTTGAGCAACGACACGAGAGACAGGCTCAAGAACCCATGAGCGATGGGGGCTCCGAACGGGCTCTCGCGTGTCGCACGTTCGACGTCCACATGGATCCATTGATGGTCCCCCGTGGCGTCGGCGAAGGTGTCGATGCGTTCTTGCGTGATGTGCAGCCAGTCGCTGGTGCCCAAGTCCTCTCCGATAGCGGCTTTCAGTTGATCCGGTGATGTGAAGATGCGCATGGGTGCTGAAGCTCCTACAGAGATGAACCGGCCCGGTCGCGACACGCACCCGTCATGGGGTGGCCAATTTCAAAGCTGTGCCCACTGCGGACAGCCGGTCGGCGGCGTGCAGGCCATCCCACATGGCATTGTCGAGACGTCGGGGTGCCAAGCAGTCGCCGATGCGAACCACACGATGGTCATCGCCCAGCTGCTGGTACAGGGTGTCGTCGACGGCGCTACCGGTTGCCAGAACCACGGTGTCGAAGCTGCCCAGTTCGACGGGCACGCCGGAGAATACATCGTAAGCGTCGACTGTCTTATCTCGAATGGTGTCGATCCAGGTGTGGGGCCGTAGCTCGACCCGTGCATTGCGCAACCGCTTGTACAGGAATTCCTGGCCGGCCCCGCTCCAGAGTCCCACCGAGGTCGATCTCGTCACGATGGTCACCTCGTGGCCGTTCTCTGCGAGGTATTCGGCAGCCGTGGTCGCGTGCCCTTGAAAGTCGTCCTCGACGACGAGAACTCTGTTCCCCACTGTCGCGGTCGTGTCGAACACTTCCCATGATGTGACGACATGCGGCAAGTCGTGTCCTGGTACGGCCCTGGCATCTGGTCGGTGAGTGGTGAAGCCGGTCGTCCACGGCCTCGAGCCTGTTGCGAGAAAGACGTGATCGAAGGCAGAGAGGTCGTCGACGGTCGCTGTGGTACCCAGGTGCATCTCGACACCCAAGGTGTTGAGTCGGCGACGTAGATGTTCGATCAGCAGTCGAAACTCCGATCGACTTGCCGTGCGTGACGCCAGTTCGATTTGGCCACCCAACGTCTCGCGGGTTTCGAACAACACGACGTCGGCGCCGCGTTCGGCGCAGGTTGCCGCTGCCTGCATGCCTGCCGGGCCACCACCGACGACCACGACCGATTGTCGGGTGACCTGCCCCCGGGTACTCGACCACTCGAACCCGACCCGAGGGTTGACGGTGCATTCCATCTGTCCGCCTTGAGCGGTCTTGCCGACGCAACCCTGGTTGCAGCTGATGCATGGTCGAACCTGGCTGAGACGGCCTGATGCGACTTTGGCCGGCATGGATGGGTCTGCGATCAACGCCCGATTCATCCCCACCATGTCGGTAGAGCCCTGCGCCAGAATCGACTCGGCGACAAGCGGATCCTTGATTCTCGTGGCGACAATGACCGGGATGGACACCGCATCTTTGATCGCTCGGGCGGCGTCGACGAAAAGTCCGGTGTCGTGCCCCATATCGGCAATCCACAGTGGATAGTTTTCGTTGCTTGCGCCGCTGACATTCAGATAGCTGACCCCACCGGTCTGCTCCAACAGTGTCGCCGTGATGATGGCGTCGCTGGGGGTGTTACCGCCGGCAATCATGTCGTCGCCGTTGATGCGCACACCCACCAGGAAGTCCGCGGAGACCACTGACCGGATACGTCGGACAATCTCACACACGACGCGTGCGCGGTTTTCGTGTGAGCCACCCCATTCGTCGTGGCGATGGTTCATCTGGGGAGAAACGAATTGGGCGAGTCCGTAACCCTGCGCTGCGAGGAGTTCGACTCCATCCCAACCGGCTTGCTCCATGAGCGCCGCGGACCGAGCGAAGCTCGAGATCATGTCTTCGATCTCCGCTGCTTCAATCTCCTTGGGTATCTCCCGAACAACAGGGTCGGGCAGAGGCGACGCTGACAGAAGCGGCAGATGGCTCAGCCGTGAGGAACCTTGGCGGCCGCCGTCCCAGAGCTGCGCCAATAGCAGCGAACCATGCGATTGGACAGCCTGTGCGAGCTTGCGATGGCCCTCGACCGCCTCCGAGGAGAAGGCGTAGTTTTGTCCTCCGCCGGTCTTCGACCGATCCCATGCGGCCATGTTTCCGACGACAATCATGCCCACGCCGCCCGCCGCTCTTTCGGCGTAGTAAGCGATTTGCTGTTCTGTGACCATTCCGTTGGACGCGTAGTACGTGCCGTGCGGGGGTGAGACGATGCGGTTCTTCACTACTCGAGAGCCGATACGCACCGAACTTGTCAGGTGCGGGAATGCCATCCCGTCTTTCCACTCTTCGATCATGACCGTGTCCTTTCTGGATCGGCAGCCCCGAGTAGCCCCCGGGCAGCGCTGACGGTGGAGGTGATGTCATTCATGGACGCGCGGTCGAACGGCGACGACGGCAACTCACCGCCGAGTAACCGCGTGTCTTTGAGCAGGAGGTCGACTTGATTGTCCGAAAGGGTGGCCAGGGCGTCGCCGGCCGCACTCGATCCTGAGCACGCCCGGATGACTTCGCTTGCGATCGACGGGTCGACTCCCTGCTCGTGTGCGGTACCAAGCCCCACTGCCGCACTCAGCACATTGCGGGCGGCCAGGGTGTTGTTGATCAACTTGAGCAACGAGGGTTGACCGACGGTGTCGAGCGGGAACAGTCTCGCGAAGACGTCGTGTAACAGGGCTTCTTCGAAGGCATCGGGTTGCGGGCCTGCGATCAGACCGGTGAGTTCGCCTTCTCGCGCCCTCACCTCGCCGCCTGAAACGGGCAGCTCGAACAGACGCCACGCTCGATGCGCGTCGACCACGCGGCGGGCGTCCGACGGAGTCATCGTGGTGATGATGAAGGCGCTGGCGCCGTCGTCCATCGCCGAGCGCACGCTGTCGTCGGACAACACCGCTTCGATTTGTTGCACCGTTCGCACCGCGATGAACATGCACCGGACCTCGCCCCAGTCGATACCATCGAACGAGGACACCGCCCGACTTCCCGTTTGCTCCTGCCATTCGCTCGCACGGACCCCGTCGACGTCCATGCCGATGACGTATCGGCCTTGTTCGGCCATGCGACGGGCAATTCCACCGCCAATGCCGCCGAGTCCGACCACCACTACCTGTGCGCGTCGATGCGCATAACTATCGGCCTGTGCCATCGTTCCTCCACCTCACCTCGACATGGGACGTTTCGCTGGTCTGTTCCCGGCTTGACGGCCGTGGAAATGGCGACGGAGAACGCCGCATCGACGCTCGTCACCGACCGCGTGGGCGCCGTTGTCCACTCCGCGGGAAGCCGCGCCGGTGTCCACTGCTGCGTGCACGACCAAACCTACCCGATGGTTGAAAACCCGACTGTGTAGTCGACACAAGTTGTACCACCCCTCTGCTGCGCATTCCAGGCATCCCGACGATTTGTGCGTCGAAGGCGTTCGGTTCGACCCCCGGGTGACAGTCGCGTCGCCTCGGTCAGATGGCGTGATGTCGCGTCCTGCGCGCGTGCCACTACGGTTCCGCTGCCGCGGGCTCGCCGAACGAATCCGACCGACTCCTTGAATTATCGACCCTCGGGTCGGTACTGTCTCGGTGCAGACCCTTGAAGGTCAGCGTTCTGTACGCGTCCACCTACCAGTGCACGCCCGCTGCGGCGAGGTCCCCGTGCAGATGTCCGGCGCGACAGCGAATTACACGACAACGCAACAACAGGAGACGAAGATGAGCCTCGCAGTCAATGGAATCAACATCGCCGTTCGCGACCTAGCGTCCGCGACCGAGCGTTACGAACGCCTGTTCGATGTCCGGGGCGAGCACGTCGGCCCCGACGGATTTGCGTTCCCCGGCCTCGAGGGTACGAAGCTCGACGTGGGGGGCTTCATCATCAGTTTGATCGCCTCGACCCAGGAGGGCACGTCGGTGGCGCGCTTTCTCGAGCGCCACGGTGAAGGCGTCTTTCTCTTCTCTGCGAAAGTAGACGACCTCGACATCGCTACGGACGAGCTGAAGCAGCAGGGATTGTCGCCTCTGCTCGACGAGGCCGTCCGCGGAGACTTCGGGGCGGTCAACTTTTACCACCCCCGAGCACTCAACGGCGTGCAGCTCGAACTGATCGAGCATGCATGAACAACGCGGCGCGTAGCTGCACTAACGCCGTCGTCGCGCTGATTGCAGTGCCCACCGGTACCGGCTTGGCTGCGGCGGTGTCTATCCTCGGAAGCTATGACAACGGCTTCTGATCGTGCGGACGCGGCGGCTGCGAAGAGCGCCGGTGGTTCGGTACGCAATTCCGTGATGCGTGACCGCATCACAGAGGGTGCGGCCCGACTCTTCCAGGCCCGGGGGATCAACGGAGTCACCATGCAGGAAGTCGCTGCGGAGGTGGGGTTGTCGAAGGCGTCCATCTACCACTACTACGAAAACCGAGACGACCTGCTCCGGCACGTCTTCGGTGACTGGGCAAGGGGTGAGGTCGAGAAAGCCCGGGTGATCGCTGCATCGGATGCCGACGCAGCTACCAAGCTCACCGCTTTCATTCGTTTCCACCTGAACTCCCTGGTCGATCACCTGGATCTCTACTCACTGACTTTTCGCGAAGAGAGCGAGCTTCCCGACGACGTCCGCGACGAGTTCCGGGCAGCCAAGCGCGAGCATGATGTGCTGATCCGGCAGATCATTCGAGAGGGCGTAGAGGCTCGCATCTTCGAACCAATCGATGAAACCCTGGCAGCATTTGCGATCGACGGCATGTGCAACTGGATCTGGAAGTGGTATCGCCCGGGAGAAGACGGTAAACCCGCTGACGACATCGCCGAGACCTTCGCCCACTTGATTCTGCGCGGAGTCATGACGACCACGTCGACGGCATCCGCCGGCTGGCCCGAAGACGTCCAGGGCGTGGATGGGGCGCTTGCCTACCACGCCCGCGAGATACGGCATCACACAAGCCAGCTCGAACTCTTGTTGAGGAATCGGTAAATTTCAGCGCGCCGCCTTGATTGGTTTCTTCGAGGTACGCCCTCTGACCCTCTCTGAGCGTCGGGTACTACACGCCCTTTAGACGGATCCCCGGATGACCGGGGTGCCACTCGTCGGCGAATGAGGCGACGTCCGGCACGCGAATGGTCCACTGTCGGACTGGGGCAGCACAGGGGTGCGCCCACACTGCACAGCCCCGACCAGGACCATCACTCCAGACTTGCCTGGCGCCGCGGTGGGAGCGGTTACGGCAGCAGACTATGAGCCGCTGCGGCCGACTCGCACGGCTCTTCCGCGCGCTGCACTCCTCCGGCGGGCACCTGTTCGAGAGACGCATCTGTTCTCGTCGTCCGCAGGACAGGACGCAGACCCGCCCCAAGCCGGCCAGCCGAACCGGCGCAGACTGCAAATTCGGCGCTCGCGGTCGAGTCATACGCGTCGAAACCCGCCGAACAAGCCGCCCCACCACACACCCAAGACCGCGTATTCGCCTGCGGCCGTTACGTAAGCACGCCGCACTCGGCTTACGACAGGCCTACTTGACCACCACTCCCGGCACAGCCATACTGCGAGAAGTAGACCGCAAGATCGAATATTCGACCCACTGGTCGACAACATGAACGGACGAGATTTATGCCTGAAGCAGTTATCGTCGCGACCGCCCGCTCTCCGATCGGCCGCGCAGTCAAGGGTTCCCTCCGAGAGATGCGCCCCGATGACCTGGCAGCACAGATGGTGCTCGCCGCATTGGGAAAGGTGCCCGAGGTCGATCCCCGAACGGTGAACGACCTCATGCTCGGCACGGCCCAGCCCGCCGGCGAGAGCGGATACAACCTCGGACGGGCAGTGAGCGTTCTCGCCGGAATGGACCATCTACCAGGCGTCACCGTGAACCGCTACTGTTCCTCGAGCCTTCAGACCACCCGGATGGCGCTGCACGCGATCAAGGCAGGCGAAGGAAATATCTTCATTTCCGCCGGAGTCGAAACTGTCAGCCGTTTCAACAAAGGCATGGCCGACGAGAACCCCGAGACGCACAACGCCGTGTTCTCCGACGCGGAGTCCCTCACCGAACGGCGCGCTGGTGGCAACCAGGACCCGTGGATGGATCCGCGAACAACCGGGGCACTTCCCGATCTGTACATCACCATGGGACACACTGCCGAGAACGTCGCGGAATACAGTGGGGTCTCACGCCGAGAACAAGACGAATTCGGCGTCCGCAGCCACAATCGCGCCGAGGCCGCAATCGAGCAGGGCTTCTTCGCCCGCGAAATCACACCCGTCACCCTCCCCGACGGCACCGTGGTCAGCACTGACGACTGCCCCAGGCCCGGAACGACATACGACGTCGTCAGCAAGCTGAAACCGGCATTCCGTCCGAACGGAACCGTCACCGCAGCCAACGCATGCCCGCTCAACGACGGCGCGGCAGCACTGGTCATCATGTCGGACGCGAAGGCGAAGGAGCTCGGGCTCACCCCCCTGGCCCGCATCGTATCGACCGGCGTATCGGGACTCTCACCCGAGATCATGGGTCTGGGACCCGTCGAAGCGACCCGGCGCGCACTCGACATCGCCGGCATGAGCATCGGTGATATCGACTTGGCAGAAATCAACGAAGCATTTGCGGCTCAGGTCATTCCGTCGGCTCGTGAACTCGGCATCGACGACGACCGACTGAATACCAACGGAGGCGCGATCGCACTCGGTCACCCCTTCGGCATGACCGGCGCCCGCATCGCCACCACGCTGATGAACTCGCTGGAATTTCACGACAAACAGTTCGGCCTGGAGACGATGTGCGTCGGCGGCGGCCAAGGAATGGCCATGATTCTCGAACGCCTGTCGTGACAACCCCCTGACAACACTAAACCGAAAGCAAAAAACGCAATGGGCAACATCACGTACGACTTCACAGGCAAATCCGTCATCGTCACCGGCGCGGCCCGCGGCATCGGGCAGGCGATCGCGAGACATTTCGTAGAGGCACAAGCGACCGTGTTCATGGTCGACTTCGACAAGGACGAACTTGCCAGCTCGGCCGCAGACGTCGGTGCAATCGGAATCCCAGCGGACGTCGGCGATACCGACAATGTCGAACACGTCATTTCGACCGTTGTCGCCGAGACCGGCCGCGTCGACATCGTCGTCAACAACGCAGGAATCCTGCGCGACAAAGTCCTGTGGAAGCTCACCGACGACGACTGGAATCAGGTCCTGCAGGTGCACGCGGGAGGTACTTTTCGGTTTACCCGCGCAGCGGTCCCCCACTTCCGCAAGCAAGAATTCGGGCGCATCATCAACGTCACGTCGTACACCGGGCTCCGAGGCAACCGCGGACAGGCGAACTACGCAACAGCGAAGGCAGGGATCATCGGATTCACCAAGACTGCTGCAAAAGAGTTGGCTGCCTTCGGAGTTACGGTCAATGCGATCTCGCCCAATGCAGCCACACGCATGACCGCCACGATCCCGGAGGAGAAGCTCTCCGAGCTCACCGGTCCGATCGCCCGGCTCGCGGACCCATCCGAGATGGCCGACGCCATCTGCTTCCTCGCGTCGGAGGAAGCCGCGTACATCACGGGCGTCGTGCTTCCCGTCGACGGCGGGGTGTCGATGTGATGTTGCACAGGATTCGGAGATCTCGATGACCGACGTACTGTCACGACGCGACTTGGACTTCTTGCTGTACGAGTGGCTTGATGTGGTTTCGCTGACATCGCGCGAACGGTTCTCCGCGCACTCGACGGACACGTTCGCCGCCGTGCTCGAACTCAGCGCGGACATCGCCCACAAACATTTCGCACCGCACAACAAGAAGTCCGATGCGAACGAGCCGACCATGTCGCCAGACGGTTCGATAGAGATGATCGAGGAGGTAAAGCAGGCGCTCGACATCTACTCCGCGGCTGGACTACTGGCCGGCCAGTTCGACGAGCGCGTCGGGGGCATGCAGTTGCCGACGACGGTGTCCCGCGCCGCGATGGCGTGGTTTCAGGCCGCCAACGCCTCGACCTCGTCGTACCCGTTCCTCACCATCGCAAATGCGAATCTGATTTCGACCCACGGCACCGACCAGCAGGTAGACGACTACGTCCGCCCGATGATCGAGGGCAGATACTTCGGAACCATGTGTCTGTCGGAGCCGCAGGCCGGCTCGTCGTTGGCCGACATCACCACTCGTGCCGTGAAACAGGACGACGGCCGGTACAGACTCACCGGTACCAAGATGTGGATCTCCGCCGGCGACCACGAGCTGACCGAGAACATCATCCATCTCGTCTTGGCAAAGGTTCCCGGCGGCGGGTCTGGGGTGAAAGGAATTTCGCTGTTCATTGTCCCGAAATTCTTACCCGGCCCGGACGGAGAACCCGGCATCCGCAACGATGTGACGCTGACCGGCCTGAATCACAAGATGGGCTTTCGCGGAACCACCAACACGCTCCTTGCCTTCGGTGACGGCACGCATCAGCCGGAGGGCGACGCCGGGGCGATCGGTTTTCTCGTCGGCGAAGAAAATCGTGGGCTGAGCTATATGTTCCACATGATGAACGAGGCGCGGATCGGCGTCGGGTTCGTGGCCATCGCCCTAGGCTACGTCGGCTACCTGAAGTCGGTCGAGTACGCGAAGATGCGGACACAGGGCCGGGCACTGGGCGCGAAAGATCCGTCCTCGCCTCCAGTCGCCCTGGTCGAACACGCCGATGTGCGCCGCATGCTGCTGGCGCAGAAGTCCTACGTGGAAGGAGCGCTGGCACTCGGCTTGTACTGCTCCTTCTTGGTGGACGAACACGACAGCGCCGACAACAAGGAAGATGCTTCCAACGCGACGTTACTGCTCGACGTATTGACCCCGATCGCAAAAAGCTGGCCGTCACAATGGTGCCTGGAGGCGAACAACCTCGCCATACAAGTTCACGGAGGGTACGGCTACACACGGGACTACGACGTCGAACAGTACTACCGCGACAACAGGCTGAATCCGATTCATGAGGGTACTCACGGAATACAGGGCCTCGACCTGCTCGGCCGCAAGGTCACAATGCAGGACGGCGCTGGACTAAAGCTACTGAACTCGAAGATCGCGGCGACCGTGCAACGAGCACAGGCGATAGGCCGAGACGCCGAGCGTTATGCGGCCGAACTGGCCTCTACCTGGAGACGAATTGTGGACCTGACAGCCGCGCTCTGGGAATCAGGTGACCCCTCACTTGCACTCGCCAACTCGACCATCTACCTGGAAGCCTTCGGGCACACCGTCATCGCATGGATGTGGCTCGAGCAAGTCATCGCCGCGGATGGTCAGGCCGGCAATTTCTACGATGGAAAACGGCAAGCGGCCCGGTACTTCTACGCCTACGAACTGCCGAAGGTCGGACCGCAGGTGGAGTTGTTGGCGAGCTTGGACAGAACGACACTCGACATGAACCCCGCGTGGTTCTGATCCGCGGGAGCGCAGACGGATGACTATCCTCGACAGATTTCGCCTCGACGACCGCGTCGCGATCGTCACCGACGCTTCATCGGTGCTAGGCGCGGCCCTGGCCAAAGGACTGGCCGAAGCGGGTGCAGACTTAGTCCTCGCCGCTCCTCGCACGGACGGACTCCACGAAACGGCCGACATCGTCCGCCGATCAGGTCGACGTGTACTGACGGTTCCGACCGACATCACGGATCCAGGCCGCTGCACTGCTCTGGTCGAAGCGACACTGGACAAGTTCAGGAGGGTCGATGTCCTGGTCAACAACGCCGAACTCGTGTCCGTAGGACCTGCGATCGGTGAGAGCGTTCACGAATTCCGATCCGTGATCGATGTGAACCTACACGGTTCTTACTGGGCGGCACAGGCATGCGGGCGAGTGATGCAACCGGGGAGCTCGATAGTGAACATCTCGAGCATTCTGGGAATCACGAACACGGGCCTGCCGCAAGCTGCTTACAGCGCGAGCAAGGCTGCCATCGCCGGCATCACCCGCGACCTCGCACAACAATGGGGCAGCCGAAAAGGCATTCGCGTCAATGCAATTGCTCCAGGCGTCTTCACGAGTGCCATCAGCAGGAAATACCCAAAGAGCCACATCGAACAACTGGACAGGCGCATGCTCCTCGGACGAACCGGCGAACCAGAAGAGTTGGCGAGTACGGTGGTGTGGCTTGCATCCGAGGCGGGCGGCTACGTCACCGGACAGACGATAGTCGTCGACGGCGGCATGACCATCACTTGAGCAGCGTGCACCCTTTCTACATCGGGGGGTTTCGACGTCGGCGACACCGATCGTGTACTGCTCCCGCCCGAGTCGCGTCACCAACTCGGGCACCCATGGCTTCCAGGCCCTCGTGCCGTCGATGATCACGTACTCCCTCAACGACTGCGTGACCACCGTTTCGAGCAGAAAGTTCGATTCGATGTGGACCAGTGCGGACAGGTCGTTCGGATAGAAGCGGCTCGGCTGCCCGGAAGCTGATCGAAGCTCCTCGGGCAGGAACTGCTGCAGCAAGCCGTCCGCGTCAGCCGCCGCGAGGAGGCGAAGTTCGAACTCGTCCGCATCCATATGCCGCCACCCCTGCAGGTGCTCCCCCACCATATGGGCTTGGGCGGTGGATTTGCTGGCACCGGGCGGACCGGCCATCAGAATGGCCACCCGGCCCTCGCGCAGTGGGGTTTCCCGCGCCAGACACCAGTCGATGACGGTGCGGCGAAACCGCAGCCAGGCCGGTGATGCCGCGAAGCGGATCATCGTGCTCGCGTCGGATTTGGTGTGCAGCGGACCACCGGGCATAGACATGGCGGTGAGCTGCGCGGCGACCTTGCCGCGCAGCGGATCCGGGGAGTTCACGCAGACCGTGCCGCCTGCTCGAGGGCGTCCTTGTTCCGTTCCACCGCTCGGATGTCCTCAAGGAGGGGCACTTTCCTGTCGAGTTACGCGGTCAGGTCCGTGACCCAGTCGCGGATGTCCTCCATGACGGGTCCTGGTCGCGCAACGCTGGAGTGCACCCGCACTTCCCGGTAGCGGGGATGGTCAATCCCCAGAGCGGGGAGGTCGTCTTCGCGCAGCCGCACCACCCAGAATCCGGCCGCGAGCAGGTCTCGGCTCTTGCGTTCGTCGACGAGGACCTTCGCCGGCGCGCGATGCCAGTACGCGCCGTCGTACTCGATCACCAGCGTGTGCTCGTTGACGCTGACGCTGATGTCGGTGGTCCACGACTTCCGGGTGGTGAAGGCCTTGTCCTTCATGGTCACCCCGGAGCGCGCGTTGCCGAACAGCTCCTCGGCGGCGGCGTGGTGAGCCAGCTCCACTCGCGATTTGCCGGCCTCGCGGCAGTCCGGGCATTCGGCGCCGTTCGAGCGGCTGCTCAGCGGTGCCTGCCACGTGTGTCCGGGGTTGGTGGCGCAGATCCACTCCGGCACGAATGGCGTGGAGGTGTGTGGGCGCACGTTCCATGCGGTGATCGGGTTCGCCGGGCTCCACTCCGCGGCCAACCCTGGGTCGTGCCAGGCCAGCGAGCCGAGGAAGGTGCGACAGGCCGGGCACCTCAGCCGCTGATACTTGTCGCGCGCCCGGACTGTGTCCGGCCATTCGTGGCCGCAGCAGTCCGCCCGCCACCAGACTGTGCGCTGCGAGTTCCACACCACGTTCTGTGGAGTGTGCGTGCCGTTGAATGTCGGATGCCACTGGCTGGCGATTTCAGGCGAGGTGTCGGCGAGCCACTTCTTCGCGGTCGCCGTCTTCGCGCCGCGACACTGCGGACACCCTGCCTTGAGGAACCGTATCGGGGTCAGCCGGGGATAGTGTTCCTTCGGGCAACGGAACCGCCGTTGTGTGCCATTGGCCACCATCACCTTTCGTGGGTCGGCGTCGTCCGCCCACGCTGCCGCCAGCTCGGGTACGTCAGCGATCGGGGTCGTCCTCCACTGCGCGTATTCGATCTCCCATTCCTCTTGCCGGCGGGTCGAACAGTCCGGGCAGGTCGGCCGGTCGGTCATCGTCGCCGGCTTCGCCTCAAATCGCAGCCCGCACTCCGGGCACCGCCACTGACACGCTCGGGTGGCCCGGACCGTTACGGTGCGAAACGTCGCCTCGTCGTTGCGTTCGTGGTCCCACCACTGCAGCGCCGGAGAGTCCGACTCGGACAGCAGCACCCGGCCAGCACGGGGGCTTGCCGGGTTCGAGGAGCGGGAATTGCGGGAACAGTTGCAGTGCCATCCGAAGTCCGCCATGCGGGCGGCCCAGATACGCCCACACTGGCGGCATTTGGCCACGAGGGGGCCATTGCCGTCGTCGCTGACCTCGTCGAGCGGATCGATCAGCTTGTACCCGAACTCGTCGAGTCGGCGGGCGATCTTCTCCCGATCGGGAGTGGCTCCCGGGCGAGGGCCTCGGTTGCCCGGCCAGGCTTTCCAGTGGCATGCCCGACAGGTCGCGATCCCGGCCGCGTTGTTGCCGACGATGTACTTGAGCAGGTAGTGGGCCTGCACCCCGCAGGTGCTGCAGGTGGTGAGCCGCCACGTGCTCGGTTTGGTGAACGGCTCCGCCGGTTCGAGGCCACCAGCGCGTACCAAGTTGTCGATGCAGTCGAGGCACCAGGCGGGTTCGCTGCGGGTGGCGAAGGCAGCTGGCCGCCCGCAGTCCGTGGTCGAGCACTCCTGAGTCGGCACCATCGCTCCTCACATTTCCATGGAACGGCCCCGTCTGCTCGCACCGATTTCCCACCCGCCACAGCCCTGCTCGCAGGTAGTCGTGACGATAGTCGCGCCAACTCATCAGCCGGCCTCCGCACTCATCCACGGGGAGGAACTCCGAGCCGAGGACTCACCTTCAGGGTTCCAGCCAGCTGCCAGAGTGGGCGAACAATATTAAGTGCAGATATAAGTATTACTCCGGAATTTCCATTTAGCTTTGACTATTGCGGGGCTATTAATACCCGAATACGCAATTCCCAATCCGCAGAAAAATACACGCCATGGGCACTAGACCTGCGGTGACGCATCCTGTAATGTGGGACCCTCGACACCGAAGAATGGCGGCGACGAGCACTCCAGAGAATTACTCCTTGGATCGTATTATGCCATTTTTCGGACAACAAAGAAAGGTGATGGATCACCGGAAGGAATAACTAAAATGGAAATTAAAAGAGAAATAGATAGAGAACAATCAAATAGTGAAGTAAAGAATAAGATGACACGGGCAGAGCGAATCCATTTGCTGTTCAATGGCATTCGGACCGTGGTATCGCTCCGGCACGTCCCTGAACTGTGGGAGTGTTTGAGCAAACTGCTGGAATGGTTCAGCAATCTGCTCGGCTAGCTCGGAGTGCTCGCACGCAGTCGGGGCGGACCCAGTCGTCCGTCCCGACTGCTCTGCAGTACCGCCGAAAAGCGCCGTATCCGCAGGTACGGCCAAGTTCGAGGCAGCCACCTGCTCCGTCGTCCAACTCACCGCAACCGCGCTATCCGCGAAGCCCACGAGCGACGACAACTCCGGCCATCAGCGGGTCAGGTTGACTACGCAGGTGTCGAGCGCCTGGACGATCTCGTCACCCGGTGAGATCTGCAGCGGTGCCGCACTGGCCTTCGGCCAGGTTGTGGTGTTGCGGGCGCCGCCGGTCGAGGCATAGACCGCGCCGTTCGAGATCACCCAGACATCGGAGCGGTTCTTCACCTTGCCGGTGGTGTCGACGGTGGTGCCGCCCAGGAACGTGTACGGTCCGGAGTCGATGACCGTGCCGTTGATCAGCGACAGCCCGGAAGCCGAGAAGCCGGATTCGACCATGGCGACCAGTGATTCGTTCGCCGGGGCGCACCTCGGGTCCGATGCCGGAATCGCGGGCCTCGGCGCAGCGGCCGGCGCCTGGGTGGTTGTCACCGGGGGCGTCGTAGCCGGTGCGGACGTCGACGCCGCTGCCTTCGAGGTCGTGGGTGCCGCGGTCGTGGTAGTGGTTGCGAGGGTCGCCGCAGCCGCTACCGCGGGCCTGTCGTCTTTCTTGTCGTTCCCACCGAGCACTGTCCCGAGGATCGCCATGACCACCAGCACAGCGGCAACGACCAGCAGCACCTTCCCGAACACCCCCCTTTTTCTTAGGCGGATTCGGGGTCTGACCGGCCTTCGGCCGGGTGTCTCCGGTCCACTGAGCGCCGTCCCAGTAACGCACGAGGTTCGGATCAACCGGATCCGGATGCCAGCCGGGCGGCGTTGTCGGGGAAGTCATTGCGGGGTTTCCAATCAGTCCGTGTCGAGGACCCCCCAATCCCAGGAGGTTCAGGCGGGGGCATCAGGATCCCGAAGGTTTTGGGAATGGCACCGCAGTCTGGTTCGCGAGGTCAGCTGTCTTCGTTACATCCTGGCCGGCCAGAGGTCCGCACCGACGGCACTTCGGGAGCCGCCCGTGAACCGCTGCGCATCCGTAAGTAGCTCGGACTGCGCGGACGAAATCAAGCCGGATCCCACGGCGATCGTTCGAGACTGTTGAGCTCATCGAGAACCTGGTCGACGGCGGTGGTCGGGATACGGAAGCCTTCGCCCTCCGAAGCCCGGAGACGGTCGCGTACGTAGGCGAGCATGGCGAGTTCACGCTCAAGGTCTGCTGTGGTTCGGTCGCTCACGGTCTCATCCTGCCCCGGGGTGGGCGGTGATCCGAACTGTGCCACCCGGCGACGTCGAGACGAAGGCCGGCGCTGTGCATGTTCGGCCAAAAATCCTTCAGGGGGACATGTCGTCTCCGCTAAATGGAACATTCAGCCGGTCCTGTCGTCGGCGATGCGAACTCCCGGTCGCCCTCTCAGCCGGGCGCCGAAGCCCCCGTACCCTTTGTCCCATGTCCGCAAGCACCGGAAACCCCAGCGCCGACCAGGCTCTGCCGTCTCTGGCCACCGGTGACATCTCAGCGGATCCGCACCTCATCACGGTGTCGGCGCGCACCGGACAGGACATCGAACTGCGGATCCACACCTCCATCGCACCGTTCGACGTCGCGGCAGAGCAGTGGTTCCCGGCCGTGGCCGGGTTCGCGGTCACGGTCCTCGTGCACACCCTCGACGCCGAGACAGGTCGGCCACGGTATCTGCCGCCCGCCGAGCCCGCCGAGTGGGCGCGCGCGATCTTCTCCACCGCCGGCGCCTCGCACGGATACTTCCTCGGTGCTGTCGACCCGGACACCGGCGGCCACCGGGACGGACAGCTCGCATACCGCCTCTACCTCGACACCGACCGGCAGGCGATTGCCGTGCCTCGACAGGTGGTCACCTCCCCGCACTATCTGCTCTCTGCCATCGACGGGAGAGAGCAGATCGCCATTCCCACGACCGCGTGAGCTGCCCTGCGCTATCGTGGCCCCCATGGCAGGATTTGCCCGGCTGACCGGTGGTGGTCGCCCCCGTCGTGCAGGTGGAGTGCTTGTATTGCAGGCGATTCCGTTGATTGTGTTCAGTGCGGCGGCGTGGTAAGCGGTGCCGTCCTCGGCGACATCTGCCGCCGGCGTCTAAGGTCCTGGGTCCCTCAACCCTCTGAGATTCATTCGCGCAGCGGATACCTTCAACTCAGTGGGGTTGGTAAGAACCTGTAGTGAAGATGAGTCTTGCTGTGCATCGTTTCCGACCGCGCCGCACTTGGCGGCATGCGATCTCCTGGCTCGGTGTCGCGGTTGCGGGGGTGGCTGGAGTTGGGATCACAGCCCCTGTTGCTCTGGCGGACACGGTGGTTGGGACGTGCACGATTAGGGTGCCGAATCCGTGGCCGCTCGAGCCGCTGACTTCCTGCCCCGGTGCGGATCTGAGGGGTGCGGACCTTCACGGAGTGAACTTCGTCGGAGCCAACCTGAAGGGCGCGGATCTCTCGGGCGGAAACCTCGAAGGCGCGAACATCCATCTAGCGGACCTGTCCGGTGCGAAGCTCAACAACGTCAACCTCAAGGATTCATACGGTCTCACCGTCGTTCTCCATTCCGCCGATCTATCAGGCACAGACATCACTCGTGGCTACTGGCTCGCAGCTGACCTGTCCAACACCAAACTCGTCGGAGCGAACCTCACCGACACCGACCTTGCCGGCGCGAACCTCGCAGCCGCAGACCTCACGGGCGCGAACCTGTCAGGTGCCAATCTCACCAGCACCCTGCTGGTGCCCTCAGTCATCTACACCGACGCGGACCAATCGGGCACCGCCGCGGTTACATGGCCCGCACCCGCCAATCTGCCCGGAACCGTCTTCGAGGGCTGCGACCGCACCTCTGGCGACCGATTCCCGGTCGGGCAGACCTTGGTTAATTGCACGGTCAATAGTGCCGGTGGTCGCGGAACCGGAACGTTCTCGGTGCACGTCAATCCTCCACCGACTGAAACGCCCAACCCGCCGATTGTTGAGCCCGGTGAGGGATCGAGCTTGTTCGGGAGTTGAATGAACGGCCGAGGTTGCGGGTATCCGCCCTCCCGCCCCACCCGGCCCGAAATCCGGACCCCTCAGGCAGCGCCCCGGCGTTGTGGAGGCGAACGGCCCCGGACTGGACCGCGAGCTCGGGTACTGACCGCCTCGGTGACGGTATATTCCATGGTGATGCCACCCCATCGAGGTGGGGCTGGAAGTGAGCCACAGGATTACTCGCCGG
The DNA here is from genome assembly GCF_030056915.1 of Rhodococcus sp. IEGM 1307. Lineage (NCBI taxonomy): Bacteria > Bacillati > Actinomycetota > Actinomycetes > Mycobacteriales > Nocardiaceae > Rhodococcus > Rhodococcus sp. IEGM 1307. Next base: position 30,445 of record NZ_JASHKW010000016.1, read on the forward strand.
ACGACGAGGCCTGTGGCTCGCGTCGTTTCCGGATCAAATCTGGCGCAGGTCGACCGCACCTGCCAGTTTCGCCAGGTAGCTGGGATTTCCGACCCGGGATTGGACCACCGCTCCGCACACGATGTCCGCGACCCAGAGCGCCGGCTCGACCATGCCGACTGCGTGATTCACCCGCAGCGATGAGGTGATCACCTTCGGGGCTCGAAATTTTCTGCAGGATGTCGACATCGCTGGCGTCCAGGTGGCTGCGGGATTCGAGTGTGATGTGGCTGCACGGCATCTCGGCCAGGTTGGGGAGCAGATACTCCAGGCATTTTCTGCGGTGGCACCGGTCGGAGACGGCGGCTTCGGTGTGAATGACGACGAGTCCTGCCAGCGGGAGCGCTGCGACGGCCTCGATGAGGTCGTGCCGGCGGTCGGCGCTGCTGCCGTGCCAATGGACCTTTTTCTCCGTGGACAGGCGGAGCGCTTCCATTGTTTTGCGGACGTCCGGGCATCGTCCTCGTCGCATAACGCTGCCGCGATCAGGTACGTGTCGGGGTCGCGGTCGGGCTGCGATCCGCTCTCATCGCCCCAGGCAGTCAGCATGAGTAAGAAGTCTCGGGAGTCGCTGCAACACCGATCACCGGAGTCTGGTCAAGTCCCGGCTGAGGGCGATCTCTGTGCCACCTGCCCCGGTCGGTGGTGCGGTGTGGTGCGGTGACGCCGTCGCCGGTTCGTCCCGTTGCCGGTCCGCGCGGCGGGACGCCCTGCGGCCAGCACTGTCTTGAGCTCGCGTATTCGCAGGCCCGACAACTCGTCGAACGAGTGCGCCCGCACCCCGCCGGAGCGCAGTGCGTCCACGGCTTCCGGGTCGTCGTCGACGAATGCCGACAACCACGACCCAACGGCTCGGCAGTGGCCGGCCTTGACCTCGACCGCCGGTCGGACGTCATTGCGGGAGCGGCACAACAGCGCCCGGCCGGGTGGAAAACCGTTATGCCCGAGCCATATCCGGGTCTGACCTGCGCAGGAGACGGGCCGGGTCGTGGAATACACGGGGCTTCCCCCTTGAGTGAGGACATCCTGGACACTGGGTCGTGAAGACCCAGAGGAAGAGATGTCACTGATGGTGATGAAGTCGTACTCGGCGGAATTCAAGGCCGATGCCGTCGCGCTGTACCTGTCCGATCCGAGCCACACGCTCGAAGGCATCGGCCGGGATCTGGGAATCAGCCGCGAGACGCTGCGCAACTGGGTGCGCGCCGAACGCAAACGCACCGGCGCTCCCGCGGCCGAGCGCGGAGCCAAGGGGCCGTCACGACCGGCCGGCAAGGTATCGTCCGAGTCCGTGTTGGAGGAAGAGAACAGGCAGCTCAAGGCCCAGATCCGGAAGCTCGAAACCGAGCGGGAGATCCTGCGGAGGGCCGCGAAATATTTCGCCGGGGAGACGAGTTGGTGAGCAGCCACTTCCAATTCGTTGACGACCACTGCGACACCTTTCCGGTGAAGTGGCTGTGCCAGCTCCTCGAGGTCTCCCGCTCGGGCTTCTACCGGTGGCGGGTCGCCGCCCCGGCCCGGGCCGCCCGCGCCTCCGCCGACGAGGAGCTGGCCGAGCGGATCCGCGCCATCCACGACGACTCCGACGGCACCTACGGGGCACCGCGGGTGACCGCCGAGCTGCGCGATGCCGGGATCGAGGTCAATCACAAGCGAGTGGAACGGGTGATGCGCGTGAACGGGATCGTCGGCGTGCACCTGCGCAAACCGGTGCGCACCACCGTCCCCGACCCGGACGCGGCCCCGGTTCCGGACCTGATCCGGCGGGATTTCACCGCGAGCGCACCGAACACCAGATACGTCGGGGACATCACCTACCTTCCGGTGGGTGACGGTGAATTTCTGTATCTGGCGACGGTGTTGGACCTGCACTCGAGGCGGTTGGCGGGGTGGTCGATCGCCGACCACATGCGCACCGAGTTGGTCACCGACGCGCTGCGGGCGGCCGCCGCCTGTCGTGGCGCCGCCGGTCTCGATGGGGCAATTTTCCACTCCGACAACGGGGCTCAATATGCATCGGCTGAGTTCGCTGACCTCTGCCGCGAGTTGGGGGTGACGACATCGCGGGGTGCGGTCGGGACGTCGGCGGACAATGCCGCCGCCGAATCGCTGAACGCGACGTTGAAACGGGAGACGTTGCAGGGGCGGAAGCGCTGGAACAGCTCGGGTGAGGCGCGCGCTGCCGTCTTCCGCTGGATCACGCGATACAACACGAGAAGGAGGCATTCCACTCTCGGCCAGATCTGTCCGATCGAGTACGAGCAGCGATCGGCTAGGCTGGCCACCGCCGCATAGGAACTGGTGTCCACATCTCGGGGGGAACGCCCCACCACCACCAACCCCAGACCGGCCACCGCCTCCACCAGATCTCGGCCCGGTTCGATGACCGCCGCCTGCCCGACATGGTCGAAGAACCGCTGCCACGCCTGTCGACGGCTCCCCTCCGGCTGGCCGGTCAGGAGGTGGGTGAATGCCGACAGGTCCGCCAGGCCGCCGTCGATGTCGAACATCACCACCCGCTCGCTGCCGCTCACCTGCCCGACCCTAGCCACATGGCCCGTAGAGATCCCGGCGCCACGCCCACCGCCGCGGATTCTGCCGGCCCCACCCGTGGTCGCTAGAGAGCCTTAGAAAGCGCAACTGAGGTTGCACCCTTGGAGTGGACACCCCTGACAATGGTTCTAGGAGAGCCAGGAGGGATGTCGAAGTGGGACGCCAGTCTCTGTACACGGAGGAATTCCGGAAAGACGCGATCGCGCTGTACCGCGCGGCCGACGGCCAGCGCACATATGCGGCGGTCGCCGCGGACCTGGGCATCAGTGGCGAAACGCTACGGACGTGGGTTCGCAAGGCCACCGCCCGCAATGGACGCCCGGAGGCCCGCAGCACCGCCGGTGGGGAAACCCAAGCGGACGAGCTCGCGCGGCTGCGGGCAGAGAACGCCCGGTTACGCGGTGCCGAGAAGGAATGGCAGCTCGAACGCGACATCCTGCGCCGGGCAGCCGCGTATTTCGCGTCAATGTCATCCTGGAGAGGTCCGGTGGGATTCGCTCGGTATTTTGCTGCCCCGGTCCACGGCCTGGTGGCTTGTCTTGATGTGCGGTCCCACCGGGCCCGGAGGGTCGTTCGTGTGGCTTGATAGAAGCCTGCCGCTGATGCCCGATTGAGGCCTGCCCGCGAACGCACCGATCCGACGCCTACAGCCCGTCAACCGGATTGGAGTCGCCAGTTGATCGTGATCGGAGTCGACGCCCACAAATCCACCCACACCCTCGTCGCGGTCGACGACATCGGCCGTCAGGTCGGGCAGCGGACCGTCAAGGCCACCACCGAGGGTCATCTGTCGGCGATCGAGTGGGCCGCCCAGTGGCCGCAGGTGCAGTTCGCGCTCGAGGACTGCCGCCATGTGACTCGGCGGCTCGAATCGGATCTGCTGTCCCGGGGCCACGCGGTGGTCCGGGTCAAGACCCAGTTGATGGCCCTGCACCGGCGCAGCGCCCGCCAGCCGGGAAAATCCGACCCCATCGACGCCCACGCCGTGGCGATGGCCGCGCTGCGTGAGGAGAATCTGCCGATCGCCCAACTGGACGAATCCACCAGGGAGGTCAAGCTCCTGTCCGATCACCGACGCAACTTGGTCTGCGAGAGAACGAAACTCATCAACAGGCTTCGCTGGCACCTGCACGAACTGGACCCCGAATTGGTGATTCCCGTGCGGGGGATCCGGCGGTATCGCGTCATGGACGAGCTCGCCGAACGGTTGACCGCGTTCACCGGTGTGGTCGCCCAGATCGCGGGCGAACTCCTCGACCGGTGCCGGCAGCTGACCGAGCAGGTCAACGATCTCGAGCGCCAGATCCGTGACCGCGTTCGGCGGATCGCGCCGTCGCTGCTCGCGATACCCGGGTGCGGAGTCCTCTCCGCCGCGGTCATCATCGGCGAGACAGCCGACGCTCGACGGTTCCACTCGAAAGATGCCTACGCGAAGTTCAACGGCACCGCCCCGATCCCGGTCTGGTCGGCCCACGAGCGGGTCCGCCTCAATCGCGGTGGCAACCGTGCCGTGAACGCCGCGCTGCACGCGATCGCCACTACGCAGGTCGCTCGCGGCGGGCCGGGCAAGGACTACGTGGCCAAGTTGCAGGCAGCCGGGAAGACGAAGCGGGAAGCAGTGCGCCTGCTCCGCCGACGTGTTTCCGACCGGGTGTTTCAGGTCCTGCGCGTCCACGAGTCCGCGACCGGAAACGCCTCGGAATCATCGCTTTCGGCGGCGGCTTGACATAGAAGCATCAAAGAGGTTAAGTGAAGACCCGCCGCTGGGACTTCATCTCCGACCATCGCGCCGAGTTCTTCCGTGCAGCGGCTGTGCCGGGTGCTGGGAACCTCCCGCTCCGGTTACTACCGGCACCTGGCCACCGAGGATGCTCGCGCCGAGCACGCGGCGGAGGAGGCTGCGACAGTCGCCGAGATCCGCGCCATCCATGCCGAGCACCGCAGCGCCTACGGCGCCCCGCGCGTTCACGCCGAACTCCGCTCCCGCGGACGCAAGATCAACCGCAAACGGGTGACCCGGCTGATGCGAATCCACCACGTGGTCGGCCGGCACCTGCGCCGCAGCAAGCGCACGACCATCGCGGACAAGTCGGCTCCGTCGGTGCCGGATCTGGTGATGCGAGACTTCACCGCTACGGCTGTCGATACCAAATGGTGTGGGGACATCACCTACATCCCCGTGGGATCCTCGTGGTTGTTCTTGGCCACGGTGATCGACATCTGCTCACGCCGGGTGGTGGGCTGGTCCATCGCCGACCACATGCGCACCGATCTCGTCACGGACGCGATCGAGATGGCAGTGCGCACCCGAGGTGGTGACGTCGGTGGCGTCATCTTCCACAGTGACCGCGGATCACAGGGCGGATTCAATCGGTCGTCGCAACACCTGGCTGTTGCAGTGAGCATAGCTGCTCGGCGAAGACCTCGGCCGGGGTTCGCCAGTCGTGGATCTTGCGGGGCCGGTTATTGATCGCCAGGGCGACGGCTTCGAGGTCCTCGGCGGACCACCTGGACAGATCGGTTCCCTTCGGGAAGTACTGGCGCAGCAGGCCGTTCGTGTTCTCGTTCGTCGGTCGTTGCCAGGGTGAGTGCGGGTCGGCGAAGAACACTTTCGTGCCGGTATCGAGGGCGAACTGGGCATGACCGGAGAGTTCCTTCCCGCGGTCCCAGGTGAGGGTCTTGCGGAGCTGCTCGGGGAGGGTGGTCATCGATGTCGTCAGCGCGGCGTTCATCGCGACGGCGCCATAGCCGCCGAGGGAAGGACCATTCTTCACGGGTGGCTTCTCGCCCCAACCCTCCAGCCGAGGCAGGTGCACGAGAATCGTCGATCGGCTGCTGCGCTCGACGAGCGTGCCGATTGCGGACCGGCCGGTTCCGATGATCAGATCCCCCTCCCAGTGCCCCGGGACGGCGCGATCGGCGGCTTCGGCGGGGCGTTCGCTGATCACGACGTCCTCGGTGACATGCCCTTGCGGTTTGTTCTGCGACCGCGCTCGGGGGACCCGCAGCGCCCGCCCGGTGCGCAGGCACGCGACCAGCTCCCGTTTGAGCGCGCCACGGCCCTCGATGAACAACGATTGGTAGATCGCCTCATGGCTGATGCGCATGGACTCATCATCGGGGAAGTCGATCCTGAGCCGGTGCGAGATCTGTTCTTCGGCTCCACACCGTCGCCCATGGCCTGTCCTGCCGATGCGGCTTGTTCAGTCCCTTCCACGCGGGCGTCTGCGGCCCGCGGACGATCGTGCCGTCGGGTCGGCGGACGCTGCCGGAGAGCCGCTCCTGCACGTATTTTCGCAACCTGTCGTTGTCCACGAGCTTCGCCGTCTTCGGGCGCTTCGCGGCCTGTTGCGCTTTCCACTGCGCCACCAGTGCCCGGTAGACCGGCTTGCCGCCCCGGGTCGCTGCGTTGCGGCGCAGTTCGCGTGAGATCGTTCCCGGGTCACGTCCGATCCGACGAGCGATGTCGCGCACGCCGACATCCTGGGCGCGCAGCAGTGCGATCTCCTCACGCTCGGCGAACGACAGGTAGCGGCCCGTGGGCTCGTCCAGGCTGATCGGCGGCATGCCGCCAGCGTGGCGGAACCAACGGCACCCGACCGGCCACGACACGCCGACGGCCTCCGCGGCCTCGACCGTCGTCACTCCCGATGCGATCCGCCGCCAGAAGTCCCGCTGCACCGCACGAGAGGGCTCCGGCCGGCCCGGTGAACGCATCGGAGGTCGCAATGCCCTGTCCGCCGCCCACTGCCGCCTGGCACCCACCGGCGCCCGAAACATCTGCTTGCTGCCCCATCCCATCGCACACCTCCGTGATCGAGGTGTTGCATCGACCGGTTGAGCCCGCCCAGTACACCGCAGCAGCTTTCGTCGATGTATGCCGCCGTCATGGGATCCAGCAGAGTCGGGGACGGGTCGGCTCGAGTTACGATAATGCTCTCGCCGAGTCGTTCTTCCAAGGACTCAAGAGGGAGTGGCTGCACGGACGGAGTTGGACGTCGAAGTCGCAGGCACGGCTGGAGCTGTTCGAGTGGCTCTCGTACTTCAATCGACGTCGCCGTCACTCCGCCCTCGGATACCTCACCCCAGTGGAGTTCGAACAACGACTGATCGCGTCGTCTACGCTGTCAGTCGCCGCATGAAATCCGGTGTCCACTCCCGAGGGGCAACCTCACAACAACCATGTTCCACGCACCACCAGCTCGCACACCCCCAAGAGCAATTCCACAGTGAGTACAGTCCCCGAGGAAGGTACGTCGATGCGCGGCGGATCACCACGCAGGCGGTGCCCGACCTGCGTGAGCACGGAATCCCCGACGAAGTGTCCGCGGTGATCGCCCGCGCGATGTCCCGGACCCCCGGTCAGCGCCCGGCCACTGCCGCCGACTTCGGGGAACAGCTGCGAGGGCTGCAACGCGACCACGGCTTCCCGGTCGACGAGATGGCACTTCGTGCGGAGGCCGATGCGCAGGGGAACGGGGAGCAACCGACCTGGCGCGGCGGGCGATTGTCGCAGCCTTCCTCCACGCCGGGCGCGACGGGAAGTCTTCCCCAGGAGCTGACGAGTTTCGTCGGCCGCCGGCACGAGTTGACCGAGGCGAAGAATCTGCTGGCCGGGTCTCGGCTGGTGACGTTGACCGGGATCGGCGGTGTCGGCAAGACGCGGCTGGCGATGCGGGTCGCGTCCGCTGTGCAGCGCGACTACGCCGACGGTGTGCCTCGTCGAGTTGGATGAGCTGCGCGACGGGTCATCACTGGTCGATGAGGTGGCATCGCCGACCGCCTGGTGATCTCACCCGCGGCGCTGAGTCGCCACTATCGGTCATTCGGTGGAATACTCACGTGGTCAGGCCGATTCCGCTGACGGTGGCTCGGAAGGGGCCAGGCTGGGCGTGGATGTTCCAGAGCTGATCGGCCAGGGCATCGGGGGCGTAGAGCGGGTCCCCGCCTCCGATTGCGCCGGGGATGATGAGCTGTTTGACGTGAATGTTCTGAGGTGTGAGCGCCTCGTGGAGCATTGCACCATAGGCCGATTCGCCGGCGAAGGCGATCGAGGTGCCCGCCACGTTGGGGTTCGGTGTCGCTGCGCTGGAACCGTTGACGAGAAGGATCGTCCCGCGCCCCAGTTGCCGCATTCCGGGAAGCACTTGTTGGACGGCGGTGACGGGGCCGAGGATGGAGAAGTCGGCGGCCGCGGCGAGGTCGGCGGCCGTCGTCTTCAGGACAGGGCGCAGGAAGTCCTTGCGCGGGACCGGGCTGTACTGCAGTACCTCGATCGGGCCGAGTTCGGAGGCTGCCCGATCGAGCGCGCCGGCCAGCTTCGGCCGGTCCTGCACGTCTGCGGCGTATCCGCCCGCCTGCACCCCGTGCTCGGCGAGTTCGGCCGCGATTCGGTCGACGTTGTCCTGGGTGCGCGAGATCAGTGCGACAGTGAATCCGTCACGCCCGAAACGTCTGGCCGTTGCCGCGCCGAGCCCTCGGCCGGCCCCGATGATTGCGATGGTCGTCATAATTGTCCTTTCGACAAGGTCGGAGTCGCCGAAGCGCTATTCGCCGGTGGTGAGGGCCGGGTGGTCGGCTGCGGTGGCGGTGAGGGTGGTGGCCGCCCAGTTGGCGAGCAGGGTCATGGCGTCGGCGGACGGGCTGCCGGGTTCGACGCTGTAGAGGGTCAGGACCAGGCCGGGGTCGGCGGGCAGCGGCATTGTTTCGTAGCCGATGGTGATCTCACCCACGACGGGGTGGTGGAAGGTTTTGGTGCCGGTGTAGTGCAGGCGCACATTGTGTTTGGCCCACCTGACCCGGAATTCGTCGCTGCGGGTGGACAGTTCACCGACGAGGTCGGAGATGCCGCGGTCGTAGGGGTCGCGGCCGGCGTCGGTGCGCAACAGGTTGACCGCGCCGTCGGCCATCTGGTCCCAGTCGGGATAGAACTCGTGGGCGCGGGGGTCGAGGAAGCAGAACCGGACGAAGTTGACCGCCTTGCTGGGATCGGGGTGCAGTTGGTCCGGGTACAGGGGCGAATAGAAGGCGTAGGCGAGGCGGTTCGCGGCGACGAGGTCGTGGCGGGCGTTGCGCACGAATGCGGGCCCGTTGTAGCCGTCGAGGAGTCGCTGCACCATCGGACGCACCGCCTTGGTGGTGCGGCGTGAGCGAACTCGTTGCGGGCTGGTGAGGGCACTGCGGTGCAGGTCGAACAGGTGGGAGCGTTCGGCGTCGTCAAGTTCCAGGGCACGCGCGATGGCATCGAGCACGGACTCGGAGACGCCGGTGACCTTGCCGCGTTCGATCTGGGTGTAGTAGTCGACCGAGAGCCCGGCCAGGGTGGCGACCTCTTGGCGGCGTAGGCCGGGGACGCGGCGTTTGGCGGCGTCGTAGACGGGCAGCCCGACGTGTTCAGGGGTGATCTTGGCCCGCCGTGACGCCAGGAATTGGCCGATCTCGGCGACTCGGTTGGTGGACTCCATACAAACGAGGCTACGACCCGCGCGTCGGCCGATGCCAGGTGCTGTGAGGGGGGTGCTGCCAGCACCCCCCTAATCCTCGCCTCCCACGCGGGCAGCTGACGGCGTTGCATGGGTGCTGCGAGCGCAGAGGTGCTCTGAGACCGAATCCTTCGATATCGACGAGGTGACATGACCACGCGAACGCCTGTCCGACCGAACACCGGCACTCCCCTGCCTGTGCTGGTGTATGTGCTGGCGGCCGGGATCTTCCTGATGGGCACGACCGAGTTCATGGTCGCCGGACTGTTGCCCGACGTCGCCGCGGATCTGGGTGTGGATATCGCCCGGGCCGGGTTGCTGGTCACGGCGTTCGCGGTCGGCATGATCATCGGCCCACCGGTAATGGCATTGGCCACGCTGCGGTTGCCCGCCCGAGCCACCTTGATCGGGGCGCTGATGGTGTTCTCCGCCGGGCACGTGGTGGCCGCGGTCAGCGACTCGTTCACCGTCGTCACCGCCTCCCGCGTCCTCACCGCGCTGGCGACGGGCACGTTTTGGGCGACCGGTGCGGTGGTGGCGGCCGCGGTCGTCGGCCCCGGGGCGAGCGCGCGGGCATTGGCGGTGATGTCGGGCGGGTTGAGCCTGTCCGTGGTCGCCGGTGTCCCGTTGGGCACCTTCGCCGGCCAGTTCACCGGGTGGCGGGGTCCGTTCTGGATGCTGGCCGTGCTGGCGGTTCCGGCGATCGTCGCTGTCGTTCGGTTCGCTCCGGGCACCGCGACCGGGGACACGGTGAGTGTGTCGGTGCGCTCGGAGGTCTCGGCAGTGCGGCCGTGGCGGGTGTGGGCGGTGCTGGGTGCGATCATGCTGGCGCAGGCCGGATTCCTCGGCGCCTACAGCTTCATCAGCCCCCTGCTGACCGACCGCGCCGGCATCTCCGCCGCGCTGGTGCCGCTGGTACTCGTCGGGTTCGGTGTGGGTGCCCTGGTGGGGACCGCGCTGGCCGGTCGGATCGGCGACAGGTGGCCGCTGGCGACCATCGCCGCGGCGGTGACGGTGACCTCGGTTCTGCTGCTCGTCCTGGCAGCGACCGCGAGCCACTCGGCGATCGTGGTGGGTGTGATCGTCGTTCTGGGCGCCTCCGGGCTCGGGGCGAACCCGGTGCTGATCGCCCAGACCATGCGATTCGCCGGACATGGCTCACGGCTGGCCTCGTCGCTGGCGACCGCTGCCTTCAACCTCGGCACCGCCGCCGGAACGGCGTTAGCCGCGACCACCCTGTCGACGTCACTGGGTGTGGTCGGGCCGGCGGTCCTCGGCGCCGCGATCACGGCCACCGCGCTGATACCGATCGCACTGCTGGCGACCAACCGGGCGCGTCCTGCCGCCGGTAACCCGCCGCCCCAACCTTCCGACGAGACGCTGCGGGTCCCCACGTCAGTGAGCTAGAGCGCGGCTGAACACCGGCATCGAGAGGAGAAAACCCATGCGCCCCAGGATCACCGGGCTGGTCGTCCTCGCGACAGCCGTAGCCGGGCTGACCGCCTGCGCAAGCACATCGGACCCCGCCGCGCACAGTGCGACGCCGGCGTCACCGACAGCGCAACCTGCGACGTCACAACCTGGTCAGGACGCACCGTTCATGCAGATTCGGTTGAGGATCGGCGCGACGGAGGCAACCGCACGACTCTACGACAACGCCGCCGCACGAGACTTCGCCTCCCTGCTACCAGTGACGATCACCCTGCACGACCTCGGCGGTCGCGAGAAGGCCGGACCGCTGCCTCGCGAGCTCGCCGACGGTGCGGGCCAGAGCAGCTACCGCGCAGGACAACTCGGCTACTGGGCACCCAGCAATGACCTGGCCATCTACTACCGCGAAGACGGGTTCACGATTCCCGATCCCGGGATCGTGATGATCGGCGAGATCGACACCGGACTCGACGCCATCATCCGCGCCGACGGCACCGACACCCTCACCATCAGCGCAGCCTGACCACCCCAATGAAAGGAACATCATCGTGAACCCGACGTACGACTTCACCGGCCAGGTCGCCTTCGTGACCGGCGCCGGTTCCGGCAAGGGACGTGCCACAGCGCGGGCGTTCGCCGAATCCGGTGCCGCGGTGACTCTCGCCGATGTCGACGACGACGCGCTGAACACCGCGGCCACCGAGCTGCGTGACACCGGGCACCAGGTCCTGACCGTGCACTGCGACGTCTCCGACGAGACCAAGGTCGCCGCCGCGGTCACCTCGACGGTCGAAACGTTCGGTCGACTGGACTTCGCCTACAACAACGCCGGAATCCAAGCCCCCGCCACCGATGCCGCCGACGAGCCAGCCGAAACCTTCGACCGCGTCACCGGCATCAACCTGCGCGGGGTGTGGGCCTGCATGAAACACGAACTCGCCCACATGCGCACCCAAGGCTCCGGCGCGATCGTCAACTGTTCCTCCCTCGGCGGCCTCGTGGGGCTCCCCAGCCGGGCCGCCTACCACGCCGCCAAGCACGGTGTCATCGGTCTGACCCGCTCGGCCGCACTCGAATACGCGCCCCGCGGCATCCGGATCAATGCGATCTGTCCCGGCACCATCGAAACCCCACTGGTCACCGACATGATCGCCTCCGGCGACCTCGACCCCGACGAAGCCGCCGCCAACCAACCCATCGGCCGGTTGGGCACCGCCGACGAAATGGCCGCCGCCGTGCTGTGGCTGTGCAGCCCCGGCGCCAGCTTCGTCGTCGGCGTCGCCCTGCCCATCGACGGCGGCTACACCGCCCGCTGACCCCCAACGACAGAAGAGGACCACCATGCGTGGAGTAGTGATGTATGCCCCCGGCGATGTTCGCGTCGTCGAGCGGCAAGACCCGAAGATCATCGAGCCGACCGACGCGATCATCCGGATCACCGCGACCTGCATCTGCGGATCCGACCTGTGGCCATACCGGGGTGTGGAACCGGTCGACCACACCCTGATGGGACACGAGTACGTCGGCGTCGTGGAGGAAATCGGTGAGGCCGTGAGGACCCTGAAGGTCGGCGACTTCGTCGTCGGGTCGTTCGCCGTCTCCGACAACACCTGCGAGATCTGCCGAGCCGGTTACCAATCCCGTTGCGTACACGGCTCCTTCGTCGCCGGAGACATCGGCACCCAAGCAGAGAAAGCCCGCATCCCCTACGCCGACGGAACGCTCGTCGCCACGCCCGGTCAGCCGGACCAAGACCTGGTTCCCTCGCTGCTGGCCGCTTCCGACGTCCTCGGGACGGGCTGGTTCGCCGCCGTCGCCGCCGAGGCCGGACCCGGCAAGACCGTGGCCGTGGTCGGGGACGGTGCCGTCGGCCTGATGGGTGTGCTCGCCGCCAAACAGCTCGGCGCCGAACGGATCATCGCCATGTCCCGGCACGCCGACCGCCAAGGGTTGGCCCGCCAATTCGGTGCCACCGACATCGTGGAATCCCGCGGCGACGAGGGCGTCGCCGCGATCAAGGAACTCACCGACGGGCTCGGCGCACACAGCGTCATCGAAGCCGTCGGCACCGAGGAGTCGATGCTGCAGGCCATCCGCTCGACCAGGCCCGGCGGGCACGTCGGCTACGTCGGCGTCTCCCACGACGGTGTCACCCTGCCCGCCAACCAACTGTTCTTCGCCGAAATTCACCTGATGGGCGGCCCCGCACCCGTCCGCCGCTTTCTGCCGGAGCTGATCGACCTGATCTGGCGCCGCGAGATCGACCCCGGCAAGGTCTTCGACCTCACCCTCCCGCTGGACCAGGCGGCCGAGGGCTACCAGGCGATGGACGAGCGCCGCGCCATCAAAACGCTGCTCACCCTCTGACACGACACCACAAGGAGCACAACAACGATGAACACCCCCCGCACACGGCGAGGCACTCACCGCTCAATGAAGCTGGCCGGCGCCGGTATTGCCACGCTCGCCGTCCTGGCCGCCTCGGCCTGCTCGGCCGCCGACTCGCCCACCTCATCGGCAGCTCCTGCCTCGCCGGTCGCGAACCTGGCCTCCGGTGATCTGTCCCAAGGTGCCGACAACTTCTACACCAGCGACCAGGTCACCATGGAGAAGGTGACATTCAAGAACCAGTACCGGATGGACGTCTCCGGCAACCTGTTCGTCCCCAAAAACCTCGACCGCAACACCAAGAACGCCGCCATGGTGGTCGGGCACCCGATGGGCGCGGTCAAGGAGCAGAGCGCCAACCTCTACGCCACCAAGATGGCCGAGCAGGGTTTCGTGACGCTCTCGCTGGACCTGTCGTTCTGGGGTGACAGCGCCGGCGAGCCCCGCAACGCCGTCGCCCCCGACATCTACACCGAGGACTTCAGCGCCGGCGTGGACTTCCTGCGCACCCAGTCCTTCGTCGACACCGAACGCATCGGCGCGCTCGGAATCTGCGGCAGCGGCAGCTTCGTCATCAGCGCCGCGAAGATCGACCCCCGCATCAAGGCCGTCGCCACGGTCAGCATGTACGACATGGGCGGTGCCACCCGCAACGGGGTGGGCCACTCGGTCACCCTCGATCAGCGCAACGCCGCCCTGGCGCAAGCCGCAGCCCAGCGAGACATCGAATTCACCGGCGGACCCACCGAATACACCGGCGGCACACCCGAACAGCTGACCGATCAGTCCGGCCCGATCGAGCGCGAGTTCTACGACTTCTACCGCACCGCGCGCGGCAACAGCCCCGACACCACCACCCAGCCGACGCTGTCGAGCAACGTCAAGTTCATGAACTTCTACCCCTTCAACGACATCGAGACCATCTCGCCCCGCCCGATGCTGTTCATCGCCGGCGAAAACGCGCACTCACGCGAGTTCACCGAAGAGGCCTACCGCCTCGCCGGTGACCGCAAGGAACTGATGATCGTGCCCGGTGCCGGTCACGTCGACCTCTACGACCGGGTCGACATGATCCCCTTCGACAAGTTGACCGAGTTCTACACCCAGAACCTTACCTAACGGGTGGGCGGGCAGTGACCGGACCCGGTTGAGTGCTCGTACCCCCACAGAGGACCCACCGAGATGCCGGCGTGCACCGACTACGCACGCCGGCATGTCCCTATCACCATCAACCTCGACGCGTGACGGCAGGGACACCGAGACACATCCACAGGTGCACGGACAAAACCCTTCTCGCGACGACACGCCCGCACCGCACCGCGGTTGCCGAACCGGGGTGACGAAGTACGGACGGAAGGACACCGATGACTGGGAACGGTGCCGACAACAATGAACGAGCGGGAACGATCGCGATCGGACTGGCCATCGCGATCACCGCCCTCCTGACCTACCTGGAGGCACTGGCCTGTTGACTGCTCAGGTCGGCCCTCTCACGACCCGAGCCTTAGCAGGCTCTCGCCTACGCAAGGCACCGTAGGCCGCAAGTAGTCCGCTACACGGGGTGCAGCTAGCGGCTGGCTCCGAGTCAACTCGTTCGGCTGCGACGCCGACACCAGCATCGACGGAGACAGCGTCATCATCGGGGAGAACGTCATCGGTGAAAGAGGGAGATGTCGTCGGGGTCGCCCCCCGACATGCCCTAGCAGTGATTCTCAGAGGAGGACCACTCTACCGGGATGACTGCGCCGTGACTGCCTGACGTTGCTCTTGCAGTTGATGTCTCAAAACATCGATAAGGGAGCAGAGGAAGGTTAACCGCAGAAGGGTCATCCGCCGACCACTCGATGTCGAAGATGCCACCAGCGAGCGAAGCCCGCTGAGGATCATTCGGCCGGCACGGGAGTAGCACTCCCACACCGCCGTCGATGTCGCAATCCTGGGCGGAGGGTTGAGTGGTGAATCGGATGCGCAGAGCGTGCCCAGGCTCGACCGACCAAAGATTCGGGTGCAACGGAATACTGAACAGTTGCTGCTGTCCCGGCGTCAGGTACGTATCCTGAGACTGGGTGGCGTAGGGCCGAATGAGTGTCCCGTTGCTGTCGCGCCACGTGTGATCGGAATCTAGAGCACTCTGGCTGCCGAGAACGACACCGAAAGTGATCGGAATTTCAGTGCCGTCTGGCGCGACGTCCAAAAGAGTCGCTATCAGTGCGAGATTCGTGGTGTTGGTTCGGGCGAAGACCTCGACACTTGAGGGACCGGCTAAAGTCACGCCATTGGTGAATGGTGCTGTCGTAAAATTCAGAACTCCATCAGATTCGGTTGGTGGCGTCCAAGCAATCGTTTCGCGCCCCGGGGTGGTCGCGAGGCCGTTCGCCAAGGTGGCGGCTGGGCCAAGGTAGAACGGGTCATAATCGGAGTCCAATGGGTAGGACGCCGCGTTAATCCAGCGTTCGCTTCCCTGCTCGTACAGATGCATAGGCTGCTCCGTGCGGTCGATGCCAGTCGCCTCATCCTTGAGCCAAGTGTCGTACCATCTCAGCATGACGGCAGGGTCCAGACCTTCAGTGTGGTGCCAAGGGCCTACGATCAGCTGGTACTTTCCCGATGCCGAGTCAGAGAAAGCAGGACCGTTGGTTGACTCCACGCGGACAGCTGCATTCTGCATTGCCGCATACATTTCCAAGGCTCCACGTCGCCCGACATCACTCCAGCCCGTCCACAAAAGCGTCGGAATGTCGTTATCGACGATCTTTGTTGCATAGCCAATCGGCTGGCGTTCTTGCCAGAACTCGTTGTAGGCGGCCGGCCCACCCGTGCGCAAATCGTTTGCCACTACACCGAAAGCATCTCGGGCGGAAGGCTGGTTCCCTACGAACTCGCCCATTTGATCATAAAGGACCGAATCACCTGTCGGAATACCTCCTACGAGCGACATCTCGCGAATGTAGTCCCATCCAGTGCACGCCGGGATGATGGCCTTTAGAGGCGAGCCCTTACCAACCATGCCGGCTGTGGCAATCAGTGCCATGCCAGGGTAGGAACAGCCGTAGCCGCCCACCGCGCCATTAGAGCCGTCCAATTTTCGCGCCGCCCACTCGACGATCTCCACACCGTCGGCAGCATCGCGCCCGGAAAAGAGTCCAAAACTACCGCCCGAGTCTTGGGTACCTCGGATCGAAACACTGGCAAAGATGTATCCATGCTGTGTGAATAGTTTGCCGTGTTCGACCGCATACGGCTCGGTATCGGGAGCGTACGGCGTAATATTCACTATTACGGGAAAAGTTCCCGGAGCGCGTTCTCCGGTAGCCACATCTGCTGGATATTTGACGGTCGCGTCGAGGACGACACCGTCATCCATTCGCACCGGAATGTTGTCGGAAACGACCTGTCCGTACGTCGCAGGGCCCAGTTCCCAACCTTCTCCAGACGAAGGCGTCTTGAGGGGGCCCTCGGAGGATTCCGCAGTGCACCCTACGGCAACACTGGCGAGGACGACAACCACACTGAGACACAGTCTAATACGCCGCAGACTGGGGAATTTCACTCGGCGATCCTCTCGCGATTGATGTGTCGGTCGAGCCGATTCCGGCGACGGCGGTCGAGCGCATGTCGAGGAACGACTGAAGCGTGGAAAACCGGAAGGCCGAGGGGCATCAGCCGCATCTTGCCAATCGATTGGTGCCGACTTTACCGCCGCAAAGGCGCCCGCAGCAAGGCTCCGCGTTGACTCATCGGAAATCCCGCGTAGGTCCATTCGTTGCCTCACCTGATAATGCCCGCGTAGCGGCGTGTCGGTCGGGAGTTCGGGTGGTGGCGGTAGGGCCGGATGATGGGACTGTCGAGGGCCGAGCGCAAAGCTGTGCCGAAGACGATCGCGACCCGCTACACGCGGGCCGACAAGGTCGCCAGGGAATCATCCTCGACGAACTGTGTCGCACGACCGGCTGGAACCGTGACCACGCTCGCATAGGTACTACATACGGTGTTGATCCCTCGCGTCGTCACAGCACGCGCACCTCGGCCCGCAAAATACGGACCGAAGGTCATTGCGGCGCTGGTATTCTTCTGGGAATGCCCGCCGGCAAGCGCCTGGCACCGACACTGCCCGAGTTGGTACCACTGTTGCGTCGGTTCTCCGAACTCGCGATCGACGACGACACGGTAACGCTTGGGCGGTTGTCTGATAGTGGCTTCACCAGTCGCGGCGGCGCCGGAGAGGTTCCCGCAACAGCTCGCGCGACCCTCGGGCGAAGACATGGGTGGCCCGTTCACGAGAGCTACCGGAAGGGACTGACGCAGAGCCCGCGCCCTATGTCGAGCAGAAGGCTTGGCCGTGAACCATAAGCGCACACAGAGATTGTGGCCCGAGGAAGGCTTGAGACGTCCGGTCAAAGTTCGCTAGAAACGCCGAATCGGCGAGGGTCGCAATCAACGGTTGCGGGCCACGGATCCGGACCAGATGTTGGCGTTGGACTTCCAGGTCGATACCACGGTCGACGGCCGACAGGTGCGGTTCCTCCATATCGTCGACGAGTTCACCTCAGAGGCCCTTGCGACGCAGGCGTTTCGGTCCTGCAGCACGAATCAGTTGATCGAAGTGCTCAAGCGGGGTACGCCTCGGGTGATCGGAACTCGAGCGATCCCTGTGGTCGGTAACTGTTGTACTCGAGCCTCCAATCGTCAACAAGGGCCTGCTCCTCGGTCAGCGATGGAACACCTCGCAGGCGAGGAATTCGTTGGAATTGAGAATGGGGCCCAGTCATGTCTTCTATAACTTCATCGTGGTGGAGACTTTCCTCGCCGCCGACGTCGATGCACACGAGTTCTGGACAGTGCAGACTCAATCATCCGTGACATGAGTTCGCGCGCGGAATTGGGCAATTCTCGAAACTCGCCGGATGTACACGACGTGCGTCCCCGACGATGGACGCTCGGTCCGCATACACGGGAGTAGCCCCTCTGCACCGGGGTGCCCGACGACGATCATCGAACACCCCGGCACGCCACAGGACTCCAAGTCTTAGAGATCCAGCACCAACCGCGTATCGTGACAACGCGAGACACAGATCATCATGGTGTCGTTCGCTTCCTTCTCCTCGTTTGACAGGAGTGAGTCACGGTGGTCGACGCGCCCCGCCAGAACAACGGTTTCGCAGGTTCCGCACGTCCCCTCGCGGCACGTGAACGCTGGCGCCAATCCATCCGCCTCAAGAGCTTCCAGTACGGAACGCCCCGCAGGCACGATAACGGTGCGGTCACTGCGCTCAAGGCGAACCTCAAATTGGATGTCCAGGGCATTCTCGATGACTTTGGGACTGAACCGCTCCGAATGGGGCGCTGCCCTTCCCTGATGCGAGCATGCCGCCTCAAGGGCCGTCAACAGCGGCTCGGGACCGCATGCGTACACCTCCGCACCCCGTGGCGTGTTCGACAGAACTCCGTGGAGATCGAGCAGTCCGAACTCGTCTTGTGGCTGGAGGACGACCCGGTCGCCGTATGCCGCCAATTCGTCCCTGTAGGCCATCGAGGCCCGAGTCCGACCTCCGTACAGCAACTTCCAGTCTGATCCGGTTCGCTCAACGCTGGCGATCATCGCTAAAATCGGGGTGATGCCGATCCCGCCGGCGACGAAGAGATAGCTTTCCGCGGGAACCAATTCAAAGTGATTCCGCGGTGCGCGGACTATCAGCTCGCGCCCCGGAACCGCAATATCGTGAAGCAGTTGCGATCCGCCGCGGCCATCCGCCACCCGCAGAATCGCAATGCGATACCTATCGCGATCGCGGGGGTCACCGCACAACGAATACTGCCTAGTCACAGAATCGCTGATAACGACGTCGATATGAGCGCCGGGCCCCCACGCCGGCAACCCGTCGGTACCTGGCGCCGGCGTAAGGGTGAGGGCTATGACGTCGTCCGCGACATCTAGACGCTCGTTCACCAGCACCGCCATATCGGACGTGCGGTCAGCACGGGCAGGCTTCACCGTGACACCTCCGCTGTCGCTCACCAGTTCACCATCGCTCTCATAACGTGACACGGACGTGCGCCGAGGCGTGCGTGAGCACGCCTCGGCCACGACTATCGCCCAATCGCCTCGAGGTATAGCCGCTTGAAATTGCGGTTGATGGTCTCGTAGACATCGTTGTAAGGACCAGGCTCGTATGCGGGAGACTTGAGACCACGCTGGATCAACTCACACAGGTCGTCATCCTGTTGACGGGTGACAATGCCGACTTCGCGCAGATGCGCGAGGTCGTAGTCGACGCCCTCGATTGCGTCTGCGTTCACAAGGCCGATGACGCGGGACTCGGTCGTCGTTGGGGTAAGTGGCTTGTAGGTCGTAATTTTGACAAAGTCGGGCAGGACGACCATCTCCAGCGAACCCGTGTGCCAAGACACGTACGAGGCTTGGGTCGGCGGGCTGTCGGGATCGCCGAGCATCTTCTTGACACCGAACTTGCCGTCGATCGTCAACGACTCGTCCAGGAGCGGGTAGTTATCGGTCCAGTCGAAGTCCCCGTCGGGGATCGTGTCCCCGAGCGGCCCGTCGCGCTCGACGCGAACTACCTTACTGACCTCAGGATGGTTCACAGCACAGTGATAGCACTCTAAGCCATTCTCCCACAGCACTTTCCAGTTGCAATTCAGAATCTTCTTCACGTCCCATGCCACCCGAGTGTGCTCGAGCCTGTACTGGCTCAGATCTGCTGCGGCGAGATGCTCCGCGACGGTGGTTTCCGGGTTTTCACTGAAATTGACGAACACCAGACCAGCCCAGACGTCCACTGCTGCCCTCTTTAGCGGATAGGCGGACTTGTCGAAGTCAGCATGCATGCGAGGCGCGGACATGAGCTTTCCGTCATGATCGAAGGACCACGCATGGTACTGACACACGATGGCACGCTTGCAGTTCCCTTCCTCCGCATCCACGAGGCGTGATCCCCGGTGACGACAGACATTGTGAAGGGCGTTCAGGTCACCGGAACGATTTTTGGTCACGATCACCGAGTAGTCGACGAAGTCGAACTTGATGAAGTCACCCGGGTTTGCAAGCTGCGATATGTGCCCGACATAGTGCCACCGCTTGAGGAAGAATGTGTCCAGTTCCCGCTGGAACCAGTCCGGGCTGACATAGGCATCACGCGGTAAACCAACGTTCGGCAGATCCTTGATTGCAATTTCTGAAGACGCGGTAATAGTCATCGTTCAGTCCTTTCGTGCACCAGTGTGCAGTATGTTCATGGTCCACACCCCAATCAGGGGCAGAGCCCTCTCCCGATCACGGTCAGGTGAGGGCGGGCGTCGCCAGTTCCCGCTCCGCGCTGCTCTGCGCATCCGGCAGAAGCGTTGCAGCACCGAAGTCCCACGAGATGGTGACGTCGTCGCCGCGGCGAAGCTGATCGCCGGTCACCGCAGGCTCTCGCACCGTGATCCGGCCGTGCCCCGGAACATCGATTTCCAAGCGGCGGGTGGCGCCGAGGTAGACAAGATCCGCCACCACGCCCGGCAGCGAGCATCCGTCGGAGGCATTCGTGCAGTTCGAAGCGCCGACTCGGCAGACCTCCGGTCGCAGGAGGAAGGACGCCGACACTCCGATCGGAGCATCCGTTCTTTCGACGCGAACTCGTGAGTCGCCGATGGCGACGACAGCCTCATTGCCGATGTCCTCAGCGGGTCCGGTGAAGATGTTCGACTCACCGAGGAAGTTCGCCACGAAACGGCTGGCCGGCCGACGGTACAGGGTTTCACCCGTGTCGCACTGCTCGATCCTGCCCTCGTTGAACACCGCGATACGATCCGACAGCGTCAGCGCCTCTTCCTGATCATGCGTGACGAGCATGATGGTGACGCCAAGCTCTCGGTGAATGCGGCGGATCTCCCCTTGGAGGGAGTCACGCAGCTTCTTGTCCAGTGCGCCGAGCGGTTCGTCCATGAGGAGAATCGGAGGGTCGAATACCACGGCCCTGGCTAGGGCGACTCGCTGCTGTTGACCGCCAGAGAGCTGCTTCGGGTAGCGATCACCGAACTCTCGGAGATGCACGAGATCGAGTGCCAGACCGACCTTCTCCTTGATCTGTGCCCGAGTCATCTTCCGCCGCTTGAGTGGGAAGGCGATGTTCTCCGATGCCGTCATATGCGGGAATAGAGCATAGTTCTGAAAAACCACGCCGATGTTGCGACGATGCGGCGGACGAGAGCTGATCGACTCTCCTCCGAGCAGGATCTCTCCCGCTGTCGCTGGAGTGAAACCGGCGATCATGCTGAGCGTCGTCGTCTTTCCGGACCCACTGGGGCCCAGCAGGGTGACAAACTCGCCCGGCTTAATGGACAGATCGACCGACTTGACCACGCCATTCTTGCCGTAGTTTTTGCTGAGGCCTACGAGGTCAAGGGCAACGCCCGCCCCGCTGTGCGTTTCAGACCGCATTCTTCTTACTCCTTGTGATACGTACGGCGATGACAGCAAGGAACAGCGCCACAGTCACGCCGCTCGCCAACGCTGATGCTGCAGCGATTGTCGGATCCGAGTCCCTTGCGACGCTCGAATACATCTGGACCGGAAGGGTGGTTTGAAGCGGCGAGGCGAGAAAGATCGACACGAGGGTTTCGTTGAAGGACCCCAGGAAGGCCAGCAAAGCGCCCGTCGCCACACCGGGCAGGATGATTCTGAGCGTCACCAGCATGAAAGTCGTCACCGGCGGTGCGCCGCACGAGGCCGCAGCCTGTTCGAGGCTTCGATCCAGACTCTGTAGTGAAGAGGTCACGCTGATCACCACGAACGGCAGCACGAGCACTACGTGAGCCAGAACGAAACCGAGGACAGTGCCGGAGATCCGCCACTGGAGGAACATCGAGTACATTCCGATGCCGGCGACGACAGCGGGAACAACGGTGGGAAGGAGAATGATCGACTGGATACCTGCGACCAGACGCCGCGACTTGGACCGATGGAGCCCCAGCGCAGCTATAGTGCCTAGGACTGTCGCCAGGACCATGACGATGGTGGCTGTTTGCAGGGAGTTCAAAAAGGCGTTGTACCACTTGGCGTTCTGGAAAAAGTTCTCGTACCACTGCAGTGACCATCCAGGAGGCGGGAACACAAAGCTTCCCGCGCTCGTGAAGCTCACGATCGTCACGACGACGATCGGCGCCACAATCCATACGAACACGATGGCTGCCCAGACGGCCAGCAGAAACCTGCTTGGAGCTATGCGCGACACGAATTAACTCTCCCTCGAGTCGGTGCCCAGGGACGTGATTGCCGGCCCGACGAACCGTCTTCCTGCGAGCAACAGAACCGCGGTGGCCACGATCATGACTGCAGCTATGGCACCGCCACGACCCCAGGACAACAGCGTGCTGATTTGTGTATAGAGGAACTGTGACAGAAGTACCTGGTTGGGCGATCCCAGTAGGTCCGGGGTGACGTAGAAGCCGAGCGAGATGACGAAGACCAAGAGGCTTCCCGCCAGAACCCCCGGAATCGAGAGCGGAAAATACACCTTCAAGAATGCGACGGCAGGACGAGCGCCCAGGGTGTGTGCGGCACGCACAAGACTCATGTCGATTCTGCTCATCGTCGCATACAGCGGCAGCACCATGAACGGAAGCATCGCCTGAATCATCGCGATGGTCGCGCCGGGTACCGATCCCGAGAGTTGCAGCTGTTCCAGCCCCAGAGAACGACCGAGCTGGTCCACCGGTCCATTGTCCTGCAACAGGATCACCCAGGCGAACGTCAATGCCACGGGCGACGAACAGAACTGCACCAGAACCACACCGAGGAGAACCGTTCGCCACATCGGCTTCGCGACGGTGATGAGGTAGGCGTAGGGGTAGGCGATCAGGAGGCATCCGATCGTGATCGCCACACCTGTGACCAAAGTTCGGACAAGAATGGTGACGTTCACTGATTCGCCGAGAAACCACGTGAAGTTGTCGAATCCGCCGACCTGGGGAGCCTGGAAATCCGTGAAGCCCCGCCGCAGCGCCTCGAACGTCGGCCAGGCGAAGAGCACCGTGATCATCGCCAACGCCGGTAGCGCCAGCCAGAGCCAGTCCGATGGCAGCCTCCTGCGGTGCTTGGGTCGCGACGACGATTCCCCTTCGCCGTTGGGTCGAGCGTCGCTGGAGTGGCGACCGTCGACGTCAGCTGTAAGTGTCATGGCGTCAGCCCGCCTGCCAGGTAAGCCATGCCTGGTCAACTCGGTCGTTATTCTCGCTCCACCACTTCATGTCTACGATGTGCGTGTCATCCAGATGGCCGGACTCTGTCGCAGAGAACTTCCTGCCGAGCTCGTCCAGTTCGACACTGGAGCCTTCGACGGTCGGTGCGTACGGAACTGCTTCCGCCAACTGCTCCTGTGGCGCGGGCGTCGCGATGTAGGAGAGGAACTTCTGTGCCGCCTCCTTGTTGGGAGCCCCCTTTGGGATGGTGAGCTGATCCGTTGCTCGCATCGCGGTGTTCCACACGGGCGCGTACGGTGCGCCGTCCTTCGCGGCGGTATGCGCCCGGCCGCTATATACCAACGCCATCGCAACCCCGCCCGAGTTGAGCTGCTCGGTCGACTGGGCAGTCGTCCCGTACCACGAGACGTCGTTCCGCAATGTGGCCAACTTCGCCATCGCGCGCTCGTAGTCGAGTGGGTAGAGATTCTCGGGCGCGACACCGTCTGCCATGAGAGCAAGCTCTAGCTGTCCTGGCACTGCATAATCCCACATCCCCCGCTTACCCGGGTACTTCGCGGTGTCGAAGAAGTCCGCAATCGAGGTGGGTGGATTGTTGCCGAATAGGTCCTCGTTGTAGACCATCACGAACGATTGCTGCAGCACCGGCAGCCCGCAGTCGCTGAAGATCAGATCCGGATCGATCTGTGACATGTCGACAACGGTCCGGTCAATCGGTTCGAGCAGTTCACCACATTTGGCGACAGCGACGTCGGTAGCCACCTGTACGACGTCCCAGGAAACGTTGCCCGACTGCACCATTGCCTGAAGCTTGGCGTAATCGGTCGGCGAGTCCTGAACCACCGTGATGCCGTTCTGCTCCGCGAACGGATCGGTCCAGTACTGCTCCTGAAGCGCCTGACCGTCGCCCCCCCACGACACAAATGTCATCGCATCTTCCGCTCCAGGCGACGCGCCACACGCGGTGAGTAGAGCAACGCTCCCGGCGAACGCTGCTGCAGAGATAGGCTTCTTCATGTTTCTTCT
The DNA here is from genome assembly GCF_030056915.1 of Rhodococcus sp. IEGM 1307. Classification (NCBI taxonomy): domain Bacteria; kingdom Bacillati; phylum Actinomycetota; class Actinomycetes; order Mycobacteriales; family Nocardiaceae; genus Rhodococcus; species Rhodococcus sp. IEGM 1307. The sequence goes on from NZ_JASHKW010000016.1 coordinate 54,561, forward strand.
CCTGTCGACGCTGCGGGATGGCCCGCCGGTGGGGTGACCGTCGCGTCCGCGGTTACTGGGGGATGCTCACATCGCAGTGCAATTTGGTCGGACTCTCGCCTGTCCTGGTGTGGCGGCTTTCATCCTCATCACTGATCGCTTTGCCAATCGATTGGTATCGACCATAGCTGTGATGTGTGTCGCACACAAGTCCGAGAGTGAGTGTTTACGTGGACGCAATTGAAGCTGAGCTAATGAAACAGTTCTGCAACAGATGCTCCCCCGCCCTCAGTCTCGCCGGCGCGTCACTTTCGTCCTTAGATATGTCCGCAACAACCGACACCTGGAGCCGAACGCCGCGCGAAATTTGCGCGCTGCCGCAGCTGCAGCCGCGTGTGACATCCCAAGATCCAAGGCTGTTGATTCGCTACGCAATCCGATGCTCAACCATCGACTGCAGCGTGGCCTTCAGGTATCGTTCCAAACGATTGGCAAGGGTTGGCCATCGTTTCCCGAATCCCCTCTGGAGCCCGCCCTGTCATCCTCGACTGCCATCTCGACGAAGGACAATCATGAACTCGATTACGGCCAACGCGCTCGTGTTCACTGCCCAAGGGAACCTCGAACTAGACGTCGTGGACATCCAGGCGCCGGGCCCGGGCGAGATCCGCGTGCGGCTGAAGGCCAGCGGCGTGTGTCACTCCGACCTGCACGTCGCCAACGGAGACTGGGGCTCAAAGGTTCCGACGGTTCTCGGCCATGAGGGGGCCGGAATTATTGAATCGGTCGGCCCCGGAGTATCCCCAGACCGAGTCGGGGAGCACGTCGCACTGTCCTGGTTCGCTCCCTGCCTCAAGTGCAAGTACTGCGTCAGCGGTCGGCAGTGGGCGTGCCGCGACACTACCGCCAACGACGCGGTTATGGCGGACGGGACCACCCGCATCCGCCGAGCAGGTGCCAGCATTCACGCCTTCCTCAACGTCGGCAGCTTTGCCGAGTACGCGGTGGTGCCGGAGTCCGGCGCCATTACGATCCCCGCCGAGCTTCCGTTCGAGATCGCCGCACTCATCGGGTGTGCTGCAACCACCGGAATCGGGGCGGTGCTCAATACAGGCAAAGTGCCGGCGGGGAGTTCCGCCGCGGTTGTCGGATGTGGAGGTGTCGGACTATCGGTGGTGATGGGCCTTGCACTTGCCGGCGCCAACCCGATCATTGCAGTCGACATGTCCGACGAGAAGTTGGCAGCAGCCAAGGCGGTCGGTGCAACGCACGTCATAAATGCCGCCGACGGAACGGTCGTGGAGCAGATTAGGGAGTTGACCGACGGCGGCGTCGAGTACGCCTTCGAGGCAGCGGGGCGGGTGGACACCGCCGAGCAGTGCGTGTCGATGACATGTGCCGCAGGAACCGCAGTTCTGGTGGGCATGCCATCGGGCGGTACGGCCCTGCCTTTGAACCTGCTCGACGTGACCCTCAACGGCAAGTCGGTCGTGGGATGCAGCTACGGCGGTTCCACCCCGTCGCTTACCTTCCCGATGCTGGCGGAACTGTACATGTCGGGTCGGCTTCCCCTGGACAAGCTGGTGGGACGTCGGATCGAGCTCGGCGACGTGCCGCATGCGTTCGAGGAGATGAAGGTCGGACGCGGCCTCCGCTCGGTCGTCTGCTACTGATCTGCAGAGCTCGAGTAACTACTTGACTCTGCCCGCCCACCGGCTCGGTGGGCGGGCAGAGTTTGTCTCTGACCTTAGTGAAGGTCAGCGGCCGGCGAGGAGCTCGGCAAGGTGGAGCACCTCGGTGGCGGGGTGGAGGTTGTCGATCTGGGTGCGGCAGGAGAATCCATCGGCAAGGACAACGGCCTGAGGGGGGAGGGTGCGCAGCGCCGGGAGGAGCTGCGTCTCGGCTACCGCTACGGACACCTCGTAGTGGTCACGTTCGGCACCGAAGTTTCCGGCCAGGCCACAGCAACCACCGACCGTCGTTACCTTGGCGCCGGCTCGCTCCAGAAGTGCACGGTCGGCGTCCCAGCCGATCACGGCATGGTGATGACAGTGGGGCTGCGCGGTGATCTCCAGGCCTGAGAGGTCTGGCGGGGTGTAATCGGCGTCCGCAGAGAGTAGTTCGGCCAAGGTACGCACTGCCGAGGACACCTGTGCCGCGTCCGAGGTGTCGACGAGCTCGACCAGATCAGATCTCAGCGCGGCGGTACAGGACGGTTCGATTCCCAGCACGGTGGCGCCACGCTGTACATAGGGATACAACACGTCAACCGTGCGCCGCAGCCGCCGCCGCGCTCCGTCGAGTTGGCCGGTCGAAGTCCACGTCAGTCCGCAGCACACCTCGCTTGCGGGCAGATGGACCGCGTATCCCGCGTCGTTCAGAAGGTCGATGGTGGCTGTTACCACCCGCGGATTGAAGCTCGAGCTGAAGGTGTCGACGAAGAGAACGACCTCTCGACCTGGCGTGTACTTTCCGACACCCGGTGGTCCAGTCTTCACCGCAGCCTTGAACGCGGCCCTGTCGGTGGACGCGGCCAACTGAGGGATGGAGCGTCGTGCGTCGATACCCGCGAACCACATCAGCGGCCGGTGCAGAGGCTCTACGCTGCTGAGGCCGTTGAACAGTGCTGGGAGGCGACGCGCGAGACGCAACCACAACGGCAGCCAGCCGAGCGAGTAGTGCGAACGCGGGCGCAGCCGCCCGGCATACCGAGCGTTGAGCACCTCGGCTTTGTACTTGGCCATGTCGACACCGGTCGGGCAGTCCGACTTGCACCCCTTACAGCCCAAACACAGGTCCAGCACATCGCCTACTTCCGGAGACTGCAAACCGTTCGGACCGAGCTTTCCCGACACCGCGTCTTGGAGCACCCGTGCCCGCCCGCGAGTGGAGTCCTTCTCGTTCCTCGTGGCCTGGAAGGATGGGCAGATGACGCTGTCAGGTGCCGGGTTCGCTGCGACACATCGTCCGACGCCCGTGCAGCGGTGCACGGCATCGAAGAGACCGGCCGAGTCGTCCGGATAGCTGAACGCCGCGGAGCGCGCCAGGGGCAGTGGCGTCGTGTAGCGGATATCGGCCTCCACCGGAACGGGATCGACAACGATTCCGGGATTGAGCAGGTTCTCGGGATCAAAGTGCGCCTTGACCTTCCGGAAGACGTCGATGGCTGCAGCCGAGTACATGTGCGCGAGCAGCTCGCCGCGCGCTCGACCGTCACCATGTTCACCCGACATTGATCCCCCGTATTTGGCCACGAGTGTCGCTGCATCGTCGAGGAAGTCCCGATAGCGCCGGCGACCCCCACTGTCGTCGAGGTCGAAGTCGATGCGTACGTGTACACACCCGTCCCCGAAGTGACCGTATGGGACACCCGTGAACCCGTGGCCGGTGAGCAACTCTTCGAAACGAGTCAGATAATCCGCGAGGTGCTGCGGAGGCACTGCCGCGTCTTCCCATCCTGCGTGGGCGGGGCGGCCTGTGGACGTACGTGCGACCAGACCAGACCCGTCTTCACGGATCTTCCACAGGGCAGCCATTTGCGCCGACGAGGTCACGACCCGATGGTCCAAGGCCCGGCTGGCGTCGGCCACAGCGTCGGCCACAGCGGCGAGGGCAGACTTCTCTTCGCCGACCACTTCGACGAACAGCCATCCGGCGCCCTCTGGAAGGTCGCGTACTGCAGCCGACCTGTCCGCGACTGCGTTCGTGATGCGACGGTCGAGGCCTTCGCAGGCAACCGGAGAAAATGGAAGGATCGCCGGGACCGCGGCGGCAGCGGCGATCATGTCGGGGAATCCAAGCACGACCATGACTTTGTGCGCAGCGTCGGCAACGAGACGGATATCGGCCTCCACTACCGTTGCCAGCGTTCCTTCGCTGCCCACCAACATTTTCGTGACGTCGAAGCCGTTCTCAGGAAGCAGGTTTTCAAGCGCGTAGCCCGAGACTTGCCGCCCGAACCGGCCGAACTCGGTGCGGATGGTGGCTAGCGAGTTCATCGTGGTGGTTTGCAATCCCCGCAGAACAGATGACCCGTCGCTGGATCCGTCTGCGAGGCTTCCGAGGCGGAGGTGCTCACCCGTACCGGTCACCACATGCAGGCCGTACACGTTGTCGCTGGTGCGTCCGTACCCCAGAGCCCGCGAACCGCATGCGTTGTTTCCGATCATTCCGCCGATCGTGCATCGAGAGTGGGAGGACGGATCTGGACCGAAACGCAGACCGTACGGGGCTGCGGCTCGCTGCAGCGTCGCGTGTGCGGCGCCCGCCTGTACTCGAGCCCGGTTGCTCTCGAAGTCCACGCCAAGCACGCCGTTGAGGTGTCTCCTGTGATCAACCACGAGTCCGGTGCCGATGGCGTTGCCTGCGATCGATGTGCCGGCGCCGCGGCTGGTAATCGGGATGCCGTGTGCGGTGGAGACCGACATGATGGCGTCGATTTCGTCGATGGCCCGCGGGAACACCACAGCGCTCGGTGGTACCCGGTAAACCGAGGCATCCGAGGAGTACAGCGATTTGGTCAGTGCACTGTCGTCGACCTCGACTCCCTGACGCCGTAGCGCCATCACTGCCTCGACAACCGCGGCGGGTGCGGGGTGCGTCACCGAGGAGATCATCTTGTCCGGTCCGCGTCCGCAGTCATCGGGAGAAGACACAGAGTCGCTCCACGGTGAGTGCGGAGGCGGTCGACTCGGGCCCCTCCTTGGTGTTTCCGGAGTTCCGGAGTCCTCCGTAGGGCATGTTGTCGGCGCGGAACGACGGTGCCTCGTTCACCAGAACCGCGCCGAAATCGAGTCTGTCGGTGGCCGCCAGGGCCTTGTCGAGGTTCTGGGTGAAGACGGCGGCCTGCAGGCCGTACTGTGAGTCGTTCGCCATGTCGATCGCTTGGTCGAAACTCTCTACTCCGACGACACTGACCACCGGGGCGAAGGCTTCCTTCTGAATGAGATCGCTGGACTGCGCAGCGTTGTTCACCACGGTCGGGGGTACAACCCCGTCGGATCGGCGTTCGCCGCCGGAAACGACTTCCGCTCCTTGCTCGGTTGCGGAACGTATTGCTGCAAGGGCGCGTTCGGCCACCCGGTTGTCGATCAGTGGGCCGCACACGACCTGCTCGTCCCGTGGGTCGCCGGAGACGATTTCACCGGTTCGTGCGACGAGCAGGTCGAGGAACTCGCCGTGTACGGCGCGATCGACGTAGATCCGCTGGACCGAGACGCAGGTCTGCCCGGCGAAGACGAACGCGTTCGGAGCGAGGAGATTCGCTGCTCGTTCGAGGTCGGCGTCGGGCTCGATGATGGCCGGACTCGCGTTTCCCAACTCGAGGAGGACCTTCTTGCGGGGGGCGCTTGCCGCGATGTGCCAGCCGACCTCGGTCGACCCGGTGAAGCTGATCGCCGCGACTCGCGGATCCTGGACGATCGAGGCGCTGATCTCTGCCGGCTCCCCTGGAACCACCGAGAGGTACCCAGCCGGGAGACCTGCGGCAGTACAGATGTCGGCGAGCACGAACGCGGTGAGCGGGGACTGCGGGGCAGGCTTCAATACGACCGGGCATCCTGCAGCCAACGCCGGAGCCAGCTTGTGAGCAACCAGATTGAGTGGGAAGTTGAACGGCGTGATTGCGGTGACGACCCCAATCGGGCGGTTTACGGTGTAGGCCAACTTGTTCGCCCCCGCAGCCGTGGCGTCCATTGCGACCATATTTCCAGTGCGTGTTCGCGCAACAGCGGCCGACACCCGGTACGTGCTTGCTGCCCGGTCAACCTCGGATCGTGCCAGGGCGATCGGCTTACCCACTTCGGACGAGATCAGCAGTGCCAGCTCCTCACGCCGGCGCAGCAACTCCTCGGCCACCCGGTCGAGAACTGTGGCCCGCTCGTGTGCGGGGATTGGAGCGTCGAGCGCGGCATGGGCTAAGCCGACCGCCGCGGTGGCCTGCGCGGCGGTCGCTTGGCCGACACTCCCGACTGCTTCGCCGTCGTACGGGTTTGTGACATGCGCCCGACTCGAGGTGGAGATCTCCTCGCCACCGAGGAGGACGCCGCGCTCGAGCACTTGGCGGGAAAGGGCAGTGGTGAGAGACATTGATGCAGATCTCCTTGAGAGGGTTTGGTGGCCGGGACGCGTCTTACTCGGGCAGCGACCCGAACATCACGTGCCGCGCCTCTGTGTACTCGTGGACGATCGACGTCGACAGGTCTTTGCCGCCGCCGGAGGCCTTCCCTCCACCGTGCGGGAACTCGGGAGTCACGCTGAGGTGGTGATTGACCCAGACGCAGCCGAATTCCAGCTCGCGAGTGAAGCGGAGTGCTCGGTCGATGTCGCGGGTCCACACCGATGAGGCCAGGGCATATGGGGTGCCGTTCGCGAGCTGCAACGCCTCCTCCGCGGTCTTGAAGGACTGCGCCGTGACCACTGGTCCGAAGATCTCGTTCTGCACGACCTCGTCGTCCTGTTGGACTCCGACCAAGATGGTCGGATCCACGTAGTAACCGGGCAGCGCCCTCGCAGCGTCACCCCGCAGCACGTCGACGTGGTCCGGGCAACGGTCGAGAAAGCCAAGCACGCGTTCGTGTTGCCGAACATTGTTGACGGGGCCCAATCGGGTTGCGGCGTCACTGGTGAGACCCATTGTCATGCTTGACGCGGCGGCACGGAGTTCGTGGAGGAAGCTGTCGAAAATCGACTCGTGGACGATCATTCGCGCAGCCGCGGTGCAGTCTTGCCCCGCATTCCAGAAAGACGCGAGAGCGATGAATTGGGCGGCCGCCGCGGGATCGACGTCATCGAACACGACGACAGGTGCTTTCCCGCCAAGCTCCAGATGGGAGTGCTTGAGGCCCCGCGCGCTGAGCTCGGCAACACGACGACCTGCCGCCGTCGATCCCGTGATCGACACCATCTTCACCAGCGGGTGCCCGACGATCGCCTCACCGCAGTCGGCTGCGCCGGTGACGACGTTCAGAACTCCGGCTGGGAGGAACTCCGCGGCCACCTCGGCCAGAAGCAGGGTGGTCAGAGGGGTGGACTCCGCCGGCTTGAGCACGACAGTGTTACCCGCGGCCAGCGCGGGGCCGCACTTCCACACCGCCATCATCAGCGGGTAGTTCCACGGGGTGACCTGGCCGACGACGCCGAGCGGATCACGACGTAGGTAGGAGGTCGTGCCAGCGAGGTACTCCCCCGCGGTCGCGCCGCTGAGGGTTCGCGCCGCCCCCGCGAAGAAGCGGAGATGATCAACGACGGTCTCGATCTCTCCGCGTGCTGCGGTGATCGGCTTACCTGCATTACGGGACTCGAGCTGCGCGAACTCCTCGGCCCTGGTTTCCACCGCTTGGGCGATCCTCAGCAGCGCGGTGGAACGCTGACTCGGCGACACACGTCGCCATGTCCCGAACGCGCGATCGGCGCTTCGCACGGCATGATCCACATCCGAGGGCGAGCAGCGCGGGACGACTGCGAACTCCTCGGTTGTCGAGGGATCGACGATGCGGTCGACGTCCTCTGAGGTCGGGACGTAATTCTTGCCGTCAATGAACGGGTAGGCCGTGCCGGTATGCACCATGGGTTTGATCACCATTCTGTCGTCGGAAGGTTTGTTGCAGGTGACTGACGAGGGCGCTGACCAGTGCGAACGGAAGCAGATCGACTGCTAACGCCAATCGTTTGGCATGCTTGCCCAACGTATGCGATGGATACGGGGTGCGCAAGGCTCGCGCCAGACTCAGCTCCTGCCGCCGGCTGACGACGCCCGCACACCAAGCTGGGCGTAGCCTGCCTGCAGCGCTCCCGAGAATCTCCAGTCCAGTGGCCACGGCCACGATGCTGCTTCGCGGGCGAGGGCCATCGGCGCACCCTCGTCGACCAGCCGGCGGATCGAGTCAGCAGCGCTGGCGATCTCCAGTTGCTGACCTCGCGCCCAGGTCAGATCGGCGGGTTGCCCGTGTCCCGCAAGCACAACCGACCGCGCATCCAAGAGTGCGAGTGCAGAATCGAGGGCGCTCGCCCACTCCAGCGGATAGCAGTCATCGATGTAGACCGGTGGGCCTGTCGCTTCCAGCAAATCACCGAACTGCATGACGTTGGCATCAGGCACCCACACCACGAGGTCCCCGGCCGTGTGGCCGCGCCCTGGATGAACAAGCTCGACCCGGCGACCACCGATGTCGACGGTCATCCGATCGTCGAAAAGGTGGTCGGCGGGAAGGACGGGCGTTCCGAGGATCTCGGACGTCCGCGGATCCTTGGTCGGGTCCGCCGCATGCTCCCGCCGGTACCGGTCTTTGAACAACTCCGCGGACACAGGAGTGCGCTCGGCCGCACGACGAGTTGCGTAGATCGGGATGTTGTCGCCGCACACGGCTTTCGCGGTTGCGTTTCCAAAGACGTGGTCGAAGTGCTCGTGAGTGTTCACGATTGCGAGGACGTCGCCGCGGCCGAGTCGCCGAACGTCCGCCAGCACCGCGCGTGCCGCCTCGGCCGAGGAATGAGTGTCGACGAGGAGAACACCGCCGCCGCCCTCCACCAGTGTGACGTTGACGTCGTGCCACGCGTAGCGAGCCATCCAGACGCCGTCGGCCACCTCGTGGAAGCCCGTGTCATACTCGATCTTCATAGCGAATCCTATTGTCTTGCAGTGACTGTTAGTCAGCTGAGGCGTTCGCGCATCATCGCCATGCCCTGGCTGCCGCCGACGCACATGGTCTCGACGCCGAAGGCCTTGTCCTGCTCAAGTAGGTTGTTCAGCAGGGCGTTGGTGATGCGGGCACCGGTCATGCCGAACGGGTCACCGAGCGCGATCGCCCCGCCGGAGATGTTGATCTTGTCCTCGTCGAGGTCGAGGTCGTCGACCTTGGCCGGGTCGAGCTCCGGCACCTTGGCGAGGGCCGCGGCGACGGCAGCCAGGTCTGAGGTCGTCCCCCGGGAGTGGACACCCGATTTCATGCGGCGACTGACAGCGCAGACGACGCGATCAGTCGTTGATCGAACTCCTCTGGGGTGAGGTGTCCGAGGGCGGAGTGAGGCGACGTCGATTGAAGTACGAGAGCCACTCCCCCACCCGCACTTTCGTCGTCCAACCCGATCCGTGCAGTCGGACCTGGCAGGAACACTGCAGGTAACATATCTCAGTGGTGGAGACTGGACGACTCGCTGAGCTTCATCCCCTGGGTCTCGGGAGCCCACACGATGGATACGAGCAGACCGACCAACGTGATGGCGCAGGCGGCGTACATGGTGGCGGAGATGCCGTACTGCTCGAGTACAACCGGTACGAGAAAAGTTCCTGCGGCCGCACCAAATCGCGTGAACGCGGTGACCAGCCCCATGGCAGAACTGCGAAGGTCGGTGGGGAACAGCTCGTTGGGGTACACGAAGTTCATCACCTCCAGACCTCCGCTGAAGAGGGCGAACGCGATGAAGAATACGGCGATCCAGATGGCCGGCGCATCGGAGAACACGGCAAGCAGCAGCAACGGAACGGACTTGAGGGCAAAACTCCGGATGGTCAGGGTTCTACGGCCAACCTTGTTGACGATCCCGAGTGCGAGCAAGCAGCCAACAGCGAAGAACAGCTCGATGACGGCGGACCCGTAGGTAGCAGCATTACCTTCGAGATGCAGCGCGCCGATGAGTTGAGGGCCGAACGAGAAGATCGCGTACACGGGGATTATCGCGCTGGTCCAGCTGGCGATCACGAAGGCGAGGCGCCCGAGATAGCCGGAGCGGATGATTCCGCGGAGCCCGACGGTCCGCTCCCCTTCAGCGGGGACCTCGTCGACCGTAACCCCGGGACCGAACACGCGCTCCATAACGGTGTTCGCCTCTTCGATGCGCCCGTTTCGGGTGAGCCAGTACGGAGATTCGGGGGTTCCGACGCGCAGCACCCCGATGAGCAGCGCGGGGACGGCAGCGCTGACCAGCATCCATCGCCAGGCGTCGTCCCCGACCGTGGACAACAGCACCTGGCCGACGCCATAGGCAACGGCACCGCCCAGGAAGAACAGCGAGATGAGCACTCCCAAGAGCGGCCCACGGAATCGCTTCGGACTGAACTCGGTGAGTAGGGCCGAACCAATGGGATAGTCGACTCCGACGGCGAAACCGATGAGCAGCCGCATGATGAGCAGAGCGAGTGGCCCATCGATCCAGAACGACGCAATGGAGAGTACGGCGATGGCGAAGAGATCCCATTTGTAGATCCGCTGCCGGCCGAACTTGTCCGATAGGTAGCCACCGACGATGCCTCCGAAGAAGACACCGATGAGAATCGTCGCGGCGATGGCGCCCTTGGCGGCGGACGAGAGAGCGAACTCCGGCCCGATCTGGATCAGCGCAACACCGAAAATCGACAGGACGTAACCGTCGATGAACCCCGAACCGCCCGCGCACGCGGCAAGCCGGATCTGGAACAGACTCAGTCTTTCATTGTCGAGCGAAGCATCGCCGTTAGGCGGGGACGGTGATGTGGATGGGTACGCGGTGCCCGCGATCTCGGACATGTGACGCTCCTGTTCTGGGTGGACTCGCGCGCTTGCCGTATACCCATGTCGATATGTCTCTTCGGGTTTCGTGGCTGGATGTGGCCGGTGCGCGGGGCCTGGTGTGACGGTACGTCTGGTCTGGCCGGCCTGATTACCCGGACCCCCATGGCGCTGAGGCTGTCACGACGGCGTGTTGCTTCACCGTTCCGACTCTCCGGCTGCCCGGTCGCGATCGGCTGACGACGTCGAGGTCCGCGGCAGGTGGACACCCGTACCGCTCTCGTTCGTCTGCAGCCCTCATGTGACCTAGGCCTTGCCAAACGTTTGGTGTGACGATAATCGACCGCGTCGAGTGAACGCAAGGGGCGAGATCTCGGGAGAGCACGGTTTCAAAATCAAACGAGAGTATGACGCAGATGACAATCGTTTGGCGTAGATTGCTGTGCGCACACTGGACTGGTGGCTCTAACAGCCCGACGCCGGGTTCCTATCCTTTGCCTCACGACCGCAACTAACTCGAAGGGGGACGACTTGACCGCGATGAATATGAAGCAGTTGGCAGCGCTGGCCGGTGTCGACGTGTCCACTGTGTCACGCGCATTGCGAGGTGACAGCCGACGCGTGGCCGCGTCCACGATCGAACGCATCCAGACGCTGGCTTTCGACGCGGGCTATGTTCTCGATCCCGTTGCGTCCAGTCTGCGCGGAGGGCGCTCGCGCGTGCTCGGCGTGGTCGTCCCCGTCCTCAGCGACATCGTCATGGCCATACTCGCAACAGCCATCGAGGAAGCGTCCCGAGAATTGGGCTACCTTTCGGCCGTCATCGCGACACACGGCGACCCCGATGTGCGCTCCGCCGCGATCGATCATCTCCTCAGCCGGAAGGTGGACGGTTTCGTACTGTGCGACACGGAGGTGGGGCGTGCAATTCCCTCTCAACTCGAATCGGAATCTGTGCCGTTCATTTTTGCCATGCGCCGGTCGGATTGCGCGGTTTCGGTGACTGCCGACGATCGCCGTGGCGGTTCGCTCGTGGCTGAGCATTTCGTCGCCATGGGACACGAACGGGTGGCAGTGGTCCCCGGACCGGCCGCAGCGAGTACGTCGCTCGACCGAGTGGCCGGATTTGCCGAAGTGATAGCGCAACACCCGCAGATCACCGTCGTGTCCGCTTCCAGTCTCGGGGGATTCGGTGTCAACGACGGGCATCGCTACGTCACGGAGCTTCTCGCGGAGCACCAGGAACCCCCCACTGCCCTGTTTTGCGCGAACGACCACGCTGCGATTGGAGCAGGCCGGGCGCTCGCCGACCGCGGTCTGCGGGTCGGCGAGGACGTCGCGCTCGTCGGGTACAACGACATTCCGCAGGCCGCATACCTCGAAACACCCCTCAGCAGCGTCCGCACGGATCTGGGCGCGATGGGGCGGACGGCAGCGCGCAAGCTGGTGTCGTTGATCGAGGGACGAGATGCGGCAAGCGCCGCCTTGGAGCCCGCTCTGATCGTCCGTGCCTCCTCGTCCGAGGTGCGCGGCGCCTTGCCTGGTAGGACCGGCACCTCTGCCAGGGGCGTGATCATCACGCGACGAAATCGTCCCAATCATTCGCGAGATAGTCGATGAAGGTGCGGCCCAGTCCCTGCGACGCGAGATATTCACGACACCGGCTGATCGATGCTGCTGAAAGACGGATCGATCAACACTCGGCGAGCAAAGTCGTGCTGAAGAATCGCCGCCGTTCCGACTAGAACGAAGTCCGCTCCCCGATCGAGACACGACTGGGCCACGGCGCCGGACGGGATCTTGCCCGCCACGCCGAGCCGTGCGCTCCCTCGCGGAAGCGATGCGAAGACATCCAGCAGTGTGGCACCAGCGGCCAGGTCGCGTGAGAGCCGGTTCGGGCTGGTTTCACGGTGTGGGCGCTTCTCTACATCCCACATCGAGATAGTCGACAAGGTCCGATGTCATGGTGCATTCTGCCACGTGACAGCTCTCGGAAGAAGGACACCGTAGCGCTCGGGGCGCAGACGCAGACCGACCTGGAACGAGGGTCCGGTCGCCGCTCTCACCGCATCGAGAACCTCGAGAACCATCCGGGAACGATTCTCCAGCGTGCCACCGTAGCCGTCGGTCCTGGTGTTGGGTCGCGAGTCCAGGAACTGGCACAGGCGGTAACCGTGCGCTCCAGAAATCTCGACGCCATCGAATCCCGCGCTCGACCCGTTGTGCAGTAGAAGCGAAATCTCGTACTATGTAACAGATTTCGATGATCAGTACGGGGATACTTCTGGATGCATCATCCTAGGGGGCGACCGGCTCAAGTCCTGCAAATTCGTGGCGTGCGCGCGCACCACCGTGATGGAGCTGGACTGCCGAGGGCGCGTCCCGCTCGGCCAGTGCGGAGGCCAGTCGTGTCAGGCCGGGCAAGAAACGATCGTTCCATACGGCCAACTGTCCGGGGAATGCCTGGCCAGCCCGGGACACATGCGCTGCGCACGTCATTACCAAACCGAATCCTGCGTTTCGTGGAGCACGCGATTCGAGGGCGGGGCGACGGATACTCGATCACTCCGCTATTGCCGCGCGGTCTGGTACTGCTTACGCAGTTCACGCTTCAGTATCTTGCCGTAGGCACTGGTTGGCAGTTCGTCCACGATCCAGACCTGGTGTGGCTTCTTGTACGAGGCCATCGACTTTCGTGCGAAATCGATGACGGACTCGGGAGTCAGATCTGTGCCCTCCTGCGCGACAACCACAGCTGCGACGACTTCACCCCACTTCTCATCGGGGATGCCGATTACCGCGGCCTGCGCGATGTCCGGATGCTGGCCGAGGACCTCTTCTACCTCGCGGGCATAGATGTTGGATCCTCCGCTGATGATCATGTCCTTGATGCGGTCTGTGATGAAGAGGTATCCCCCTTCGTCGAGGTAGCCGGCATCGCCGGTGTGCAGCCAGCCGTCCTTGATCGTTTCGGCTGTCGCGTCCGGGCGTTCCCAGTAGCCGGACATCACCAGCTCACCGCGGACGGTGATTTCTCCGACGGTGCCGGCGGGGACTTCCCGTCCCTCGGGGTCGACGATTCGAATGCGAGTCGAGAAGGTCTCGCGGCCGGCCGAGGCGAGTCGTCGGACGCAGTCCTCGTCGTCCAGACGGTGCTCGGCCTTCGGCAAACAGGTGATGGTCGCGGCTGCCTCTGCCTGTCCGTAGAACTGCACGAACACGGGGCCGAAGACCTCGAGCGCGCGCTTCAGGTCGGCGACCGGCATGGGAGCAGCCCCGTACACGACCGATTTCAGGCTTGACAGATCGTGCTTCTCCACATCAGGAGCGTCGAGCAGCATCCGAATCATCGTGGGGGCGAGCATCGTTGCAGTGACGTTCAGGCGATCAATCGTTTCGAGCACTGCGGAGGGGTCGAAACTGAGCGAGCTCGGAAACGCGTTCGCCGCGCCCACCGCGAGGTGTGGCATCGCGACGCTGCACGATCCGTGCGAGATCGGAGCGAGGTGCAGCATCACGTCGTTGGACCCGAGATCGGATCCGAGTTCGAGCATGAAGTGGCGCGTCATCGCGAGCAGGTTCCGGTGGGTCTCCACAGCTCCCTTGGGCTTGCCTGTGGTTCCCGATGTGTAGAACAGCCACGCGGGATCATCGGGCTCGATCACAATGTCCGGACGTTCGCTCGGCGACTTCAGCCAGTCGTCCAGCCGTTCGAAACCGGGGACGTCCCCGCCGAAACTGACCCAGTGCTCGATTTGCGAAAGATCCTCGTGAAGGGGAGTCAGTCGGTCGGCGAGCGTTGCATCACACAGGACGATGGTGGCCCTGGAGTCCGAGAGAGCGTGGCGGTAGTCCTCTTGATGGCCTCGCGGGTTGAGGGTGACCGCGGCGCAGCCGGCCGTGATGGTGGCCAGGAAGCCTTCGAGCCCCTCGTAGCGGTTCGTCGACAGAATCGCGACCCGCGCCCGCTGAGGAGCGCGGGTCAGGATGGCGTTGGCTAGGGAGCTAACGCGGGCTGCGCCTTCCGCGTAGGTGACGGGCGCACGGTCGAGCGAGACCCACAGCGGGTTGTCGGGATAACGCAACGCGCTTCGGTACAGAAGGTGTGACAAATCCATGTTGTTCTCCAGAGTGCGAAGTCCGAACCAGTCGCGAAGACGGCGCGGTCAGGCGAAGTCGAGCTCGCGATCAAGGGTGATGATCGTGTTGAGAAGTACGTTCGCGCCCGAGTGGATGTCCTTGTCGGCGGTGAACTCGTCCGGGCAGTGGCTGCGGCCGTCCTTCGACGGCACGAAGATCATGGCTGTCGGGATCTTCTTCGCAATAATCGCCGCATCGTGTTCGGCGCCGCTGTAGAGGCGGGATTGTTTGAGTCCGAGTCGGTCTGCCTCCCGCGCGGTGACCTCGATGAACCGATCATCCATGCCGGCGGGCTGCTCCGACGGGAGCCAGTCCAGCTGGGCTTCCACCGAACGGCTGGCGCCCTCGCGCTGCACCGCGCTGTGAAACTCGGTTCCGGCGTCGTCCAGCCAGCGCAGATCGGGGCTGCGGAACTCGCCCCAGAGTTCGGCGGATTCGGTGACGATGTTCACTGCATCCGGTGTGAAGGTGACCAACCCGGTAGTTCCTCTACCGTCGACGTTCGCGGAGGCGATCTGTTCGATGGCCAGGACCGATCCTGCGGCGGCACATCCCGCGTCGTGCCGCCGGTTCATCGGCGTCGTTCCGGCGTGATCCGGACGGCCCCTGAACGCGACCCGGAATCGCTTGATCCCAGTGATGGAAGTGACGAGGCCGATATCGCTGCCCTGCTCCTCGAGATACGGCCCCTGCTCGATGTGCAGCTCGACGAACGCCTTGATGCGGCTGGTGTCCATCCGTGAGGACAGCAGCGCACTGGGGTCGATGTCGATGCGCACCAACTCGTCGGCGAACCGGACACCGTCCGAGTCCACCCGGTCGAGATCCTCAGCGGTGATGAACCCCGTCAGCGCCCGCGAGCCGATGCAGCTGATTCCGAACCGGTTGGGCTCCTCACTGAAGAAGTCGACGACGATGAGGTCGTGGCGGAGTCGAACTTCGTTGGCGCGGAGGGTCCGCACCACCTCGAGGGCGGATGCGACACCGACGTTGCCGTCGTATCGCCCACCTCCCTCGACGGTGTCGGTATGTGATCCGGTCATGATTGCGCTGTTGCCAGGCGCGGTCCCGCGGAGCACACCGATGACGTTGCCTGCGCCGTCGATGTGAGCGTCGAGGCCGGCCTCCGCCATTCGAGCTCTGACCCAGTGCCGGCCGACGACATCGGCCTCGGTCAACGCCTGCCTGGTCCAGCCAGGAACGGTGGAGTCGACGATGGTCGACAGGTGGACCAGGTCGGCAGTGAGTTGCCCCGGATCGGCAATGGTGAGGGGGTCGAGAACAGACATGCGGTCTCCGTTTCTCAGGCCGAGAGATATCCGGCGGCCTGCAGCCGCTTCGTCACCGTCGCGAGGGTCGTATCCAGCCGCTCGACGATCTCGGTGACTTCGGCCTCGGTGATGATCAATGCGGGCGTGAGCATGAGGAATTCACCGAAGGCTCCCCCGTTGAGTCGACGACCACCGATGAGCAATCCGTTCTCCATGGCAACACGACGGATCTCGCCCGTCGCGTTGGCAGCACCGGGAAGGGAGGCTTTCGTGGCGCGGTCCGCGACGATCTCGACGCCGACCATCAGCCCGCGGCCGCGGACATCACCGATCAGCGGCCATTTCTCCGCCAGACCCTGCAACTGCTTGGTCAGCTCTCGACCCATGACCGCGCCGTTCTCGATCAGGCCTCGCTCGGTCATCTCGTCGAGAACCGCACAGCCTGCCGCGCAGGAGATGGGGTTCGCGTTGTACGTGTGCGACAGATCGAAGCCACCGTTCGAGGTGAGGCGCTCGAGCAGTTCCGCCGAGACCGCAGTCGCAGCGAGCGGGACGTATCCGGCGCCCAGGCCCTTGGCGATCACGATCGCGTCGGGGCGTGCGTCGGGGGTGTGCTGGGCAGCCAGGAATTTTCCGGTCCGGGTCGCGGACATGACCTCGTCGAAGACGAGAAAGACATCGTGGCGGGTGCAGATCTCGCGAACGGCGCGCAGATAGGATTCCGGTGCAACGTTCGCGCCGGTTGCTGTTCCGCCAACAGGCTCCATGATGAAAGCGAGGACGTTGTCCGGACCAAGTTCGAGGATCGCGCGTTCGAGGTGCTCGGCGGCGAGCGATCCCGCCTCCTCGATGCTGATTCCGTCGGGGCGGCGGTACGTCAACGGCGCGGGAACCTTCGTCGAGGGCACCATCATGTCGCCGTAGTAGGCGGTGTACTCACTGTCCCCGGTCCACCCCATCGTTCCGAGCGTTCCGCCGTGGTAGGACGGCGTGAGTGAGATGACCTTCCGCTTCGCCGGCTTTCCTGCCTGGTAGGCCGCGACCCGGAGAAGTTTGATGGCCATCTCGTTGGCCTCGGACCCGTCGTTCGCAAGGTGGATGCGCTCAAATCCGGGTCCGGCGAGCTCGGCGATCCGCGCCGTCAGCTCGATGTTGGGGTCGTGTCGGGAGAAACGAACGTACGAGAACGTCATGCGTCGGCCCTGGTCGACCATCGCCTGAAGGACGCGTTCGTTACCGGGACCGATATTCGCTACTGCCGCACCAGCATTCGCATCGATATACGCCGTGCCATCAGCGCCGTAGAAGCGAATACCCTCGGAACGGGTGATATGCGGTCGAGGAATCGAGGACTTCGAATAGAACTGCTCTTGATGGTTCCCGAGGCCGTCACGTGTGGACACTGCGCCTGACCTTCCTGTTAGTGGCCGTTGTTTACTAGAGAAGCGAGGAGCGGCAGCCCACCGCAGGTCACTCCCGCTTTTCCGGAAGCTGCATGGGCGGTTGCCAAACGTTTGGTATCACTCTACGTTTGCCAGCCCGTGAGCACAAGACACCTGACCGGAGAGCAGCCTGGCCGGAGCCTGTGGTGGCCCGGCTGGGCACCCCCTTCCGTGAAATGGCGCGGCCTGCGCACGTCGCCCGACCGCGGAACTGGGCACGCATGACGGTTTCCACCTCCACCGGAGCAGCCTGCCTTCGTTGCCGCAGCCGGGGACGACGCTGATGCAAGTTCTGCCTAATAGAACGGCTATCCATAGATAAGAATAGCGTGATTTCCGTAGTGTTACCTTCGGCGAGACCTGGTATACAGGATTCGGTTATATATCCTGACTTTGACTTCATGCGGATGCCGGCAACGGACCTCAGGGTGGATTTCAATTCTGCATAGCAGAATTATCGACGTTCCAGTTCGCCTCAGATGCATGCGGGCTGCGCTCGAAGAGGATTTGCCATTGGCACCATCTCTATCTCTGGCCTGCGCGAACCGGGCTTCCACTCACGAGTACGAAAGGGCGTTCATGGTGGTGACTCGCAGACCTCGGATGGCCACGTTGGGTGGAGTGATCTTCATCGTTTCCAACGTATTCGGGTCCTGGGCGTTGATCTTCCCCGTGACTCCGCTCCTCGTCAGTGCCGTTGGAGGCTCAGGTTTCGCCGCGGGGGGAACAACCGGGGTGTTTATGACCGCCACTATCGCGGCCCAACTCGCCACCCCTACATTGCTGCGTCGCTACGACTTTCGTCCAGTTGTGGTGTCCGGATGTCTGCTTCTCGGGTTGCCGTGCATCGCTCTCGTACAGTGGTCACACGACATCACCGCTTTGATGGTGATCAGCGCGGTCCGAGGACTCGGATTCGGCCTGGTGACAGTGGCCTGCTCTGCGCTGCCTCCTCACCTGTCCACCAGCGATCGGCTCGGTCGGGCCGTCGCCGCACAGGGCATGGCCAATGCTGCCTCTCAGACCGTCTTTCTGTTGATCGGAATGCAACTCTTCCGAGCCGGGGGTGTGGTGGCAGTGTCCGTAGTCGCGACTGCAATGGCCGTAACAGCAGCGCTGGCGGCGCTTGGTCTCCCGCGGGCCATGTATGGCGCTATCGGTGCGCATTCGGATTCCGAGTCCACGCGTGGTGTCCTCAAACGGCCTATCGCCTTGGCCAGCCTGGCCGTTGTTGGCATCGCTGCTGCGTATGGTGGTCTTTCAGCGCTGGTTCCGCTCGTCGGCTATCCCCAGTCCACACATGCCGGAGTGATCCTGGCGACGGTAGGCGGCACCGTCGTCGCGGGCCGGTTCGTCGCGGGACACTATAGTCACCGGATTCTCGACCGTCGGTCGACGGCACAGATCGGAGTCGTCGCAGCGATCGCGGGAACCATGTGCTTCTCGGTCGCCGTCACATCGGCGAATGCCGCATTCCCGGTCGCTCTGGCCGGGGCGATGGCCTTCGGGTTTGGCCTTGGCTGGATCCAGAACGTGACGTTGATGAGGACATTAGTGTCAGTACCCCCGCACCGAGTCGGATTCGCCAGTGCCGCATGGAACATCAGCATGGACGCCGGAATCGGCCTGGGAGCGACGATGACGGGCGCGGTCGCCGATCACTCCGGGTTCGGTATCGCTCATCTCTCGTCTGCAGTGATCATTGCACTGACCGTGGCACTCCCTCTCGCCGCACGGCAGAACCGCAGTCAGCAGCATCGGCAGGTGATGCGCGAAGTGCCGGCCAGTCGCGAATAGAACCGCGCCGACAGTCTCTGCGGTTCGCCTCGCCTGAGGGCCGAGGTGGCTGCGAAGCCCTTACTCTGACCCTCGTCCACGGTCGAGCGCCAGAGACTCGCCGAGATTCGAGGCGAGGAAGCCGAACGCGGAGGCGGGGATCGACCGTGCGATCTGAGGGAACTCCTGTGCTGGCGGGTTAATAGTTCATAACTGTTGTGCAACAGCCTTTTACCGACCCGACTGCGGCCGAGTCGGATTCAAGGACGTTACTGTGGGCGGCGAGGACCGACGCGGTCCCAGTACGGCTGAGTCCGTCGCCGCTGGTTTGAAACGCACCACTGAAGCGTGTAGCGGACCTGAGGCCGAATTCGGCGACCACCCGTCGCCTGAACAATGGGTGGTCAGGGACCAGTGCGCTGCCAGGGTGAGCGGCTCAAGAGCAGATACGCAGAAGTGCCCCGGATGTTGCTCCGGGGCACTTCTGGCCCATGTCGAAGATCGCCGTCGAGGTGGAGCGGTTGCGTGCCCGGCATCACGAGTGCTTCGAAGTCACTTTCTGGCCGCCGAGGCCGTCAAATCACCGCTCACGTCGAACTCGACATTCTTACACTGACTAATCAGTGTGGTCTCCCGCATCTCGTGACTTACCGGCCGAGACGACATTTGCTGTCGGCAAACACTCGTTCACATGTGAGCGAGGACCCAGCACTCAATACCGTCGAGCGCCGTGCTGTATCCCGCTCGCGATAAGGCCGGCGATCTTCCGGTCATGTCAACGCGACCAACGATGGGAAGGTGTGAACCGGTTACAGGACTGTGCCGATGGTCTCTGCGGTGCGTCTGACTTGGGGGCCGAGGTGGCTGGCAAAGCCGTCGGCAGCTCGCGCCCACGGCAGTGCCAGCGTGACGGCGCCGTGGACTGTCCCGGTCTCGTCGACGATGGCGGCGGCCACGCCGACGAATTCCGGGCCTGCCTCCCCGAGATTGGTCGTATAGCCCAGTTCGCGGGCGGTGGCCAGGTGCTGGTCGAGTAGGGCACGGGTGCCGATGGATCGTTCAGTCACGGTGTGGAGCTTCTCCTCCGGGTCTGGGAAGAGTTCTCGAAGGTCAGCGGTGGTCATGTGGGAAAGCATTGCTTTTCCCGCTGCTGTGAGGTGGGCCGGCATCCGGTCGCCGAGATCATCGACTACTCGCAGCGGTAGCAATCCTTCGGCGACGTCGACGACGATGACGTCGGGCCCGTCGAGAATACACAGCTCGGTCGTCTCACCTGTGACGTCGCGCAGGTTCCGGATCAACTGGTGAGCGGCTTGGCGGACAGGCAGATGACTGACGGCGGCCAATCCGATATCGAGCAGCGCCGGACCTTGGGCGTATGCGCGGGTCGTCACGTCTTGCTCGACGAAGTCGAACTGCTGCAGCACAGCAAGTATCCGATGCGCGCTGGAAGGCGCAATGTTCAAGTCGTGCGATACCTCGGTCACACGAAGTGCTGGTGATTTCCGGAGCATAAGAAGCATCTGCAGTGCATTGCCGACCGATCCGATCGGGTAGGAGGGGGAACCCCCGCGCGGTGATTCGACCGTCGCCGTCGAGTCCAAGTTGCCCACGATGGATGACTATACATTTTCGGTGGGCGCCATGAACACGGGTGGAATCGGCCCCGCCGGCCGTGCGTCGTGGACCTCGCCGAAGTCGGGCGAGGCCACGACGTGTTGCATCTTTCTCACCGAGTCAGAAGGCGTTCTCGTCGAGCTCCATGATCGCGAGATCGAGGTCGAGGACGGATTGCTTCGTTGCCGTGATGCCGGGGAGTACGGTCTTTGCGAAGTAGGACGCCGTCGTGATCTTTCCCTTATAGAAGGGCGCATCCTTGACTTCCGGGTCACTGGCCAAGGCAGTCAGTGAGACAGTCGCCTGCACGAGGAGCCGCCATCCGATGAGCAGATCTCCCACCGCTTCGAGCAGCCGAACGGCCCCGAGGCCTGCCTTGTAAATCTCTCGCCCGTCGTTCGTGCCTGCCGCATAGCATCCGAAAGCTGCGACCATCTCACCGATGTCGCCGAGTGCCACGTGAAGCAGTGTGCACTCGGCTCTCAACTCAGCAGGTGCCGATCCGATGAACCGCTCGATCTGCTCCGTGACGTGCGAGAGGGCGACACCGTTGTCGCGCAGTACCTTGCGGAACAGAAAGTCTTGGGCCTGAATCGCTGTGGTGCCTTCGTAGAGCGTGTCGATGATGCTGTCGCGGAGGTACTGCTCTAGCGGGTAGTCCTGAAGGTATCCCGAGCCGCCGAAGATTTGGAGGCTACGGGTGAGCAGCTCGCATGCACGTTCCGAACCGACGCCCTTGACGATCGGCAGGAGGAGATCGTTGACTCGCTGCGCCAAGTCCGCGTTCGCACCGGACACCTCGAGTGCGACCTCGCGATCCTGATGCGCCGCGGTATAGAGGTAGACGGCGCGCAGACCCTCGGCGTACGCCTTCTGCAAGACGAGGCTGTGGCGGACGGCCGGGTGGTGGCCGATCGGAACCCGCGGCGCGGCCGGGTTTCTCATCTCGGTCATGTCGACACCCTGAATGCGTTCTTTCGCGTAGTCGCGGGCATTGAGGTAGCCGGTGGAGAGAGTGCCGATGGCTTTGGTGCCCACTGTCATCCGCGCGCTTTCGATGACCCGGAACATCTGGGCGATGCCGTCGTGCACGTCGCCGACGAGCCACCCCACTGCGGGAACGTCGGTACCCCCGAAGGTCAGCTCACACGTCGGCGAGGACTTGATGCCCATCTTCTTCTCGAGGCCGGTGACGAAAACGCCGTTACGCGCCCCGAGCTCCATGGTCACCGGATCGAAGTGCCATTTGGGTACATAGAACAGGCTCAGACCTTTGGTTCCCTGCTGCGCACCCTCAGGTCGGGCCAGGACGAGGTGGAAGATGTTCTCCGCCGTGTCGCCGACGTCGCCGTTCGTGATGAAACGCTTGACACCCTGTAGGTGCCAGGTTCCATCCGGCTGAGCGATCGCTTTGGTCCGCCCCGCGCCGACATCGGAACCGGCATCGGGCTCGGTCAACACCATGGTTCCCGCCCAGCCCCTCTCCAAGCCGGCTTTCGCCCACTGCTTTTGCTGTGCGGTCCCGAACTCGAACACGACCCGAGCGATGGTCGACGAGAAGTTGAAGAACGTCAGTGGCGCATTTGCCGAAGACAACATCTCGTTGACCGCCCAGACCAGGACGGACGGGACCGCCGAGCCGCCCATGTCGGCGGGGAGCCCCAGCTGTGCCCACCCTGACTCCGCGACGATGCGAACGGTCTTCGCCAGCGCATCCGGTACGACCACAGAATTGCTGTCCACGTCGAACGTCGTCGGTGCGCGATCCGCTACCTCGAACGACTCCGCAACCGGTCCTTCGGCCAAGCGGCTGACTTCCTGCAGAATGTCGGTGACGAGTTCACGATCGAGGTCCCCGTAGACGCCCGTGTCGAGCACCCTGCCGAGTTCCAGGACCTCGAACAGGTTGAACTCCAGGTCACGGACGTTGCTCTTGTAATGCGCCATCTTGGTCGGTAATCCCCTCTAGCTTTCGATGCACGGTCTGCCGAAATCAGCTGATCCGCTGCTGAGCCCGCAACCTCTCTAGTGGTGTCGGAGCACAACGTGGTCTGCCAAACGTTTGGCACACACCATACGGTGGGCCTTCCTGCCGCACAAGGGCGCCAGGCTCACTGCGCTCTTCATCGGGACTCGAGGTCGACCAGGAGATCCCGTTGAAGATCGGTCTCCATGGCTAGCCCGGTGGCAGGATCGGCGGTCCACGCCTCATTGAAGAGCCTTTTCGCGGCGCGCACGGCCTTCGGCGGGCGACTCGCGATGTCGTGCGCAAGCTGCTGCGCGTAAGCGTATGGGTCGTCGACAGCGTGGGTGATCAAGTGCAGATCCTTGGCCTCGCTGCCGGACAGGATGCGGCCCGTGAAGGTCAGCTCCTTGGCCACGTCGATGCCGACCACCTTTGATATCGACTGGGTAATTCCCATGTCAGGTACAAGACCCCATTGAACCTCCATGATCGACAGGCGGGCATCCGGTGCGGCGACTCGGATGTCAGCTCCGAGCGCTATCTGCAATCCCCCGCCGAAGCAATTGCCGGTGATCGCAGCGATGACCGGCACCGGAAGTCGGTGCCAGTCGTAGGACACACGCTGAGCCAGGTTCGCAACTTCCCCGGGCGCGCGAACCAGCAGATCGTCGATATTGTCCGGCGTCTGAAGGAAGTGCTTCACATCCAACCCAGCGCAGAAGCTTTCGCCGTCCCCACGGAGAACAACCGCGCGGACCCGTGAATCTCGATGAAGCTGCTCCGCGCTCGCCAGCAGTGCGGCGATCATGGGACCGTCGAGGGCGTTGTGGTGCGTTCCTCGTGTCATGGTCACAGTCGCGACTCCGGCGCTGTCGATGTCGACACTGACCCGCTTGTCATCCATGGTCTGTTGCCCCATTCGTTTTCGTCTCAGCATCATGTGCGGTGAATCGGCCGGTCGTCCCAACGGCAGCGGCAGCAGCGAGTACGACCCTGCCCGTCAGGATTCGTGGTCGACGGGTCGTCACGGATAAAGACCACGGGTCAGATGTGCGGTTGTCACCGTGTCCACAGCAAGCACGGTAGCTGCCAGGCGAAGCGAGACACGATGGGTCGCAGCATATTCGAGGACGCGATGCCATGCCCGCTCCATTCGTTCGCGAAGGCGATTTTCGACATCGGTTTGACTCCACCAATAGGCCTGGTTCGCCTGCACCCATTCGAAGTAGGACACGATGACGCCCCCCGCGTTGGCGAGGATGTCGGGAACCACCAGTTGCCCATTCGCACGGAAGATCTCGTCGGCGGCCGGTGTCGTCGGGCCGTTCGCGCCCTCCACGATGAGTGAAGCGTGGACGCGGTCGGCATTCTCGCCGTGTAGAACCCCTTCGATCGCCGCCGGGATGAGCAGGTCCACCTCGAGGTACAGCAGTGCGTCTCTGTCGTTGAGATCCTCGGAATCATCGAACCCGAGAACCGTGCCGGATGTCGCTACGTATGCTTCGAGATCCGGTACGGAGAGACCGCCGGCATTGAAGATGGCACCGTATTCGTCACTGACGGCGACCACCTTGACTCCGGCTTCCCAGAGGTACCGCGCGGCGCCCCGTCCGACCTTTCCGAAGCCCTGAACTGCGGCGGCTGTCGCGGTCGGTCGCCTCCGGAGATGGCTCAGGGCCGCCAAGGCCACGTGTGCCACTCCCAGCGAGGTCGCGGTGGGCCTACCGAGGGATCCGCCGAGCGCGAGCGGCTTTCCGGTGGTGACGCCCAGCACCGTGTACCCCTGGCTGGCGGAGTAGGTGTCCATCATCCATGCCATGACCTGCTCATCGGTGCCGATGTCCGGCGCCGGAATGTCCTGGGTGGGTCCGATGATGGGAATGATCTCGCTGGTGTACCGGCGTGTGACTCGTTGGACCTCCTCTCGGGAGTACCGCTTCGGGTCGAAGCGAACCCCACCCTTCGCCCCGCCGTAGGGCACGTCGACGAGCGCGCATTTCCACGTCATCCACATGGCAAGGGCGCGGACCTCGTCGAGAGTGACATCCTTGCTGTACCTCAGCCCGCCCTTGCCGGGGCCGCGAGAGACGTTGTGCTGCACCCTGTGACCGGTCAGCACCTCGACATCTCCGTTGTCTCGCCGCAGTGGAATACTGACGGTCATTTCGCGCCTCGGATTGGCGAGCATGGAGTAGACGCCCTGATCCAGGTCGAGTACCGCGATCGCGTCCGAAAGTTGCGCCCTGGCGTACGCCAGTGGGCCAGTGTCAACATCGGGAGCGTCCCCGCCGGGGGTTGCGGTGGCAGTGACAGGGATCGAATGTGGCGATTCGAGGTCGAGAGGGGATCTCCCGGCGTTCAGGTCGGTCGTCATGACAAGTCCTTCGGTGTGTCCGATTCCGTTGTGGAGGCACCATCCAATATGCCAAACGTTTGGCATCCAGGGTGGCGCTCGTGGCCCTCGTCGTCGACTGCGGCCCTACCGAGAGCCGGCGTCAGCCGTGGCATCGCCTCGGAGCTCGTTCACGAGACTGAACACCGGCAGCAGCAGCGCCAGCACGTCCTGCCGGTTGCCAATCGTTTGGTAACCGGTCGTACTCTACGTTTGTTCGATACTGCAGCACAAGAGATGCTGATCGAATTGCGTGAGAGGAATGGTGCGGTGTGGGTGCAATCGTTCCGGGGAACCTGATCGAGCGCACGCAACTCTCAGCGCGATCGTTCACGATCTCCCGCCTGCGCGTCGTCAACGCACTTCCTCCGGAAGCTCACTGGTCAAGCAGAATCCGACTTCCTGCGAGCTAGCGCACCGTACGCGACTACCTCACGAGAACAGCGGGATTGCGAGACAGGCGCACGCCCCCACCAGGAGACTGCCTGATGACTACGACGATCAATCGAGAATGCGGATGACGACGAGTCCGGATGGGACTCGTCGTCATCCTGAGGGTCGCTGGCAGCAGAACGCCGTTGTCCTAGAAGCCGGGGACCCTCTCGCCCTGCCCTAGGCAGTCGCGCTACCCGAGGCCGAAGGGAATTGCGGTTCCCGCTTCTCCTGGAAGGCGGTGAGTCCTTCCAGTGCGTCCTCCTGGTAGAAATCGATGGTTTCGAGCGCCACCGATAGTTCAAAGGCCGGCGCAGCGCTGCGCAACACATGGTTGAGTGAACGCTTGGTTGATCGCAGTGCCCGCTGCGGCCCTCGCCCGAGTCGGTCGGCAACGGCGAGCGCTTCATCCAGCACCGCTTCCGCCGGCGCCGCCTTGCTGACGAGACCAATGCGCTCCGCCTCTGCCCCAGTCAGGAAGTCAGCGGTGAGGAGGTAGTACTTGGCTTTGGCCATCCCGCACATCCACGGCCAGAGCATTACGGCATGGTCACCGGACGCCACGCCGATCCTGCTGTGACCGTCGGTGATCCGCACGTCCTCGGCGATGATGCTGATATCTGCGGTCAGTGCGACGGCAAGTCCGGCCCCGACCGCGACCCCATTGATCGCGGAGATAATGGGTTTGTCGAGGTCCAGCATGTTGTAGACGATGTCGAGGGCGACCTTGCCCGACCTCAGTACTCGGTCGGAGCGCAAGCTAGCCGCAGGGGTGCCGTGCTCCTTGAGATCCCCGCCGGCCGAGAACACCTTCCCCCGTCCGGTGATAACCGCGACTCGCGTGTCATCGTCGCGCCCGATCGTGCGCCACACCTCCGCGAACTCGTCATGAGTTCGCGCGTCGGCCGCGATACGATCGATGTGGACCAGGAGCACACCGTTGGGGCGGCGCTCGAAGCTCAGGTTCTCGAATTCCTCATACTTCATGTCGCGCTCCGTTGCCTGCGATTCCGCACTTGGAGACGCGAGCGAGCGCGATAGCGCAAATGATCTCGAACATGATGTTTGCGGCATTCAGCGCCGTGTGACCGCTCGGGTCGAGTGGCGGCGCCACCTCCATGACGTCTCCGCCGATAATGTCCAACCCCTTCAGTCCTCGCAGGATTGCCAATGCCTCGCGCATCGACAACCCATCGGGTTCGGGTGCCCCCGTACCGATGGCATAGGGCGGATCCAGCGCGTCGATGTCGAAGGTGATGTATGTCGGGCCGTCACCGACCACACGGCGAATCTCGGCGACGGTTTCTGTGATTCCGAGTTCGATCACGTCGTTGATCGTGAGCAGGCGCATTCCATGTTGTGCGTGGTAATCACGGTCGGTGGACATGAAGCGAGTTCCACGAATGCCCAGGCTGATGGTGCGTTTCGGGTCGACCAATCCTTCTTCGATCGCGGCCCGGATCGCGTTGCCGTGATGGATGTAGCCACCGTACGGATCGTCGTAGGTGTCCGGGTGGGCATCGAAGTGGATCAGGCCGACCGGGCCGTTCCGGACGAGGCCCTTGAGGATCGGATAGGTGGTCCCGTGGTCACCTCCAACAGCCACGAGGGCTCCACCGCGGTCCGCCACCCTGCCCACGAACTCTGCAGCGAGGTCTTGGCTTACGCGAGGGCTCATGGGATTGAGGACGGCGTCACCGATATCGGCGACTCGACATAGATCGAAAGGCGAGACGCCGTCGAAGCTCACCCGTCGGATGAGGCCGGACATCTGCCGTACCTGCGACGGCCCCTGCTTCGCGGAGCCTCGTCCGCCCTGGAAGTCGAACGGGATTCCCGCGAGTGCGATGTCCACACCCTCGAGATCGGGTTGGTAAGGGGCGCGCATGAACGTCTGCACGCCCGTGAAGCGACCCATCCCCTGTTTGCCGAGTTCACCAATCGTGGATTCGGGCTTTTCTGACATGTTGTCTCCTGAGCTGCCGGCCGCGGCCTCCTCTGTATAGGAGCCAATAGGCGCTGCCGCGAGCAATCTGTAAAGAGCGGCTTTCGACCGTTCCGTTGATAGGAATGACATTCAACCTAGCAGAACACGAATGCTGAGGGAAGGGATGGTTAGCAGGGTTTGCCCTTCCGTTCGCCTTAACGAAGGGCTGTAAGGTGCTACTAGATTCCGCGTGGCGGAATCAGGTTCGCTTTGCAGCAAGGGAGTGGTTCGGCGGATGCGCGATAGTAGTCTTGGCGACTCCCCGGCAGGAGAGAACACCAGCGGTTCAGGAGTGACCGGTTCGGTCGGCAATGCGTTGAAGATCTTGCTGATGTTCGGCACTGTTCCGGCTGTGCGAGTCGCCGATGTTGCTCGTGAGCTCGGGGTCGCTCGATCCACGGCACACCGACTGCTCGCGACGCTGGAGCATCACCGCTTCGTGACGCAACAGGTCAAGAGCAAGGCATACGAGGCGGGGCCCGTTCTCCTCGAAGTAGGACTGAGGGTCCTCGCGGATCTCGATCTGAAGTCGGTCGCTCGGCCGCAGCTCGAGCGCTTGAGCGACGTGACGTCGGAATCGAGCGGATTGCTTGTACTCGAGGGGCGTGACGTCGTCGTTGTCGACTTCGTTCCGGGAAGCCATCGGTTGCGGGTGGTCGAGCGACTCGGAGACCGAGCTCCTGCGCACCTCACAGCGGCGGGCAAGGCCATACTTGCTGCGTTGAACCCGTTCGATTTCCGCCGTTTGTATCCCAGTGAAACCTTGCCGGCCGTGACGCCGCGATCGGTTCAAACCCGCCTCGAACTCGAAGAAGAACTCGATCAGATCCGGCGCAACGGGTATGCGTTCAATCGAGAAGAATCAGGGGACGGCTCCGTCGGCATCGCCGCCGCCGTCGTGCACCGAAACGACGGCGTCGTAGGTGCCGTTACCTTGGCCCTACCGATCAGTCGACTGAACGACGATCTCGGCGCCGACTTCGGGGCGTCCGTCGGTGAGGCAGCCCGCAGGATAGGAACCGGCCTGCCCTAATGTCCCCGGGCTTGGATTCATTCATCGTCATGTGATGATCTTGGATCGACACCGTCAGAGCTGGAACTAATTACGGCCGAACGAGATACGTTGCAGAATGGGCTTGGTGCGACTAGACCGCTCGGGCACTGGAGGCCCCACAAACATCCCTGCCACGCAGCGAGACGGTTGCGTGTGAGGATCTCGCGCACGTTCTCCGCGGAGTGCCCGTCGGGCAGGTGCAGCCTGCGTTCGACGTGGGTGCCGATACCGACCGGTTGACTTCGCCCATGATCGCCGGAGTCGAGATCCCCGGCGCGCGGTGGGCGCGGTCACCTCGGCGGCGCACGACGCCTCCACGACCGTCGCGCCCTGCGTGCGACAACAACCGTGCCCGCTCCGAAGCCTCGCACCGAGGCTGGTAATGCGCACAAGTTACTCTTGAGGCACAGCATTGGCAGGTTGAGTAGGGTGCGGCATCGCATTGGTGCCGAAACCAGATGAATCGCGGGTGCCCGATGTCCGAAGATGATCCTCTGCGGACCCAGCGCAGCATGGGGTCGACAATCACGTTCGAGCTGGAAGCTGCCGGATTCGGGAACGCCCAAGAAATTGGGCGAGGCGGTTTCGGTGTCGTGTACCGATGCGTACAAAACGAGCTCGACCGCACGGTCGCTGTGAAAATTCTGACCGCCGACCTGGATGCAGAGAACCGGGCGAGATTCTTCCGCGAGCAGCGCGCAATGGCCAGGTTGACGGGGCACCCGAACATCGTCACAGTCCTTCAGGTCGGGTCCACCGACAACGGTCGCCCATACATTGTGATGCCATATCACCCGCAAGGGTCTCTCGAGGCGCGGATCCGCCGCCAAGGCCCACTGGCATTGAACGAAGCATTGCGCCTCGGAGTGAAGATCGCAGGTGCTGTGGAGTCCGCACACCGGCTGGGCATTCTTCATCGGGATATCAAACCCGGGAACATTCTGCTCACCGACTATCAGGAGCCGGCACTGTCAGATTTCGGGATCGCTCATATCTCGGGAGGGTTCGAGACCGCCACCGGCTCGGTCACCGGGTCACCCGCCTTTACAGCCCCCGAGGTTCTCCGGGGAGATCCGCCGACCCCGTCGTCGGATGTCTATTCCGTCGGCGCCACTTTGTTCTGCGTACTTACCGGCCATGCCGCGTTCGAACGCCGCAGCGGCGAGCAAATCGTCGCGCAGTTCCTACGCATCGCGACCAACCCCATCCCTGATTTGAGCGGCCACGGCATCTCCGACGACATATCGAAAACGATCGCGCGGGCCATGTCCCGTGATCCGCACGAACGCCCATCGGCGAAGCAACTCGGTAACGAGCTTCGTGGCACCCAGCTCCGCCACGGGCACCAGGTCGACGACATGGCACTTCGTGCCGAACCAGTTTCCGAGCCGCACGGCCCGGTGCCGATGTCGCACGCACATTCCGCGCAATCCGGCCGGGGCACCAAAGGGAACATCCCCCTCGAGCTGACCAGTTTCGTCGGGCGACGAAGAGAGCTAACCGAAGCAAAAACCCTTCTGCGATCCTCTCGCCTGGTCACATTGACGGGCATCGGCGGTGTCGGTAAGACGCGCCTCGCGCTGAAGGTTGCCAACAACGTGCACCGTGCGTTTGCCGATGGTGTCTGGTTCGTCGAGTTGGGAGAACTCCGCGAAGAATCCCTACTGGTCGATGTGGTATCAGGGGCGCTGGGTATTCGAGATCAGATGGCGATTCCACGCCAGGAAGCCTTGATTGAGTTCCTCTCCTCGCGCGAGTTGATGCTCGTGCTCGATAACTGCGAGCAGTTGGTGGGTGGGGTGGCCGAGTTAGCTGAGTCGCTGCTTCGAACCTGCCCCGGGGTCCGAATTCTCACCACGAGCCGTGAGCCGCTCGGCATCGGCGGCGAAGTTGCACTACGTGTTCCCCCGCTCAGCGTCCCCGATCCCGACCGTGATCCGTCTCTTCAAGGTCTGCCCAGCTACGACGCGGTGACATTGTTCGCTGACCGCGCCGCGACTGCGCTACCAGGTTTCGAGCTCACCGACGACAATCGAATGGCGGTCACCCGAATCTGTCAGCACCTGGACGGGTTACCTCTCCCTCTCGAACTGGCCGCGGCTCGACTGCAGGCCATGTCACCGGAACAGATTCTGCAGCGGCTCACCGACCGCTACGCATTGCTTACCCGTGGTAGCAGAACTGCACCGACACGGCAACAGACGCTGCGATTGTGTATCGATTGGAGCCACGAACTGTGCACACCACTGGAACAACTTGTGTGGGCACGTCTCTCGGTGTTTGCTGGCGGAGTCGAACTCGACGCCGCAGAATCCGTCTGCGGGATGAACCTGACAGCGGAAGCCCTCCTCGACGCGATCACCTCTCTCGTCGAGAAATCGATTCTGATCCGCGAGGAACGCGACGACGTCGTGCGCTTCCGACTGCTGGAGACCCTGCGCGAGTACGGCCGGACGAGGTCTGAGCAAACCGAGGAACTACCGGAACTGATTCGTCGGCACAGTGACTGGTATCTGCAGTTGGCGCTGAACGCCGAGGCCGAATGGATCGGCCCGCGGCAGCTCGAATGGATCGCACGCCTCGAGCGGGAGCAATCCAACCTGCGGGAGACACTGAACTACTACCTGTCCGAAGATCCGGACACCGGCCTCCGAATCTCCAACGCCATGCACCTCTTCTGGAGCTCCCGAGGACTGTGCAGCGAAGGGCGGTATTGGCTCGATCACTTTCTGGCCCGCCAGAGCGGGCAACCAACCATCGATCGGGTCAAAGCACTCTATTCTGTCAGTGCCCTCGCTGACTGGCAGGGCGACCTCAGCTCTGCAGCAGCGGCCGTAGCGGAGGCACGCGTGCTCGCCGAGCAGATGACCGATCCGCTGCCGCGTGCACTGGCCGTCCACGCCGACGGAGTCCTCAAAGTCTTCGCTGGTGACTACACCCGTGCCCCCACGCTTCTGGCGGAGGCCCTCGAAGTGTTTCGCGAACAGAACCGCATCTACTTTCAAGTCGAGGCCTTGATCATGTTGGGGCTCTCGAACGTATTATGCGGAGAGACCGCACAGTCGATGGCCTATTATCAGGAAGCCCTCGACATCACCGACACACAAGGTGAATCCGTCAACTCGGCTTTTGCGCGATGGGGCATGGCCGTTGCGGTGTGGCAGCAAGGTGATCGCGCACGGGCCACGGACCTTCTTCAGCAAGCACTAATACGGATCGCGAGACGTGTGCAGGACCCGGTGGGTTCAGCGGCGTGCCTCGACGCGCTCGCATGGATCGCCGGTGATGCCCGCGAGGCACACCGCGCCGCTGTCCTGATGGGAGCCGCCGAGTCCCTCGCTCATGTCGTCGGAACGTCGCCGGTCTTGCTTCCAGGCCTCCTCGTGCACCATGAAGAGTGCGTGCAAACCTGTCGGCGGACGCTAACCGACAAGACCTTCATGACTGCCGTTGAGGAAGGTAGGCAACTCGGGCTCGAGGCTGCCGTCGCCTACGCTGTCGGCGAGCGAGTCCCGGCGGCTCCGTCGCCGTCAACCGGCGACACAACAGTCACACTGACCAAAAGAGAGCGGCAGGTCGCTGAACTGATAGCCGAGGGCCTGACCAATAAAGCAATCGCTGACCAGTTGGTGATTTCCCCTCGCACCGCCCAGGGACACGTCGAGCACATTCTCACCAAACTCGGGTTCCATACGCGGGCGCAGATCGCCGCATGGATCGCAGAGCAGCAACAACATTCATAACTTCCAGGGGAGAGACCACGAGCGCCCCGACGGTGGGCCGGGAGATAACGGGACCGACCGTTCGACCAGGCAATCCTTTGCTACACGGTGGTGACGTCGGGCGGGTCGGGAAGGTTGGCTCTGGCAGCCTGAAGTGGCCCCGGTCGGGCGGCTCGAGTTGGACCCAGCCGACCCTTATCCGGTGAGGGTGTGACGGCTCGAAGTGGCCCCACCGCGACACGCCCGGGGTGGCTGTTTTCGTCGGTGTGAATCCCGGTGACGGGTGTGGGCGCGATGATCGAGACCGACCACACCGCCGGCCGTGAGGGGTTCGGGTTGGAGTCTCGGGTGCAACTGTTCGAGGACATCCGCCGCGATGCGCGGTGTGAGGGCCTGTCGATCCGCGCGCTGGCGGACCGCCATGGTGTGCATCGCCGGACGGTGCGCGCGGCCTTGGAGTCTCCGATTCCGCCTCCCCGCAAGAGGCCGGTGCGGATCGCGGCGAAGCTCGAACGGTTCAAGACATTGATCGATGACATGCTGGTCACGGACCTGACCGCGCCGCGGAAGCAGAGGCACACGACCAAACGGATCTGGACAAGGTTGATCGACGAACACGGCTGCGAGGCCTCGTACTCCTCGGTGCGGGACTACGTCGCCCGCCGACGCCCGGAGATCGTCGCCGAGTCCGGGAGGGGAACCGAGACGGCCTTCGTGCTGCAAGACCATCTTCCCGGTGCGGAGGCGGAGGTCGATTTCGGAGATGTGTGGATCGATCTGGCCGGGGTGCGGACGAAGTGTTTCCTGTTCACCCTCCGGCTGTCGCACTCGGGCAAGGCGGTGCACCGAGTATTCGCCTCACAGGGGCAGGAGGCGTTCATCGAGGGCCACGTGATCGCCTTCGCCACGATCGGTGGTGTCCCGACCGGCAAGATCCGGTACGACAATCTGCGATCTGCGGTGCGTCGGGTGTTGTTCGGGCGCAACCGGTCCGAGTCGGATCGGTGGATTCTGTTCCGGTCACACTACGGCTTCGATTCCTTCTACTGCCTCTCCGGCCTCGAGGGCGCCCACGAGAAGGGCGGTGTGGAGGGTGAGGTGGGGCGCTTCCGCCGTAACCACCTGGTCCCGGTGCCGAAGGTCGACACCCTGGACGAGCTCAACGCGCGCCTCGCGGCGGCGGATCGGGCGGACGACGACCGGCGGATCGATACCCGGATCCGGACCGTCGGGGAGGACTTCGCCACCGAACGGCCCTTGTTGCGGCCGCTCCCGGCCGAAGAGTTCGAGCCCGGCCTGTGGTTGACGCCACGGGTGGACCGATATGCGCGGGTCACGATGCGCCAGTGCCACTATTCGGTGCCGATCTACCTGATCGGACGGCAAGTGCGGGTCTCACTGCGGGCCAGTGAGGTGGTGATCTTCGACGGCCGGCGGGAGGTCGCCCGCCATCTCCGCCTCGCCCGCAAGGGCGCGCAGGCCTTGGTGCTCGATCACTACCTCGAGGTCCTCGCCCGCAAACCCGGCGCGCTACCGGGGTCGACCGCGCTGTCCCAGGCACGGGCGGCGGGGACGTTCACCGCCGACCACGAGGCGTTCTGGGCGCTGGCACGATCGGTGCACGGGGACGCCGACGGCACCCGCGCCCTCGTCGAAGTGCTGCTGCTGCACCGGAACATGGCACACGCCGATGTGACCGCCGGGCTCCGCGCCGCGGTCGCTGTCGGCGCCGCCTGCGCGGACGTGGTGGCCGTCGAGGCCCGCAAGGCCGCCGCCGACCGTCCCGACGACGCGGTCACCCCAGTTGCGGCGGCACCGTCGAAGGTGGTGTCGATGACCGCACGCAGGTTGACCGACCCGGAGGCGGTGATCGCCGGCCTGCCACCGGATTCGCGGCCGCTTCCCACCGTCGCCCGCCTACGACGAGTTGCTGCGGCGGCGACCGCCACCCTCCTCGGACGCCGTCTCTGCACGTGAAGGAGCATCATCATGACCGGGCCGACCCCCACCTCACCGGCCGCCGCACGGCGCCGGCGCGGACTCACCCCCGAAGCCGCCGCCACCGCGATCGAGCAGGCCTGCCGCGATCTGCGGCTGCCGACGGTGCGCACCCGGTTCGAGGACATGCTCACCGTCGCCCACAAGGAGCAACTGACCTACGAGGGCTTCCTCGCCGACCTGCTGCTCGCCGAATGCGACGACCGCGCCCGCCGCCGCAGCATCCGCCGGGTCAAGGCCGCCGGATTCCCACGCCAGAAATGGTTGGCGGACTTCGACTTCGACGCCAACCCCAACGTCAACCCGGCCACCATCAACAGCCTCGCCAGCTGCGTCTGGGTCCGCAAGGGCGAACCATTGTGTTTGATCGGCGATTCCGGCACCGGCAAATCGCACCTGCTGATCGGTTTGGGCACCGCCGCCGCCGAGGCCGGCTTCCGGGTCCGCTACACCCTGGCGACGAAACTGGTCAACGAACTCGTCGAGGCCGCCGACGAGAAACTGCTCGCCAAGACCATCGCCCGCTACGGGCGGGTGGATCTGCTCTGCATTGACGAGCTCGGCTACATGGAACTCGACAAACGCGGCGCCGAGTTGTTGTTCCAGGTTTTGACCGAACGCGAGGAGAAGAACTCCGTGGCGATCGCGTCCAACCAGTCATTTTCAGGTTGGACCCGGACGTTCACCGACCCGAGACTCTGCGCGGCCATCGTCGACCGACTCACCTTCGGCGGCGCGATCATCGAAACCGGCACCGACAGCTACCGGCTCGCTCAAACCAGGGCAGCAGCCCAAGCCGCGAGCTGACCCCAGCCCATGCCGGCGACGGACAACACCCTCGACGTCGCGGCGTCCAGCCCGGACATTCGACCAACCCCGAACACCCAGCTCACCGCACCAGGGTGGGGCCACTTCAAGCCGTCACACCCTCACGAGTAAGGGTCGGCTGGGGCCAACTCGAGCCGACAAGGTGGGGCCAGATCGAGTTGACAGAGCCAGGAAGGTCGACGTCGAGAATGAAGTCGAGCCTGATCAGGGCGTCGACGTCGAACCTTGCTGCCCGCACTCGGACCTCTTTGTAGGTAGAGACGCCCGTGCACGCAATCGAACAGAGTCACTGGAATAGTGTGTGCCACCGCCGATGGCTGGGGAGTGGCGATAACTGCGAAGTTCGAGCTGTTCAAGGACACCGGCGGCCAGTTCCTGTTAGTTGGGTGTCGGACATTATGTTGGGTTGGCTGGGTTCCTCGGCATCTCGCAGTCGATTCGATGGGCGAAGTTGCAGCTACACGGTTGGTGTCCGTGCTGGAAGGACGAGACGTCCCGGGTGTCGCGTTGGGCCCAGCGCTTGCGGTCCGGGCATCCTCTGAGTCGGGCGACTCGGTCGACAGCCCACCATCGCGCATCGGGTCTGTCACGCGACAAAATCATCCCAGTCGGTCGCGAGGTAATCAATGAAGGCGCCCCCCAAATGCTGTGTCTCCAGGTGCCGCCGCGAAACGGGTTGGCAAAGGCTAGTGAACGCGGGGTCGGCCAGCACTCTGGCCGCGAAGTCGTGGTGAAGGATGGCCGCAGTGCCGATGAGTACGAAATCGGCACCACGGTCAAGGCACGACTGCGCAACGGTTCCCGACAGTATCTTGCCAGCGACCCCGAGCTTTGCCTTTCCTCTCGACAGGGAAGCGAAGGCGTCGATGAGCGTGCTGCCGGAATCGTCCCCATGTGGCCGTTTTGACACGTCCCACAGTGACATATCGAGGTAGTCGACGAGCCCCGACGTCATCACCTCTTCAGCCAAAAGACGGCTCTCGGAAATCGTTATGCCGTAACGCTCGGGACTCAGGCGCACACCCACCTGAAACGACGGCCCCGTCGCTGCTCGTACGGCCTCCAGTACCTCAAAGATCACTCGTGACCGATTGTCGAACGTACCGCCGTAGCCATCGGTACGGTTGTTGCGGCGCGCGTCCAGGAATTGGCACAGCAGGTAACCGTGAGCACCGTGGACCTCCACGCCTGCGAAACCGGCTCGCTCGACCCGTCGAGCAGCACTGGCGAAATCGTCGATCAAGCAGTGGATCTCGTCCGTCGTCATCGCACGAACTCCCCTGGAGGGATCATCCCACGGGGCAATCGGAGGGACTCCCGAAAGCTCCGGCCGCGCACGCATGCCACCGTGGTGCAGCTGGACGGCCGATGGAGTTCCCTGCTCGCGCAGTACTGTGGCGAGCCTGGCCAGACCAGGCAAGAATCGGTCACTCCATACTGCGAGCTGCCCGGGGAATCCCTGCCCTCCGCGCGACACGTGCGCAGCGCACGTCAACACCATCCCGAACCCGCCTGCGGCGCGTGTCCGCAGCCACTGCAGTTCGTCTTCGTGCAGACTGCCATCTACATGACTCTGTTGATTTGTCAGGGGTGCCAGGACCAACCGGTTGGACCAGTCGGGGCCGCGTTCCAACGACATTGGATTCTCCACACGTGTCACTACGCTCTCTCCTTCGAGATGCTGATGCATTGGTTCAATTTGGTGTGGGTGCATGTCGCAGCAAGTACGAGTGAATCCGCGGTCCAACCCACTCGAGCACCTTTGCCGGAAGGAACTGGTCGGCCCACGGTCGACGGACCTCATATGGTGAGACTCGTGGACCCATGAACTGCCTCATGGCCGTCTCGAGCATCTCCATTCCTTGAATGGAGATTTTTTTCTGGAGGCAACTTGGCCGTTAGGGGTGCTGTCGCGTGTAGACGCGTGCAAGTTCGCGGACGATCGACGCGTCGAATTCAACACCCTCAACCGTCTGCCAAAGTTTGTCGTTGAACTGCTGGCGGGAGATGCCGAATGTTTGGAAGACCTCCTCTGTTGGTGCTCCGCCGTACGGGGCCCAGATCCGGGCGAAGTGGACTATTACGTCTGTTTCGGTCCGAACTTGGCGGGCGTTGTTGCGGCGATTCAGTTCGTTGAGCTGGCGGCGACGCTGCGTGCGGTATGCGTCCACATCATGACGCACCGAGTCTGCGGTGGTCGGATGGGAGGTCACCCGACCACCTGCCGGCGGTGCGTGGTTCACGTTCATGGCGATTCCTTGAGTCGTCAGCGGTGTCAGGCACGGAAGTCCTGTCGGATCGGATCAGTAGACGGGTCGGCGGCTTTGCCGCAGGGGTTGCCGGAAGTCGTCATCGCACCGGCCCTACCAAGGACGTGTGTCCGAGCCCAATAGAGCCGATGTGACTGCAAGCACGGTAGCAATAAATCGACTGCCTGCCAATCGTTTGGCAACCGCAGATCTGTTGCTCTTGCCGTCCAGCTCTCCCGCGGCCGCAACCAGATGTGCATATTTCCGTTCCCGCTCTTGTGTTGCAGGGAAGTCGCTCGTATCGTCTTACCAAACGTTTGGCATATGTGGCGAGCGCTCGTCCGGCAGGAGAGAGTAATGATCAATATCGAAACGACGAAGTCTGACGGTATGCCGTCAGACCTAGCGGAGACCACAATGCCAAGCCTCCTCGATGACGTACCCATAAGTCTGTTCCATATCCGGCTTGCCGCCTGTGCAAGTGGGGGGGCCTTCATCGATGGATACGTTCTCGCGATCTTCGGTGTGGCGATGGTGCAGATTGGTCCCGAATTCGCTTTGTCTGCCGCAGCCAAGGGTGCCGTTGCAGCGATGGTGCTGCTCGGGGTCTTCTTCGGCGGGTTCATCGGCGGCTACCTGACAGATAGATTCGGACGGCAGCGCATCTACAAATGGGATCTCGCAGCTATCTCGGCGTTGTCGATCGCCTCGTTCTTCGTAGAGGGCGCATTCAGTTTGATCATCATGAGGTTGCTGGTTGGTTTGGCGGTCGGCATCGATTACCCGATCGCGCCGGCACTGCTAACCGAATTCAGTCCCAAGCGTTTGCGGGGCCCGTTGCTGGGTGTACTGATCTCTCTCTTCTTCGTCGGAGGCGCGGCCGCCTACGTCACAGGGGAAATCATGTTGTCCACGATCGGGGACGGAGCGTGGCGATGGATGCTAGCAAGTACTGCCGTCCCCGCTGTCATCATCGCCGTCATGCGGATCGGCACTCCGGAGTCCCCCCTGTGGCTGGCACGGAATGGGCGAGTCGAGGAGGCCAACTCGGTCATGGCCAAGGTGTTCGGACCCGGCGTCAGAGTCGATGAATCGCCGGCAGAAGCGCGCGCAGGCGGGGGCCTCTTCGCAGTCGTGAAAGCCGGGTACGTTGGTCGGCTGCTGTTCGTCACCGCGATATGGATCTGTCTCATCATTCCGGTGTATGCGATCTTCGCCTTCGGACCTCAGTTGGTGGGCGCAATGCACTTGGAGGGACGCGCGAGCACTCTGGGCTCGGCCGCCATTGAGCTCTTCTTCGCGGTTGGCTGCGTCATCGCGCTCCTCCTGGTCAACCGCGTGGGACGCCGTACCATGACGATTCAAAGCTTCGCTTGGGCGGCCATCCCGATGCTGCTCCTCGCTATCTTCTCGGACGCCCCCGCAATCTGGGCAGCTGTCTTCTTCGCCGCCTATGCACTGTTCAGCGGGGGGATGGAAGTCATGTCGTTTGTCTACCCCAACGAACTCTTTCCCACCGAGCTACGCGGATCTGCAATGGGTATTGTGACCGCGCTGAGCCGATTCGGGGCGGCCGTGGGCACGTTCCTGGTGCCTATCTCCCTCGAGAATTTCGGCATCTCAACGACGATGTACGGGGCCTTCGCGATTACTGTCGTCGGATTGGTGATCTCGGCAATCTGGGCGCCGGAGACCCGCAATATGAGCCTGGCGGAAACCTCCAGCCTGAGCCATTGATCATCGGCGACTCGAGCCGTTACCCGTCACGATGCCTAGTTCTAGTTTCCCCATTGATGTCAGCACCCGGAATCCAGACAGCCAGGCGACGATTTTCGTGCCGATGACCGCTGCCGCCATTTAAGACAGATCGGCTCACCGACTCTACGAGCCCCGACCTGCTGCCAGTCCGCTGCCCCGAGTTCATCGACGCACTCAGGGGCACCGAGACCGACAGCGCCCACGCGGTTCGACCTCGATCTCGGCGGCGTGGGCGATGCGGCATAACAATCGATTGGCGTAGGATGGACCGTTCAGGCAGTGCTGCGGGCCCGGCTCGATGGGCCCAATCGGTCTTTCGTCTTCGCAACGATATGCCGCGACGATGGGTCTACGGGGAGGGAACAAGATTGTCCACCATGAACATGAAGCAACTGGCGGAACTTGCCGGCGTCGACGTCTCGACCGTGTCCCGTGCGTTGCGCGGTGACAACCGACGAGTGGCCGCGTCCACGATCAAACGGGTCCAAGAGTTGGCTCGCGAGGCGGGATACGTTCCCAACCCGGTTGCGTCCAGCTTGCGGAGCGGGCGCTCGCGCATGCTCGGTGTCGTCGTTCCGGTCCTCAGCGACATCGTGATGGCAATACTGGCGACCGCCATCGAGGAAGCGTCGCGAGAACTCGGATACCTGTCAGCGGTCATCGCCACCCACGGCGATCCGGAGGTGCGGTCCGAGGCTATCGATCATCTCCTCAGCAGGAAAGTCGACGGATTCGTACTGTGCGACACCGAGGTGGGGCGTGAGGTTCCACACCAGCTCGAATCGAGCTCGGTGCCGTACGTCTTCGCGATGCGCCGGTCCGACGATGCGGTATCGGTGACAGCCGACGACCGACGCGGCGGCTCTCTGGTGGCAGAGCACTTCGTCACAATGGGACACGAGCGGGTGGCCGTGGTGCCGGGTCCGGCCGCGGCAAGTACCTCGATCGATCGAGTAGCCGGATTCATGGAGGTCATGGCAGGGCACCCGCAGGTCACCGTGCTGTCGAGCCCCGAAGCCGGGGGGTTCGGCGTTGAGGACGGGCACCGGTACGTCACGTCCCTGCTCGCTCAGCGCGAACGCCCTTCGGCCCTGTTCTGCGCCAACGACCACACTGCGATAGGCGCGGGCCGCGCCCTCGGCGATCACGGCATGCGAGTCGGACACGACGTTGCGTTGGTGGGATACAACGACATTCCGCAGGCTGCATATCTCGAGCCACCCCTCAGCAGCGTCCGGACAGACCTCGGGTTGATGGGTCGGACCGCCGCACAGCGGCTGGTGTCGTTGATCGAAGGAGAGGACGTTTCGAGTGTCGCGCTCGAACCCGTCCTGGTGGTCCGGGCGTCCTCGGCCACGGTGGCCGGCCGCATCGACAGCCCGGCACCGCGGCTCGGGGTGTAATCAAGCGACGAAGTCGTCCCAGTCGTTTTCGAGGTAGTCGATGAAGGCCCGCCCCAGGCCCTGGGTCTCGAGGTGTTGCCGTGAGACCGGCTGAGGAACGCTGGTGAATGACGGATCGGACAGGACTCGGCACGCGAAGTATCCCGTGCCTCGACAGGTCGTCTCCTGCCCGCACTATTCACCATTCCGACGACGGCCTGATACTGCCCTCTCCTAGCGACGTGATGCCGATGGCGACATCGCAGTGACTACCACGTAGCCGACAGCAGACAGGAACAGAAGAACGAAGAGCCGCAGGGCCATCGGAATCAGCTGATCCGCTGTGAGACGTTGCTCATTCCACAGATTGTCGTGGTGCTCGACGAAGTACATCAGGTGTGGTGATCTTTCTGACAACCCACGAGAACCTGGTACATGATGCGATCAAGCAGCAGTTCGCCAAGGCTGCCGCGCTTGTGGAGGACGACGGGGCTGACGGAAGGATCGGGGGACTGGACTGTGGTCCTTGATCCGCAGCACGGGTTCCGTTGGCTTGAGTCGTGGATCAAGCCCTAACTTCGCCCGAGCACGTACAGCAGTCGCTCATGCCACCTAAGCAAGTCGGAATACAGCCCTTAACCCACCGTGCACGATCCGCCGCGGGCCGCTGGGCCGTGCGCGTGCGGAGTCATCTCGCATCCCACGGTGATCGTTCGAGACTGTTGACGCACCGGCCCGGAACCGGTCGTGCCCCGCATCGGCATCGATGCGGGGCACTCACCCTCGAGTAGGGGATGGCGGAGGCTGCTGTCGGTTACCCGCGGGAGAGACCGGGCTGGATCTGGATCTGCCCGGGGTTGGCCTTGGTCTTGCCGACCGCCCACTCGCCGTCCGCACCACACACCAGGGCACCATTGCGGTCGCCGGGCTTGCCGTATGTCACCGTCTCATTTCCGTTCGAGTCCGTGTTCACGATCGGGCACGGACCACCGGTGGGACCGTTCGGGCCGATCGGCTCGGCCTGAGCGACGGACGCTGCCCCGGCCGCACTCAGGACCGTCAAGGCAGTGAAGGCGATGGCGGTAAAGGTTCGGCGGGCGTTGATCATTCATTCGCTCCTGAGGATGTCGGGGAAGTGCGTCGGTGACAGAGACAACTCTGCCCACTCCAGCGCCCGAACTGAAGCAACCCCAGGGGGCCCGTTCACCCACCCCAGGCGTGGACGCACCCCCACCCCGACACAGGTCAACCTCGACGTATTCGGCCTCGGCATGCATCGGTGGTACCGAGCAGCCGCACCGAATCAACCGATGGCCGCGCCCGTGACGGCGACCGCCTCACACCAGTAGCGGGCTGTGCGAATCGGTCCCCGCGGGAAAGGGGACGTGTCATCTTCACAGGTCAGCGGCCTGAATCCACTGTTCTGTCTGTGAGCCCGCCGATCGCGGATCCACCCAACCGGGTGTTCGCCCCCGCTACCGTTTTGACTATGGGGACCAGCTTCCATGGGCCGAGTCCGTGGCCGCACATCACCCGCGCGATCCGCACGCGCGGTCCCCGCCGTGCTGCGATCGCGCACCTCGGCCAGGACGCGCCCACCTTGCTGCCGCTGCGGGCCGGGGATGTTCTTGTCGTCAACGCCTCCCGCGCCGCGGTGCGCGCCCATGCGACCTCCCCGGTCGCGCTCGCCCATTACGTGGACGCGGGGGTGCGGGTGCTGTCGTCACCGAACCTGCACGCCAATGTCATCGCCACCGATCGGCGGGCGGTCATCGGCTCCGCCAACGCCTCCCACAGCTCCACCCTCGCCGAGGAGGCCGTCGTCATCACCGACGACCCCGACATTGTCGCCGCCGTGCGGGCGTTCATCGACGGGATCGAGGAGATCACCGAGGTCGATCAGGCGTTCCTCGACAACGCCACCGCGCAGTGGCAGATCGGTCGGGCGGTACCACTGCCCGGGGTCACGAGCCGCGGGCGCGCCGACCCCGGGTTCCTGCCCGCAACGATCCCCCGGATGTTTCTGCGGCACACCGTCGACTACACGCCCGGTCCTACCGAGCAGCACACGTGGGCAACGCAGGCGCGCCGGCATCGCGGCCCTGCCGGGCCGGCAGCGAAGTACCATCTCGAATGGTTCCACCACGACAAGTCCGACACCCGCCTAGAGCGCGGTGACGTCCTGATCTTCGTCACCGCCGACAACGAGTGGATTTACCCCCCAGCGGTCGTGGATTCCGAGGCGATCGCGATCCTCCACAGCCGCGGCGCCGTCGGTCACCTCCTGCGAAGCCGAGCGGACCTGCACCCGATCCCAGTTTCGGAGGCCGAGCAGACCCTCGCCGACCTCGGGCACCCGGGCCCCCGGCTCCGGTCCGATCACCGGATCGCCTCCCCCAGCCTGCGGACCGCTCCGCTCCAACTCTGGAACCTCTGAACCACCGCGGCCAATACGCGGCATGACCAGAGGGAACGACACGTCCCCACTAGTCACCGAATCGCCAGCATCGCCAGGCAATGCAAGCATTAATGGCAATGCTGGCAGGTCGCTTCCGGGGGTGGCGGCTCGCCGTCCAACCCTGTGGCCCGCGCCTTGGCGTCGGCTCACCCCGGTGGGGTCGTCATGTCAGGGCCAGCACTCGGGAACGTGCCTCCAGGTAGCGGCCGAGGAGGTCGAGCATCTCGGCGTCCGGGTGCGCGAGTTCGGGGAGGTTCTTCGCGCTGATGATCGTCTGATCGACCGCGGCGACCTGCCGGCGGCACTCGCCGAGCGCCTCCGGTGTGACGGTGACGGCGTCGAGCCGGTCGGTGAGGTACCGAATCGACTGATCCAGGCCCAGACCCGGGTTGCGGGTGCCGTTTCCGGCCCTGCGGGTTTCGACCATCTGCCACCACTGGTCCAGCTCGGCCAGCACCGCGGGATCGGCGACCGCGACACGTAAGGCCCGGTCGAGCGACTGCGGATCGGTGAGATCAACCTCACCCACACCTGCTGCGCGGGTGAGGATCTGGCCGAGCTGGTGGTTGGCGAGACCGTCGCCGCGGCTCCACCAGTACGACACCATCACATGTACCTTGCTCGCCGCGGCCAGCTCCCCCATCAGACCCTGTTCCCTTCAATGCAAGACGAAACCTTCGAGTCCATCCTCACAGCCCAACAACCGCCCCGGAGTTCCGGGTCAGGGCTGTGGATCGGCGATTTCAGGCTGTGCGGCGGGAGG
Organism: Rhodococcus sp. IEGM 1307; assembly: GCF_030056915.1. NCBI lineage: Bacteria > Bacillati > Actinomycetota > Actinomycetes > Mycobacteriales > Nocardiaceae > Rhodococcus > Rhodococcus sp. IEGM 1307. Next base: position 98,259 of record NZ_JASHKW010000016.1, read on the forward strand.
TGTGGGCCGCCGCGCACATCGGGCACCACGTGCGCTCGCCGACGATCCACCCGTTCGTCTCGGCGAAGGCCATCGCCTCGGGCCGGCCGGCGACGGCAGCGGCGAAGGTGTGCTCACACAGATCGCACCGCACCGTCCATCCACGCCTGCCTGTGGATCGCACCAACGTATGAACAGTCATGTCACCCCCGCGACTTCGACACTGTGCCCCCAGCATGGCACAACCCGTCCGAGAGTGGTGGCCCACGCAGGCCAGGGCCCCGGCCGTCACATCCGAATCATCACCCAGAAGACGAACAGGTCGTAGATGCCGTGCGTCATGATCGTCGGCCACAACGAGCGGGTGTAGAAGGCCAGACCCATGGTTCGGTGTACAAGACGCCGCTATTCTGGAACGGGCCTGTCGCCCTTCACGCACATGATTGGGGGCAGGTGCGGTTAGGTGGGAAGGACGAAGATCAGCCAGGCGAGTACCGGGGCGACGACGATCATCGACATTCCCCAGATCAGGAGTCCGCGGAAGGTTTTGTCGCGCAGGTGTTCTTCGGTGTTGGCGATGATCAGTGCGCCGCCGGTGGAGAAGGGGCTGGAGTCGACGGCCGAGGCCGCGACGCACAGAGCCGTGACGAATCCGACGGTGCTCACGTCTCCGGTGAGGACGAGTGGAGCGGCGAGCGGGACGAGGACGACGAACATCGCGTTCGTCGACGCGAAGGCCGAGACGATACCGGCGACGAAGAGGATGGTCAGCGCTGCGATCATCGGGGAGCCGATGGTGCTGACGGAGTGGGCGAGGTCGTCGATCACGCCGGCACCCTGGAGCACGGAGATGTAGGTGACGATGCCGCCGATCAGGAGGATGACACCCCAGCCGATCTGCTCGAACCCGCGCTTGGAGTCCTGCGGGTAGAGAGCCGCCAGCACGACTGCTGCCGAGAGGGCCAGGAAGCCGACGTCCATGGAGAATCCGAGTGCGATGACGACGATCCCCACGAGCAGGGCGATGGTCAGGATATTGGCGGTTGTCCACGTCGTCGCTTTCGTAGCCAGTGCCGTCCCACCAGCGCCCGATGGTTCGCCGGGAGTATCCGGATACGGGTCCGGTTGGCCCGTCTCGTCGTCGGCTGCACCGCGGCGAAGAAGTTCTCGGCCGCCCAGGAGGAAGAATGCTGCGGTGTTGAGAGCGAGGTTGGCGAGGAAAGTGAACAGGAAAATTGGTGCCGGCGGGATCGACACTCCGCTCTGGGCGAAGACGTTGTCGACGATATTGAAGTAGACGGAGATCGGTGAGAAACCGCCGGCGTTCGTCCCGTTGAGCACACACAGTCCAACGAGCAAGGGATTGATGCGGTAACGGTAGGCGAAGGCGAGGGCGACGGGGATCAGAATTGCGTTGGTGGCAGCACTGAGTGCGCCGGCGCCGGTGATGATGGCCGCCAACAGGAAGAAGATCCAGGGGATCAGGGCGACGCGTCCTCGCACCAGTCCCACGGCGCTGCCCACGATAGCGTCGACGGTGCCATTCGCGCGGGCGATACCGAAGAGGTACGTCACCCCGAGCAGGGTGACGAAGAGACTGCCCGGGAATCCCTCGGCGATCTCGGCTGGCCCGACGTGGAAGTAGCCCACGCCGATGACGAAGGCGGCCACCAGGGCGACGGCGCCCATGTTCAGCGAGCGCCACATCGCGATTGCGAAGATTGCGACCAGCCCCGCGACGGCGACGAGTTCGGGAGTGATCACTGAAGTTCCAATCGATAGCGGAATGCGGAGGCGACACCGTGCGAGACGCGGTACTCGATGACCTCGCCCGCGTAGGTGCGGGCCAGTCGTTCGATCCGCATCAACGCCTCCCCGGGTTCGCATCCGAGTAGCGCCGCGGTGGCAGGATCGGCCGCGTCCACGGACAGCTCCTCGCTGGCGGCCCCGACGACCAGTCCGGTGAGACGTTCGTATGCCGGGTAGAGCAAAGCCCCGATGTCGTCGATGTCGATGTCGGCGAGGGGGTCGAATTGCGGCAACGGCACCCAGATGTCTTCGACGAGGAAGGGAGTCGAGTCCCACAATCTCAGGCGCTGCAGATGCAGAACCTGCGCCGGCTTACCCAGCGCCTGCGCGACCTGGGCTGTCGGCTGTTCCGGGTCCCGGCCGAGGATGCGGGCGTTGGGCACACGGTTGTCGTCGCCGCGCGCCCGGAAGAAGCGAAAGAGCGCGTTGTCGAAGCTGGGCCGCCGGACGAATGTCCCGCGCCCCTGGCGGCGCACCAGGATGCCTTCAGCGACGAACTCACCGAGCACACGGCGCATCGTCCCCACGGAAACGTCGTACGCGGTTGCGAGCTCCGCTTCGGAAGGCAACGCCCTCTCCGGTCCCCATTCGCCGGTGCTGATCCGCCGACTCAGATCGTCTTTCAGCCGGGCGTGCAGCGGTAACCGGCTGTCGGTCTGCTGTGTCATGCCTCACAGGCTGCCATATAGACAACTAAATATCTAGTCCTTTACAGGTTTGAAGGAATCTTTTACGGTTGGCCTGTGACTCTCCGCCAGCTGTCTCCGTCCATCGACACCCACGCGCACGTCTTCCACCGCGGATTGGCGCTGTCGGACAGCAGGCGGTATACCCCGACCTACGACGCCGACACGTCCGACTACCTGGCCCAACTCGACCGCCATGGTGTCGCACGGGGTGTATTGATCCAGCCGAGTTTTCTGGGAACCGACAACAGCTATCTCCTCGGTGCGCTCGCGCAGCATCCGGAACGACTCCGGGGCGTCGTGGTCCTCGATCCCCGGGAGGATCACGATCTCGAAAAGCTGAACGCACAGGGAGTCCGGGGCATCCGGCTCAATCTCATCGGCGTCACCCCGCCGGATCTGGACAGTCGGGTCTGGCGGGCTCTGGAAAAACGGATGGGCGAACTGGGTTGGCATCTCGAGGTCCAGGCACGAGGGCGACAGTGGGACGAACTCACCGACAGCCTCACCCGGTGGTCGTCATCCGTGGTTATCGATCACCTCGGCCTACCAGCCCGCAACGACTTCCAGGCGAGGAAGACCGTGGCCACGCTGGCGGCGCTCGAACATGTCTGGGTGAAAGTCTCCGCCCCCTATCGCAGTGAAGTACCGGAACGGGCACTCGCGGAACTACTCGACACAACCGGTCCCGCGCGCATGCTCTTCGGCAGCGACTGGCCCTTCACCGGCCACGAGACCAACTGCTCCACCAGTGCACTAACGGCATGGGCCCGGAAGCAGCTCGGGGAAGCAACCTTCACCGCCACCCTTCCCGCCAACGCCCAACGTCTCCTGCAGTGGAAATAGACAGTCCCGGACCGACTCGGGTGCAGCTGAACCGGGAAGCGCGGGGTTCCGACAGGCGAGTATCGAAATCCGCTAGCAACTCGCGGATTGCACGCGTAACTCGTGGAATCCATCAGTTTCGAGAGAAATCGGAACAATGGTGTGCGGCTCGGCGCAACGCCACGACCAGCTGGAATCGACCCTTACCCTCATCCAGCGATCTGAATGAACCCGCTCACACTCCGGTAAACGCTCATCCTTCCTCGGAGACCTGTCGTCATCGCAGGTCAAACCCAATTCTGCCGAACTCGTCGCCGATTTTCAGAATCGCGACAACCACACGGCCGTCACCGCCCGTCCGTCGCCGGCTGAGCTGAGGTTCCCCCCGAAAAGTGGACACCGAGTTAGCGGGACTCCAGTCCCGCTGGAAGGATGTCCGCATGCCTCCTCGCAAGCGTCGGTCGTTCACGGCCGAGTACAAGGTCGAGGCCGCCCATCGTGTGATCGATTCCGGCCGTACCATCGCAGAAGTGGCCCGGGAGCTGGGCCTGAACGAGAGCCTGTTGGGTGAGTGGGTCAAAGTCGAACGCCGCAGGATCGCTGCCGCCGAGGTCCATGGAGAAAAACCTCTGGACACGGCCGAACGCGCCGAGTTGCTGCGACTGCGACGGCGGTGTCGCCGAGGTCGAGTCGGGTGATGGTCGGGGTGAACGGAGGCATCGAAGCCTTTCGTGTGAGTGCATGCCCTTCGACGTCGGAGACCTCGAGGCGGGTCGTGCGGATCACCAGCATATCCATGCGTACTTTGCTGCGATGCAGAAGAATCGACCCGGTTCGATCTGATGGTGAAGTACGCCGGCCCCGACGACATTGCGGCGACCGCCGGTACCACCGCACCGGAAGGTGAGCGCTTTTCGATCACGCGGATGGCGCGACTGCTGACAGTGTCCACATCTGGCTACTACCAGTACATCAAACGTAGAGCTACCACGGTGCTGACGCCGAGGCAGCATCGTCGCTCCGACCTCGAAGTCAAGATCGTCGAGATCCACAAAGATTCGAAGGGAACCTACGGGTCTCCGCGGGTCACGGCCGAGTTGCGTGCTCACGGCGAGGTGGTGAACAAGAAGACGGTGGCCAAGATCATGGCCTCGATAGGCATGGAGGGCATCAGTCCGCGCACGTTCAAGGTCAAGACGACGGTGGCCGATCCGCAGGCGTCGTTCCCGCCGGATCTGATCGAGCGGCACTTCGACCAGGGCCGACTCGATGCCGTCTGGCTCACCGACGTCACCTATCTCACCTCCGGTGAAGGTGACATGTTCTTGTGTGCAATCCGGGACGGCCATTCGCGGAAAGTGTTGGGATACAGCATTACTGATCACATCGGTGCCGAGATGGTCACGACAGCCATCGACCGCGCCGTGGCTGCGCGCGGTGGGTGGTGTCGTCAGACGATCCTGCACTCGGACCGGGGTGGGGAATACACGGCTCACCTGACCGCGGCCGCCTGTTTCCGGCACGGGTTGCGTCGGTCGATGGGTGCGACCGGGATCTGCTGGGACAACAGTCCTTCCGAATCGTTCTGGTCGACCTTCAAGCACGAGGAATACTATCGGCACGTCTTTGCGACGAAGTCTGATCTCGTTGCCGCAGTTGACAGCTGGATCATCTTCTACAACACTGTTCGCCGACACTCGGCAGTGGGAATGCAAAGCCCCGACAGCTACGAGAAGTCCACTTCGGGCGGCAGTCGCCTGAAGCAGGTAACCCCCTTGTCCACCGTTCGGGGGGGAACCTCAAGCGACACGCCCGAGCGCGTGCGGGGGTCCTTGGAGAAACCGTCACCTAGCGGATTCACTGTCTTCGCGCCAAGCACCGCGCAACTGTCCGACTGAGAAGCTCGTAACAAGAGTGAACAGGAGTGGATGAAATGCCTGAGCAGTCGTGGATCGCTGCCCAAGAACTGTACGACCAGGGATATACGGTCGATGGAGCACGTCAGCTCTTCGGGGAGCCAAGGACAGGCCCCGATGGAACCCTCGGTTGGGAAGATGATTGGATCGACCGCGCAGAAGGAAGGGCCCTCATTCCTGTACTGCCCTTCCTTATCGAACGTCTGCGCGGACATTCCGAGGTGGGAGAGGCTGCTGGCGAGCTGGTCAGGCTCTACGAGGAGCTCAATCGTCGAGTAGGAAATGATGGTGCTCCCGATCCGCTCCATCATCATGAAATCTCCGAAGATGAGCTGGTAGAGCTGGGACATGACCGCGACGCCCTCAATGCGATCTACGGGTCGCCGCACCGTTGGACACAAGAGCCTGTGGTCGAGGGCAATTCGGTTCCGTTCATTTCGCAGGAGCGAAGCCGGTTCGGGGATGGCGCGCGATTGGTCGGAAGGCGGAATCTCCGGTGGTGGCTCAAGAGTGCAGTGAGCGAAGTGGCGAACAAGCAGAGCGAGGACGCCTGACTAGAGAGCTTCCCTGTGCAATAGCCGGGCCCGGACTGCGGTCGATGGGGACGTGTCATCTCCCCAGGTGAATGAGCCAATCCGGCTTACCAGTCCGATGCGCTGGACGTGATCTCGCGGGCGCGGTGGGGCCAGTCCGGGTCGCTGACCAGAGCGGTGATGGCAGTGGCCATCTGCTCGGTGTTGCCGTCGATGCCGAGCCGGCGGAGCGTGCGGGCGATACGCGCGGGGTGGGCCGGCCACCGACCACCGGTGGTTTCGACCAGGGCAGCGAGGAGGGTGGCCGCCTCGGTGTCGCTGAGTTCCACCGGCTCACCGGTCATGCCACGTAAACCGCGGCTGCCGGTGGTCAGCCAATGCTCGCTCGCCGCTCGGCGCACCGAGGCCCGGTACCAGGGATTACGCAGCGATCGCATCAACGCTCCTTCGCGTTCAGTGGGCGTCCTGGTATGCCTGCTCCACCTCGGTGGGAATGCGCCCGTGCGAGGAGATTTCGTAGCCCTGTTGGGCCGCCCAGGCGCGGATCTCCTTGGAGTTCCCGCGCCGCCGCACCGGGGCGTCCGGGGCGACGGGGCGATCGGAACGTCGTTTGCGGCCACCGACCCGGGTGGCGTGTTCGATGAAGAATCCGATCTGCTTGTGAAACTTGCTGGCGTGCTTGTCTTTCAGATCGATTTCGTAGTCCACCCCGTTGACGGAAAAGGTGATGCTCTCCCCGTCCTCGCCGAAGACGGTTCCGTCGATGTCGTCGACGAGTTCGACAACTACCTTGCGCGCCACAGTTCCCCGATCTCTCACGTCTTCTCGATACAGCAGGCAGAACCCTACTGGCGGCGGCGGCCGATCGGGGCAACCGACCCCGGGGACGTGTCATATCCGCAGGTCACTTGCCGGTTGTACGGCGCACGAGTAGCCGGGGGCTGGTCCTATCGGGTGTGCACCCGTGTGTCCCTCAGGGGGACGAGCGCGAAGTAGATGGGCGGCGGACACAGTGCGATGGAGGGCAGGAAGGTGGGCACCTCTGGCCCCCACACGGTGATGGTGTTGATGGGATAAGTCAGATTGGTAAACGGGACGCACACCAGTTCCAATTGGTGGGTATTCACCGATCCGGGTGCACAGGTCGACATGGCACCGACCGCGAAGAACTGCATGTCGCACCCACTCGGAGCTGGGGCGGCGTGTGCGGGCGCCGCGGTCAGGGACAGGGCGGCGGCCGCGGTGGACGCGACGAGGGCGAGGCGCAGAAACGAAAGACATGGGTCCTCCGGTGGTGCGGGGCCCGACCCACCGCCCATTCTCGCAGGTCAGGTGCCGCTGCCGCGGCCTGTCCGACGAATCCGCTCACGGCGGGCATGCTTGGCGAGCAGGTGTTTCCGGTTGTTCTGGGCGCGGAACATCTCGTCGAGCATCCGGTTCTCGATGTTGTGATGGAAGCGGAGGATGCGTGTGGCCGCCAGATGCACCAACTCCTGACGGTTCGAGCCGAGCCGTTCGGCGAGGGCGTCGAGGTGCGCGAGGAGTTCGTCGTCGAGGGCGACGTCGACCCGGGCTGTGCGCGGCGGGGTGGCGACGCGGCGCGCCTGCGCCAGGGCCTCATCGGCCGACGGGTTCTCGATAAGTCTGCGAATCCCAACCCGCAGCAGCGCGGACATCCGGCGGGGACCGTACTCGTCCGCCAGCTCCTCCAGGCGGCGTTTGGTGTCCTCATCGAACCGGAAGACATGCCGTTTCCCGAACGGGTTCCCTTGCGGGCTCGGCGCCTTGCGGACAGGGGGCACGGCGGTGGCCTGGTCCGCGGTCTGCCGGCGGCGGGTGTTCCGGGCGATCAGCAGGTCCCGGTTGGCGTCGCCGCGGTAGATCTCCTCGGTTACCGCCTGATCGAGGTCCCGCGGGTTCGCCAGGAGCTGGCGGGCGGCCAGGCGCATGAGTTCGGCGCGGTCGGAGTCGAGCCGTTCGGCGAGGGCGTCGAGCTGGTCGCGCAGGTCGTCGTCGAAGTGCACATTTGTGCGCGGGCCGAGGGTTTCCGGGGTCAGGTCGCGGGCGGCGCCGATCGTGGCCAGGTCGGCGGTGAGGTCTCCGGGGTCGTCGAGGAGTCGGTGGACCGCGACCCGAATGGCCGCGGCGGTGGGGGCGTCGCCGTTGCGGCTAAGCAGCTTCTCGAGGCGGACCAGCGCGGAGCGGTTGAGGTACACGCGGGTGCGGCAGGTCAGATCGGTGCGGGCGTCTTCGCGGAGCACCGGGTGGCGGAATCGGCCCGCCGCGGTGAGAAAGCGGTGCAGAGCGACGCGGACGATCGCGCTGCGGTCGGTGTGGAACTCGTGGGCGAGTTGGTGGAGGCGAGTGCTGGTGGCGGGGTCGAGGTCGAGGGGTCGCTCCGCCCAGGGGATGCGGCGGGCGTCGGCGGAGGCGCGCCTGGCCTGGACCAGTGCCTGCGGCACCCGGTCGGGGTCGGCGAGCAGTCGCCGCGCGGCCACCCGCACCAGTGCCCCGAAGCGGCGCGGGCCGATGTCGGCGGCCAACTCCTCGAGGCGTTGTTTGGTGGTCGGGTCGAACCGGAGCGGGATCGGATCCCCCACTGGTACGCGGCCCATGTTTGTCTCGCTCATCACCGGCCATTGTTCCGGTAGGGCCGGGGACCTCGATTCGCACCCCACGGCACCGGTCGCCACCACAATCGGTCACTGCGCGCCCGGGCGAGCCGGTGGCTGCGAAATGCGGTGCGCCCCAGCACCCGGAGGGTGCGCGCTGAGGAGCGGGCGTGTGACCGATTCAGCAGAGGTTGAGCGGTGTATACGGGGGCGGGGGCGGCGGGGTGTACTGACTGACCGTTGCGTGACACCCACGCTGATCTGAATCAAAGCGCTCCAATTCGGGTCGCTCAGTCAGTGACACGTACGGCTGGCATAAAGATCGCGCAAGAGCGCGGCCTCGGCGCCATGATGGATCAGTTCGTCCGCGATGCGCAGGACAAACGACCTTCGGGTTGCCGAACCGTATGGCCCGGCGGCCGGACCGATCGCCGCGGTCAGGTCGACGGATTCGAAGGTGACGAGCTCGCGGAAGGCGGCGTACGCCAAGTCCATCGAGGCCAGGGCATCCTGCGCGCAGTCCGCGCCGCCGCTATCGACCTTTGCCTCCGGCGGCGTGACTGCGAGCCACGTCCAATTGCGTAATTGGGTCAGGACTTCAGCGATGTGAAACAACCGCCACCGAATGGTGATCTTGTCGTCCGCGTCAACCGGCCGCCACGACCACTCCCCATCGGTCAGGCCGGCCATACGGTTCCACAACCGTTCCCAAGCGTGGTCGAGCAGGTCCAGCACATCCTTGTCGGCAGTCTGCATGGTCACCACCCTGCCAGTGCGCACAGGGGACCGCTCGGCCGTAACCGCTGCCAGAAGAAACCCCTCAGGTGGGCATTGAACTAGACGCGCAGCGACCGGCCTTCGGCCTTGCTCCTGGTCGGGGATCAGGCGAACGATGATCCCATGACCACGAAGCGTTGGAGTGACCTCGATCCACGTCTTTGGCAAGCACTCCTCATTGGCGGCGCCTTCGAGACGGGCCTGAATAGCCACAGGACCATCCCACAACCGGCCCCGGCCGCCGCGCGCCGCCGAGCACGATCGCCACCACAATCGATGGATCGGTCCACGCCGACTGGAACGACGTCGCCATTGTGTACGGCCGGGATGTAAACGCGGCGAACACCACCGCCGCCACCAGCCCGACGATCAAGTGCCCACGACCCCGAAGATCCCGCTCTGTCTCCCCACCCGCCCATCGTGTCATCGGTCGCCGCTCAAAATGGCGGCAACCGCGGCCACCGGCGGTTCCCCAGAGCGAGGATCGGCGATCACCTCGGCAGTTGTCCGAGACGACCCGGCGACCCGTCAGTGTGCGCGATTGTCCCGCATGTGCCGGCGCCCGGTCACACCCACCACGGCATACAAGTTTTCCGCCGCACACCCGAAGCGCGACGCACACCACTCTCAGGCTTGCCCTGGACCGGAACTCCTGCACCCACTCCACTCCCGCGCCGGAGTCCTCACCTCAGGTGCCGCCAGGGGAACCTCGGACCCAGAGCCGGCACCACTGGCGCCGGCCAACCACCCCAGCGCATGGCCCCGAAGATCGGGATGCCCACAGGCTCATAGCCTTCGCGGCACGTAGACCGCCGAATCCATCTGGGTAGCGTGATAATTCACGCAACCGGCATATCAGCGTGAGCGTCATGGAAGGCTCGCTCGATCTCAGCCGGAATCCGGCCGCGCGAGGACACCTCCAAGCCCTCCCCGATCGCCCATTCACGAATCTCCCTGGACGTCCTCGTCGCCGAGGCCTTACTTGCTGATGCACTCTTCACCGAAGTTTCTCCGCAGGCGTCTTTTTCGCGGCGGCCTTCGTTGCCGGGGCTTTGCTCGCCGCCGACTTCTTCACCGGAGACGTCGACGCGGACGTCTTCTTCCCGGCCGCTTTCGTCGCAGAAGCTTTCCTGGCCTTCGCGGTCTTTGTCCGAACCTTCGCTGCTTGAGCGTCATGGAAGGCCCGCTCGAGATCTGCGGAAATTCGGCCGCGGGAGGACACTACGTGACCCTCTCCGATCGCCCACTCACGAATCTCCCTGGTCGTCTTCTTCGCCGGAGCCTTACTCACCGGCGCACTCGTCACCGAATACGTCTCCACAGCCTTCTTCGTCGCGGCCGTCTTCGTCGCGGATTCCTTCCTTACCGGTGTCTTCTGCGCAGCCGCCTTCTTCGTGTCCTTCTTCTCCGCCGGAGCGTTGCTCGTCGCTACCCGCTTGACCGGAGCCGCCGCCGCATTCTTCGCAGCTGTCTTCTCTGCGGCCATCTTCTTTACCGGCGCCGGTTTAGCCTGAGCCTCCTTCGCGTGAGCGTCGTGGAAGGCTTGTTCGATCTCGGCCGAAATCCGGCCGCGTAAGGACACCTCCAACCCCTCCTCGATCGCCCACTCACGGATCTCTCTGGACGACGTCTTCGCCGGAACCTTGCTCGCTGTCGCCGCGACCTGCTTTTCCGCAGACGGCTTCGCCGTGACCGGCTTCTTAACGACGGTCTTCTTTACGGTCTTCCTTACGGCCGTCTTTGTCGCGGCGTTCTTCGTCGCGGCCGTCTTCCTCACCGGCGTCGCTTTAGCCTGAGTCTTCTTCGGCTGAGCGTCGTGGAAGGCTTGCTCGATCTCGGCCGAAATCCGGCCACGTAAGGACACCTCCAGCCCCTTCCCGATCGCCCACTCACGAATCTCCCTGGTCGTTTTCTTCGCCGAACCGTCTGAACCCCTCGGTGATACCACCATGTGTCTCCTTCGTCGCCGGGCAACCGTCGACGCACACAGTAACGGCAGGCGGGCACTCCCGGTAATCAGAAAACCCAAACGAACCGCCATTTCAACGTTCCCAACCCATCGCCGATATGGGCATGCCGACACGATCTGCCTGGAGCCCCACTCGCGACGCACCCAGGCTTGAGGCAGGAAGAATGCGACTCAGTTTGGCAGTCAATAACTTTGGTAACGCATCACGATAGATCAACGTTGGGATTGCGCTATAGGGCAGGCGGTATCCGTCAGGCCAAGTTTCTCCGATTCCGGATCAGCGATTCTCGATCCGTGTGTCTATCACGTAGGAATATGCATCGCCCCGGCCCGGACGCCATCAGTTGACGGCGCGACTGCTGCCTCGCCAGTAGGGCTCGCGAAGCTTGAACTTTTGGAGCTTCCCAGTTGACGTCCGCTCTAGTGCCTGACGTAGCTCGATTTTCTTGGGGCACTTGTAACCAGCCAATCGCGTGCGGCAGTGGGCGATTAAGTCCGCCTCGGTGACGGTGGCGTCGGCGAGGACCACCAGTGCGGTCACCGCCTCCCCCCATGTAGCGTCGGGGGTGCCAATGACTGCTGCCTCGCGAACTCCCGGGTGCGAGATCAGGGCATCTTCGACCTCGATGGACGACACATTTTCACCGCCCGAGACGATGACGTCCTTCTTCCTGTCCACGATCGTCAAGTACCCGTGCTCAATCATTCCGCCATCTCCCGTGTGCATCCACCCGTCGACCTGAACACGCGCCGTTCCTTCCGGGTCGTCCCAGTAGCGGGCCAGCACATGATTGGACCGAGCCAGAATTTCGCCTTCATTGTCGATCCGCACTCGCACGCCCAGAGCCGGTGCTCCCGCGCGACTAAGAAGTTGTGCCTGTTCCATCGAGGACGAATCCCGCCATTCGCTTCGCATCCGCGACATTGTCAGGAGCGGCGACGTTTCGGTCATGCCATAGATTTGAATGAATTCCCACCCCAGCTCGTCACGGATTCTTTCGATGGTCCGTGTCGGCGGTGGTGCGCCCGCCACGACCACGCGGACGATGTCCCGTCCGGGGATAGGACCTTCCCAGTCCGCGAGCGCATCGAGAACCATGTGCATGACCGCAGGGGCAGCGCACATGAACGTCACGCCACGCTGGCGAACTCGCTCAAGGATCTCTCGGCCATCGACCTGACGAAGGATTACGTGCTTACCCCCCATGCCGGTGATCGCGTAAGGCATGCCCCAGCCGTTGCAGTGGAATGTCGCGAGCGTGTGGAGGTAAACGTCATCATCGTTGACCCCAGCCTGCCAACCGAACGTCGTGGCATTCAGCCACAGATTGCGATGAGTCAGCTCCACGCCCTTGGGTCGCGCAGTCGTGCCGGACGTGAAGTTGATGGTTGCCGTGGCGGACTCGTCTGCCACCCACTCGGTGGGCGCATCGGCGTTGGCCCAGATTTCATCGTCGTCCTCGCCAATCACGAAGACGCGCGTACCGGTCAGCTCATTGGCGAGGTGCTTGAGAGAGGGGTCCAGCATCAAGATCTCGGCACCGCTGTGATCGACGATGTACTGGACCTCTTCACTTGCGAGTCGAAAGTTGATGGGCACGAGGATTCGGCCGTATCCCGAGACGCCAAAGAACGACACGAGCAGACGGGCGCTGTTCTGCGACATGATCGCGACGCGGCCACCAACGGGTACTCCCAGCCGCTCGATGTTGGCGGCCTGTGCCCGCGCAAGCCGATCGACCTCTGTGTAGGTGAGGGTGCCCCATGACGGAGCGGGTTGGTCCGGCTCATCAACGATTGCTACCCGATCGGGATAGACGGTCACCGCCCGATCCAGAAAGTCCTTTACCGTGAGTGGAAACTCCATGGTTGCTTACTCCTTAGTTGGCTGAGGGGAGAGGGCTCCGCCATCGGGGTCATGGGGATTTCAGATGTGGTTGGCGGTGCAGTAGGCGGAACCCTGCGGAGCGATCGGCACACAGCCTGTGACAATTGGGCGCGTAGCCACCGATCGGCCCTTCACCTGGCTTCGCACCGATGTGGATGGATTCAACCGAGGGCAACGTCTACGCGCGTCGAGAAGAGTGTCGCCAAGCGGGTATCGTCTCGTTCGGCCTCGACCGGGCCGTTAAGCGAGGTCGCGAGGAAAAGAGTCCGCCCGTCGGCGCCGCCGAGGGTCACGTCGTAGATCTGACCCTCGGGCAGGTCGATCTCCTGGAGGACCTCGCCGCCTTCCCGAACCCGCAGGGCACGTCCATGGAACGCGTCAGCGACCCAGATCGCCCCTTCGGCGTCAGGCTCGGACATTCCGTCTGCCGCCATGTCGAGAAGCGGAATGACCTCATCGAGTTTGAGCGCGCCTGGCTGGTCGCCGAAGCGTGCCCAGTCCCTGCGGTCGAGCAGTGAGCCGTCGGCGTCCACGTCGAAGGCGGTCACACGGTTCATAAATGTCTCAGCCACGATCAACGTCCTGCCGTCGCACACGGCACCGTTCGGGAACCACACGTCCTCGGCGACGACCTCCGCCGACCCGTCAGGATCCACGCGCACCAGAACTGCCGGTTTCATGGGTTCGCCCGCGGCGATGTCGAAGCCGAAGCAGCCGACCCAGCATCGGCCCTGGGGATCGACGGCCATGTCGTTGATCTGACTGTTGGCGATTCCACGGAGATCGGCGTGGGTCACAATGCTTCCGTCGGACTCACGCCGCTTGATGTGCTGGTCCCGCATCGACACGGCGAGCAGGCGGCCATCGGGCAGAAAGCCGAGCCCTGACGGCTGTCCACGGATCATGGCTTCGACACGCGGGTCGGACCCGTCCTCAGCGACACTGATGACGCGCTGGGTGTAACAGTCACTCACCCAGAGTCGGCCGTCGACCCACCGAGAGCCCTCAAGGAAACATGCGTCCTCCAAAATAATGGAAAATTCGGTCATGTGCCTCTCCTAGTACTTATCAACGCTGCATCGGCCGCGGCGCCGCGCTCGGTTGTCAACCCCAGAAATTCCAACGCATTGCTCGCCATGAGGTCGCGTCTGGACGTAGTGGACAGGTCACCTGAGTTGAAGGCGCGGTCAAGGACTCGGACAGCGTCATCGAGCGGCAACAAAGGACTGTCGCTGCCCAGGAGGAGCCGGTTGGGCCCAAGCCGTCGCTCCAGCAGCGCCAGGAGTGAAGGGTCAAGAACCAGCGTGTCGGCGTACAACCGGCGAGTCAGTGTCTCCCAGTCCCCGTTCCGGACGCGGTCGTCGCCTGCTGCTGCGACGACGTGGTGCAGGCGGGGCGCCGCCCATGCGAAGGTGCCGCATCCGTGAGCGAGGGCCACACGCAAAGTCGGGTGGTTCTGGAGCACCCCGCCGAAGACCAGCGCATACGCCGCCATAGCGGTGTCGGTAATCATCCCTAGACCTGTGTCGAGCGGCGCGGCGGCTCGCCTTAGAACACGGCGTCCACCATCGACAGGATGAACGAAGACGCAGGCACCGGCCTCGTCACATGCAGCCCAAAGGTTCTGGAGTTCGGGATCGTCGAGATCCGATGACCCCATGCGTGTACCCACCATTATGCCGCGCAATCCGAGCTCGAGGCAGCGCTCCAACTCCGACAGTGGGGCGGCGGCCGCAAGACAGCCCAGGCCCCACAAGCGTCCTCCACCCGAATTGCAGGCAGCGGCTAACGAGTCGTTGAGCGCTCGCGCATAAGCCGGGTCAGCTTGCCACGCGTGCTCCATCATGACTGGGAGCGTGGAGATCACTTGATGGGATACGAGAGCGTTATCCATGATTCGAAGCCGATCGCCTACGTCCCACGCCGCCGATGTCAAAGCTCGCAGCACCGATCCGCCGCGGACGACTCGCCCGCCCGCTGGGTCCACGACGCAGAGTGGCGCAGTGCCGTCGTCCGGCAGCGGGTCAATGGAGACAAAGTGCGCGTGAATGTCGACGGCAGTGACGGGGGTCGTGTTATCCATAATGGCGAAGGCGGTCAGTCATCGAAGTCGATGCGATCGTGCGGCCAGGCGACCTGATCCAGCAGGTAGTCGCGGGACTTCTCGACTTGGCGACGAACACTTTCGATATCGACCCCAAGCAGCTGTCCCGCCCACTTTCGGATTCGCCCATTGACGATCACCGATTCGACCGAACCGATGTCGGCACCCTGCACGATGGAGGAAACCACGTTGTTGAGCGGGAAGAGTCGCACGTTGCCAGCATTCAACAACACGATGTCGGCCTTCTTGTTCGGAGTCAGAGACCCCACAACATCGGACAGTCCGGAATTGTCCGCGCCTTTCTGAGTCGCGGATCGCAGAACGTCACGAAGGGAGGCGGCTTTTGGTCCGCCTCGGTGCTCGTCAATGCGCTGCGTCATGTAGAGCGACTTCATCTCGCTGAACATGTCGATCCCGAACGTCATTGGGTTGTCGTTGCTGATCCCGGGACGCAGACCTTGATCTACCCACTCGGTGTATGGAATCTCGCCATAGCGGAACTGGGTCTCGATGCGCGGGCAGACGTTGACTTGTCCCCCGTTATCGATGATCGACCGGCGTTGATCGCGGGACATGAAGTTGGCATGATTGAACGCCTCGCGGCCGTCGAACAAGCCATCACGATAGAACTGCTCGACCGGTTGACGCTCGACGCCGCTATCGAAGGAAATCCAGACGTCCAGTTCCTTTCGCACAGCGAGGAGCTCGGTCAAATCGTCGAGTCCGACGCCGTACAGGCGCATCGTGTGGAGTTGTTCGTCACTGCTGAAGTAGGTGTCACGCAGCCGAAACGCATCACTCGGCAGCTGCTCGGCCCAAACGCCCGACCGGGGGCGTCCCAGAGCGTGCACCCCTCGCACACCTGATGCGAACATCGCCTCGACGGCAGCATCGGAGTGCTCAGGCGAGCGGGCGTTGTGCATGTTGTCGACTACTGTCGTGATGCCGCCATCGAGCGCGCTCAGCATCGAGATCAGGGTCCCGGCGTAGATGTCCTCCGGGCGATGTGCTGGAGCGAGTAGACGGTGGGCCGCGTGCATGTAGCTGCGACTCGACGTCGGAGCTCCGCTGATCGGGTCGTCGGTCGTTTGCGGAATATTCTCGGGAATGAGCCTCCCGAGTGTGCCTTCCCAGCAGTGAATGTGTGGGTCGCAGAAGCCGGGCATCACGATCCGGCCCGTGGCGTCGATAACGGTAGCTTGGGGCGCAGAGATGGAGCGGCTGATTTCGGCGATGCGGTCACCAACGATCAGCACGTCGCCAGTCGCGAAGTCGCCGACAGTATCGTCCATCGACAAGATGGTTCCACCCTGCAGCAGGATCTGCTGCTCGGGATCGGTACCCCGAGCGGTCGACGAGTGCTGGTCGAGGAGCGATGGGAGACTCCGGATCGCCCGGGTGGTACCGCGGGTTACGTCAGCCGTCATGAAAGATGTGGTCCTCTCGGTGTGGCTGCGGTGAGACGGTCGCCCGGGGCATCGGAACCACGCCATCTGCCGCGCTTAACAGCTTCGAAACCTACTAGCGTGGCCCGGGTCACGCTAATGCCGTTTTCGTATGTTCGGCATTCTTCGGGTGTATGGCTGGAGGATTCGCTTTTGCTGAATTTCCGGGGACAATCTAATGTGCGTCGAGCGTGGCGGATCCTCATGAGGTCATGGCCGATCGAACGCAAGCACATATATTTTAGGGAGATCGGTGGCCAGCTTGCGCTTTCCAATCAACGTCGTTGAACTCCGAGCAGATTGCCGACCATGGAAATAAGACAGTTTGAGTACTTCGCGGCGATCGTCCGCGAGGGTGGCATCAGTCGCGCGGCGCGCCGGCTCCACATCAGCCAGCCAGCGCTGAGCAAGCAGATCCAGGCCCTCGAACATGAGCTGGGCGTCGAGCTTCTCATCCGGGTTCCCGAGGGGGTGAGGCCGACTGACGCGGGAAGGCGCCTCAGCGAGATGTCGGACTACCTTCTGAGGTATATCGATGAGATCGGCCCATCGGTCCGCGAAGCGGTCACCGATCTGAGAGGCGTCGTCAATGTCGGTATCTCACCGTCCCTCATGCCAGAGCTCGCGCAGATCCTCACGGTTGGCTTTGCGCGAATTCATCCCGCGCTTGAACTTCACCTGACCGAGGGACTGCCGATGTTCCTGTGTGAGTGGCTGGACATGGGCCGTCTCGACGTCGGAATCTTCACTCGGTGGGCGCCTGATGTGGACATGCCACGGTTGGAGTTTGAGGACCTCGCCCTGGACGAACTCTTGTTCGTCGGCGCCCCGGGGTCATTCGAGCCAGGCCTCAAGTTCATCGACTCAGCTAATCTCCGGTCGATTCCGCTCGCGCTGACTCCCGGGTTCCGGAATCTGGTGAGGATGGTCGTCGAGGGTGACACCGAGCAGACGCTGGGGATCGAGATCGATTCACTCCACATGATGAGAACCCTCGTCCTGCGAGGTGAATACTGCTCCGCCTTGCCATACACCTACGTCCGGGACGACCTTGAGAAGGGCGCGCTGCACGGGGTCTCGTTTCAGCCCGCTGTGCATCGAGAACTCGTCGCCGCGACTCGCGCCGGTCGCCGGAAAACGGGCGCGGTCGACGCGGTCATCGAGTCGGTTCGTGCTCGACTCACGGAACTGGCGGACAGGTGACGGCGATGCTGCTCAGTCGCCGGTCGTCGGCCGCCGCGGGGCGGTGCCGCCTCGTTAGAGGGTCAGAACGATCTTACCGGCGGTGTCGCCCGCAAGTATGGTCCGAAACGCCTGCTCGGCATCCTTGAGAGGTACCTCTGCTGCGATGCGGGGACGCGCCCCCGTGCCCTCGCAGAACGCAAGGAGGCCCTCGAGTTCGGACCGTGTACCCATGGTCGAGCCGACGATCCGGTGCTGCAGATAAAAGATGCGATGAAGTTCAGCCGCCTCGGGATCTCCGGTCGTAGCACCACAAGTCACAATGACGCCGCCGGGCTTGAGGGCCTTGATCGAGTGAGCCCACGTCGCCTTGCCGACACTGTCGAAAACACCGTCGACCCGAGCGGGAAGGCGTGCGCCCGGCTCGAAGACTTCGTTCGCGCCGAGGGAGGACGCCAGCGCACGCTTTTCCTCGGTGCGACCCGTGACCCAGACCTTGAACCCCGACTTGGATGCCAGTTGAATGAGCGCCGTGGCCACGCCGCCCGAGGCGCCTTGAACGAGAATCGTAGCGCCGGGTCGTAGGCCTGATCGCGTGAAGAGCATCCGATAGGCCGTCAGCCACGCGACACCCATGCACGCCGCCTCCGCGTAGGTTAGCAGGGGCGGCTTGGGCAGCACGTTGCCGCTAGGTACGACCACGCGTTCAGCGAAGGTTCCTTGATACTGCTCCGAGAGGCAGCTGCGGCGCGGATCGAGTGTCTCGTCGTCATGCCACCCGGGCGAGGAGACGACGGAATGGATCACGACCTCACTGCCGTCATCGAGTGTCCCTGCGCCATCCATTCCGAGGATCATGGGGAACTGATCGGGCCTGATTCCGACGCCTTGCAGGGTGAAGATGTCATGCATGTTGACGCTCGCTGCGCGCACGTTGACGGCAACGTGGCCGTCCGGCACTTCGGGTGCCGGCCGGTCGTCGAGTCGGAGAGCCGCCAAGGGGTCGTCGGGGCTTGGATGGGCGGCGAAGACGGATCGCATCGTGTGGTCCTACTCAGTCGGCGGGTTCAGTCAGCGCAGCGGGAGGAGATGTGCTCCCGCGACAACTCGATTGGAGACCTCGCCCAATCCCGAGACCGTCAGGGTGACAACGTCGTCGATCTGCAGCGAGGGATGTGCGTCGTACCCCTGGCGACCCCACAGTTCGGCCAGGCAACCCATGCCGCAAGTGCCCGAGCCGAGAACGTCGCCAGGGACGACCGCCGTGCCACGGCTGGCGTACGCGACAAGTTCAGGGAAGGTCCATGCCATGTTGGAGAGCACGTCCGTCCCGAGGACCTCGCCATTGATACGTGCCTCCATCGTCAGGCTGTATGAGTCTCCTGATCTATAGGGCTCGAGTTCATCCTTGGTGACAAGGGACGGTCCGAGAGTGATCGCGGTGTCCTTGCCCTTGGCCGGCCCAAGTCCGATGCGCATCTCTTGAAACTGAATGTCACGAGCAGACCAATCGTTCATGATCGTGAATCCGACGACGTGGTCCTCAGCCTCGGCGACGCTGAGATTGTGCCCCGCCCTGCCTATGACCGCGGCGACCTCGAGCTCCAGGTCGAACAGCTCGCATCCAGGCGGCATGGGCACGTCATCCCGCGGGCCGACGACGGCGTGGGGGTTTGAGAAGTAGAAAGTCGGGATCTGATACCACATGTCATCAGGCTTGGATCCGATGCCCGCAAGCTTGACTGTGCCTTCCGTGTGGCTCTCGAACGTCACAAAATCGCGAATACTTCTCGGCTCGGGAATTGGCGAACGCAGAACCGTCTCAAGTGTTTCGAGCACCAAGAATGGATTTGCAAGTGCCTGCTCGCCGGACTCGCGCAGCCTGCTCCCGTCGTCGCCGAGAAGGCTGATCAGGGAAATACCCGGCGACAGCGTGAAGATGCCGTCTGATTCGATGACTCCCACCAGGTCGCCGTGCTCGGAAGTCTTACAGGTCACGAATCGCATGCGGTCCCCATTTTCGTTGGTGTGGCCTGGCGACGGTTCACCGTGACGTGCAGCCAGGCCAAGGAATTTGGAAGAATCAGAAGTCTGTAAAATTTGGTAGCACAGCGAGGCGGGGACATCCGTGGCGAGATTTTCCATGCGCCAAGAGATCGAGTGGAGTGTTGATGGTTATGACTCCGCGTGCGCTTCGGCGATGGGCCCCGAGCTTGGACAGACGGAACGCTGATGGGCGAGCCGATAGCATGTGGAGGTCCGAGAATTTCGAAGTCGAGATTCTCGGCCCCATTGGCGCACGAGCCGTGGCGACGCCAGGATTCTGACCGGTCGCTTCGTTAGCGATCAGTCGGTGTAGGCGCCGCTGGCAATGTCCTGCAACAGGCTTGGCCCTGAGGGCTCCCAGCCGAATCTTGTACGCGTCCAAGCGCTGGACGCTACCGCACTCAAGGTAAAGAAGTGCCCCACGGCACCGAAATGATCAGTTGCTCGTTCCGCGGGAATCGACGACACGGAGACACCCAGCTTGGTCGCCACGGCATCGGCAAGATCCCGCATCGCGACGTTCTCCGCCGTCCCATGCAACACCTCGCCCGCCACCGGCTTCTCGATCGCTAGCCGGAAGAGCGTAGCCGCATCAGATCGGTGGACTGCAGGCCATGTCTGGGTGCCGTCGCCGACGTAGGCCGCGGTGCCGCGATCGCGCGCAGTCTGCACATAGGTGGTGATGAACCCCCAATCGGAAGTGCCGTGGACAGTTGGGGCGAGCCTGACGACTGAGCTCATGACTCCGTGAGTCTCGGCAAACTGCTTGGACAGACGCTCGGCGCGGTCCCGCGGCGGCAGCCAGTCGTAGGCCTCGTGCACGTCCACTTCGGTGACCTCGCGGTCTCGAGGAAGGCCAAGAATCCCGGACGCCCCGACGATCGGCCTGCTGGTACCGGCGTACTCCTCGGCGAACGCCGATAGCGCCGCCCGGTCGACCTCCCCTGCGGAGCTCATTTGGGAGAAGTCATGATTGTAGGCAAGATGCACCACCGCATCACTCGCTTGCGCGCCTTCTCGAAGGCTGCTGATGTCGCCGAGGTCGCCTCGATGGGCTTCAGCCCCAAGACCCCGCAACGTGTCACTTGCCTCCTCGGATCGCGCGAGTCCCAGGACAGTGTGACCGGCGGCCACGAGCTCAGGAATCAGAGCCGAACCGATGTAGCCCGTTCCTCCCGTGACGAATACGCGCATGACGTCAACTCCTCGTATTGGACCTAGACCTTTGTTGCTTCGTCACGTTACGGGCTATCAAAACCTTCACGCCAACACCGAATGCTTATGCCCGGCATGCGCTCAGCGACTGACAAGACGGCCCGACGCAACTCGCCGAGGGCGTACACGATCTCCGCGGCCGAATTTCCCACGATCGCAGGTTGAGTTCGGCATTCAATTCGCGTATATCGGGCATGCCGAAACTGCATTAGCCAGTCGGTCGGACCGTTGTTACGTTCGAACACGTGCTCGGAAGCCGTGCCATGGAAGCACCCATCCTGGCGGCTCGAACGCTCGAACGTTCTGGACCGGAAGGACCTCAACCATGAAGACATTCATGGACCCCATCTACCCCGACGCTGAGTTCTCGCAGCAGCGCCTTGAGCGACTGTTGGAGCGGCACACGTCCGACAGATTCACGGCGGATCCCAAGGAACGGATCCTGCTGAAGGGCGGTTCCATACTGTCGATGGACAGTCACGTGGGCGACTACCCGGTGGGCGACGTCCTGATCGAGGGGGCCAGGATCGCCGAGATCGGCCCGTCGATTTCGGAAGCCGGTGCGACTGTCATCGACGCCCGCAACCGTATCGTCATGCCGGGATTCTGCGATCCACACATTCACTGTTGGGAAGGTGCGCTCGGCCGGATTATCCCAGAGAATGTGCCGCAGCTCACGACTAACCCTGTCGCTGCCGTCCACGGCGCCCCGACGTCGAGCCGCAGTTACATGCACGCAGCCCACCAGCTTTTCGGACCAGCATGCCGGCCAGAAGACATCTACGCCGGAACGTTGATTACGCTTCTGACGGCTCTTGAGGGTGGCATCACCACCGTCGTCGACAACATGCACAATGCCCGGTCTCCGGAGCACTCCGATGCTGGCATCGAGGCGATGGTCGCGGCTGGCGGCCGGGGCGTTCACGCGGTCGGCTCGCCTCGCTACGGTGACTGGGCCGGGCAGTTGCCGCGTGACGCATTCCGCCTTCGTGACACGTTCTTCTCTAGCGACGACTCGCTCCAAACCATGCGCCTTTTCACGACAGGCTTCGACGACAACACCGCGTTGTTCGCCCTGCGCAAGGATCTCGATGTCTGGATTTCGTTCGACAGTGGGATCGAGAGCCAGCCAGTTGAGGAGTTTTACGCCAGCGGATGGCTTGATGGCCGTGAGGCGATCAATCATGCCAACTTCTTGTCGTCAAGCCAACGACAGGCGGTAATCGATGGCGGTGGCCAGGTGAATGTCTGTCCTCGGATCGAGACCCAATTCCGCTATGGGGAGATCCCGTACACCGAGTGGGCTGAGCAAGGCCTTCGCCCCGGTCTGAGCAACGACAATCCGATGACATTCGGTATCGACATGTTCAACGAGATGCGCGCGCTGTACCTACTTCAGCGTGTCGAGGAACACCGCGGTGGGCCCAAGTCGGTGTCCCTGCGCGGTGTCATCGAGTCTGCAACTCAAAAGGGTGCCGACAATTGCGGACTTTCGAGCGTCGTCGGCTCACTCACGCCAGGAAAGAAGGCCGACATCATCCTGCTCGACGTCGGCGGCCTGCCGCTGTTCCCGCGCAACAATGTGCTCTCGTCGGTCGTTCAGGGCGCGGGCATTGGTTCAGTCGACACGGTCCTCGTCAACGGACGGATCCGAAAGTGGGCTGGGAAGCTGCTGGGAGTCGACATGGCACGCGTCCAGCACGTTGTCGAGGAGTCGCACGCGTACCTGCTGCGCACGGTCGGATGGCCGCACGACGCCATCGACTTCGACGATTGACGACGCGCAACCAAAGACCAACCAATCAACCAACGATGCATGCCGGAGGACACACCATGCCGTTCAGCTTCAGACGTGTCGTGACAGGACACGACACCGAGGGCAAGGCCATCATTAAGTCGGACCGCGTGGTCAATGCCGAACCGCGGCTTCCAGGATACGACGCCAGCGTGGTGTGGTGCTCCAGTCAATTTCCGCCCAGCAACGATGAAGAAGACTTCGATGACGGCGCTCCGGGGCCCGCGGGCAGCCGGGTCCTGTTTCGGACCGCCGAGTTCGACCCAGGCTTCAGCGTGCCCAGCATGCACCGGACGGAGACCCAGGATGTCGCAGTGGTCATCTCGGGCCAACTCGATCTCGTGCTGGATGGCGGCGAGGTCGTCGAAAGCCTCCAGGCGGGCGACTTCCTCATTCAGCGCGGAACCATGCACGAATGGGTGCCGCGAGGGAGCAAGCCCGTCCGTGTCTTATACGTGCTGATGGATGCGCCGCCGGCCCGAGTGGGCGACTTGGTCCTCCGCGATGACTTGACATCGCTGGACGGGGCAATTAGCCCCATGCCCAACTGACCTGGCGCCACACCCTCGGCTCAACCACGGTTCTACGATGCAAGGAATGTACGCATGCGAGAGTTTTCAACTGTCTTGGGTGACGCCAGCTTCCTGGAGGGTTCGCGCTGGTTGGGCGACCGCATCTGGGTAAGCGATTGCTACACGCAACGGGTCCTGAGTGTGAGGGAGGACGGCACCGATCCACGGGTAGAGGCATTGGTGCCCGGCAACCCATCGGGGCTGGGAATGCTTCCCGACGGTCGACTCCTGGTCGCTTCGATGCAAGATCAGCTCATCCTCAGGCGAGAGCACGACGGGACGCTCGTCACCCATGCAGACCTCAGCGGGTACGCGAGGTGGCAGATCAACGATATGGCGGTGGATCCACAGGGTCGATGCTGGGTAGGGTGCTTCGGATTCGACGTCACCAACTCCGCATCAATGGAGCCTGCGGTCATCGTTCGCGTCGATCCGGACGGAACTGTCGAGGTCGTCGCTGATGACGTCTGGTGCCCCAACGGCTCGGTCTGCGACGGAAACAGCCTGGTCGTCGCCGAGTTCTTCGGCAACTGCCTCACAGCCTTCGACGTCGGATCGGATGGATCGCTGGGCAACCGACGGAAATGGTCCCACTTTGGCGACATGCCGGCAAGCCGCGACGCGAGCGAAGTCGCCGCGTACGTGTCGGTGACCCCCGACGGGATCGCCGAGAAAGATATTGAGGGAGCAATCTGGGTCGCTGATCCTTTCCATCAACGGGCTCTGCGGGTCGGTGAGGGCGGCACCGTGTACGACGAGATCACTGTCAAGGACGGCCAGGTGTTCGACGTCACTCTCGGCGGGTCGGACGGGCACACCTTGTTTCTCGCCGTGTCCCCGAGCTTCTTAGAACGCGAACGGGCCAACACGCGCGACTCGACATTGCGTTCGACTCGCGTCCAGGTGCCATTGGCGTGAATTCGGAGCGCTACTCCGCCGATCGCCCTTGCCCTCGGTGTCGGGGTCTCCGGGTCGACTGCCGCATCTCGATGGAACATCCCTGCCGACACCACAGTGAGAATTAGGGTCGAAGGACTACCTGCCGACAGGTTGTCTGTGACCGATTACGTGGCGGATGTCCCCGGCCTCGCGCAAGGGCAGCGACGGTCGGAATCGACGGGCGTAGGTCGCCAGTGCAATCTTCGCGAACACTTCGGAGAGCAGGCGGGCGTTTCCCGATGGCACCAC
The DNA here is from genome assembly GCF_030056915.1 of Rhodococcus sp. IEGM 1307. Lineage (NCBI taxonomy): Bacteria > Bacillati > Actinomycetota > Actinomycetes > Mycobacteriales > Nocardiaceae > Rhodococcus > Rhodococcus sp. IEGM 1307. Next base: position 122,800 of record NZ_JASHKW010000016.1, read on the forward strand.
CGACTTCTCATGACCAACAATCGCCCCGTTTCGTCAATAGTCGTTCGGTTGCGCACCAGAACGAGGTTCGCGGCGAACTCTGGGGCTTGACCTGACGCGAAGCCGAGCACTGCGGAAGGTGGAGCAGGCCGAAGAGCAGCGTGCCCTCGAAATTGAGCTCCATGCATTCGATCCTTCGTGGGCGCAACCCGGACGGCTTGGCGACAGCCGTCGATACGGGGAGAGGCTATGCGACCTTGTCGCCCATCGCCGAACGAGCCAAGAGTCGTGGTGAGAAAGATCCAGCAGACTTCGACATTGCCGAAGGAATTCTCGCACCGATCTACTTCCGGCGGTATGTGACGGCGCGTCCGATCGACGAGGCCTTCATCCAGCGCATCGTGATGGACACCCTGCGCAGGTCGCCATCAAGCGAGCCGGGCGCGCCGTCGGGTCTCACATCAGCCACGAAAGTAGGCATCCCCACACGATGACGTCGCCAGCAGCGAGTTGGGATCCACAACTGCACTGATCGTGCGATCATCCGGAACCAGTGGCCGTCTTCTCGGCGCAGGTGGCGAGCACGTTCACCGACGCAAGCCACATTGTTCTCGTGCGGGTCGTTTGGTCGCGACGCGGAGCGCCCAGCTACAGGTTAGGCAACCGTGACATCGACATCGGCCGGCAAGGCCACCATGTCACCTATTTGCGCAGCCAGCCCATTCGGATCCGGCATAGGCGGGATTCAGAAACGATATTGGCATTCGCGTGACGTACGTCTCAGACTCGGTGTGGCCCGGAGCACCCGGACGCGCCGCTCGGCTGAAGTCAACGCCAGCCTCTGCGGCATGAACCGTCGAACCTTCACCTGGAGGCACCATGAGTTCCGCGAACCGCAAGGAGCGGAAAAACCTCAGGCTTGCATCGCTCGGCGCAACGCTTGAATACTACGACTTCGTCGCCTACGTCTACGTTGCCTCGGCGATTAGTCAGGCGTTCTTCCCGGAAGGCAGTTCAGAAACGCTCCGGTTAGTTCAGACCTTCGGAATCTATTCCATCGGATTCGTGGCACGCCCCGTCGCGGGCATCTTCATGTCTCGTCTCGCCGACCGGATCGGCCGTAAGAAGATCTTCATCTTCACCTTGGGGCTCATGTCCGCTGCCACTTTCGGTATCGGCGTGCTCCCGACTTACGAGACAGTGGGTTGGCTGGCGCCCATGCTCCTTCTGCTGATGCGAGTGCTTCAGGGATGTGCGGTCGGCGGCGAATTGCCTGCTGCGGCGGTATTTGTGTCCGAGTTCGCCGGACCGTCACGCGTTGGCTACGCAGGTGCCTACCTTCAGTCGCTGGCGTACGGCGGATTCTTGATGGGTGCAAGCGCCGCTTACGTGGCGAACTTTCTCGCGGACAACATCTGGACCGGTTCACCTTCCCTCGAGTGGCGTTTGCCATTCATCATCGGTGGGGTTCTCGGGGTCGTGGCTCTGTATTTCCGTCGGGAGCTGGACGAGACCCCGGCGTTCAGGGAACTTGAGGAACAGGTCGGCCCGCAGGGTTCTGAACGCCAGGGGTCGCTGTCCGCAGTCCTCCGTGAACACCGCCCTGCCGTCATGTTCGGATTTCTGCTCATCGGCACGCTGTCGATCATCAACATCGTGTTCTTTCAGTACTGGCCGACGTACCTTCAGGTCAATCTCGGGCATTCGGCCAACATGGCCCTGTCGAGCAGCCTCCTTGCGATCATCGGCGCGATGATCGCAATCCCGCTGTGGGGCAGATTTGCAGATCGCTACGGGTGGCGAGCTCTTTTCGTTTGCGGCGCGGTTGCCTCGATGATCAGCTCGATCGCTGCCTTCTCTGTTCTGCCTTCCATCGCCACGGACTCCCCACTGCTGCTCGTGGTGTCACTGCCGGCGGCGATCGGAGTCGCCTCACTCGCCGGAGCAGTGCCTGGGTTGCTGGCCTCCCTCTTCCCGACCGCGATCCGACAGTCGGGGTACGCCATTCCCTATAACGTTGGAGTGGCCGTCGTCGCCGGCCTGCTGCCGCTCAGCCTGGCCCCTCTCATCGACACTGTCGGAGTCCGCGCACCCCTCCTCCTTGCATTGTTCAGCTGCGCACTCCTCCTCGTTGCCGCGGCCTGGGTGACGCGAATTCCGTTGTATCTCGGACGTTCGACGATCGCAACGGACACCGAAATCGTCGACGATCACGAGGTTCTGAACTAGCGCACATCATAGAGGTCTTGGTCGGCGAAGAGGTACAGCCTTGATCAAGCCCCCGCCTGACGCCCTCCTGACCCTGTGGGCACTCATGAGTAAACCTCGTCGGAGGCTGGTATCCGTGCAACGTCTGATCTGCACCGCATTGGGTGACCCGAGACAGCTCACACTCGTCAACGAACCGTGCACGGCTCCTACTAAGTCACGCCGGATCTGCCCTTCACCCGGGAAGCTGTGTCGCTGGGACCATCACCTCCGTGGGGGCAGGCGTGTCCGACGCGATCCTGGCCTAATCGGCGGGATTGGCGGAGTTGATTGTCCACCTCGACTCAGATCAGGGCGACGCCGACGAGCTGATCCTGTTCGTCGTGGGGCAGACGGCGGTGGGTTTATCGGAGCAGGTGAAGGAAGCGGTGGCCACTGCGCTGAGGACAGAACTCTCTCCTCGTCACGTGCCCGATGGAATCGTGGCAGCACTGGCAGTTCCCAGGACGCTGTCAGGCAAGAAGCTCGAAGTACCCGTGAAAGAGATCCTGCAGGGCGCGAGAGCAAGTGACGTGGCCGATGCGGCCGCTTTGCGCCGACCGGACAGTTTGGCCTTCTTCGAAAGTTTCGGAAGGGAGAAAGACAATGACCGTCATGGTGGATAAGGTCGTGGCCGCCGAGAGCACCGGGCTAGTCTGGCTGCTCACGCTGGACCGACCAGGCAAGCGCAACGCCTTCAACGAGGGGTTGACCGCGGCCCTCGATGAGGCATTGAACGCCTTCGAGGACGACCCGATCGCGCGGGTGGCGGTGTTGACCGGTGGTCCCGCGGTGTTCTGCGCTGGTACCGATGTGCAGCGGTGGGCCGGAGAACCGACCGAGCGTGGTGGTCCGTATGGCATCGCTGGCCGTGATTTGCAGAAGCCGGTGATCGCCGCCGTCGAGGGGGTCGCTGCTGGCGGAGGTTTCGAGATCGCACTCGCCGCGACGTTGATCGTGGCGTCGCACGAGGCCGCGTTCAGCCTGCCCGAGGTCAGTTTGGGCCTCATCGCTGAGTGCGGAGGGCTGTTCCGTGGTCCGCGCGCCTTGCCACTCAACCTCGCTCGGGAGCTGGCACTGACGGGGCGTCCGCTGAGTGCGGCGCGCGCTTTCGAGGTGGGCCTGGTCAATCGACTGGTCGAGCCCGGCGAGACGGTGCAGGAGGCGCTCGACCTCGCGAACGCCGTACTCGCCAATGCGCCGCTGGCCGTAGAGGAGTCGCTCCGAACTCTCAACGACCTCTACCGCCATGAAGACCAGGCGGCGTGGATAAGCACGGAGCGTGCCAAGCAGGCGGTCCGGCAGTCGGCCGATGCCAAGGAGGGCGTCGCTGCGTTTCTTGAGAGGCGCCCACCTCAATGGTCGGGGTCATGACTACGCCGTTCATACTAAAAGGAGGAACCCTGTGAGTGCCGTTCGGAGAGGATTGTGATCCTCGATGGGGCACGGACACCCATCGAGCGGTTCCAGGAAGTCTCGGCGCACGAGCTTGGAGCTGTTGTCCGTGAGGCCCCTCGTCGGGCTGGCGTGGATGGCGGTGACGTCGACGACGTCTCTCTTGCCGCCGGGCTGGACGTCGGAGTACTCGCGTACAACGTGAACCGTCCTTGTGGGAGCGGACTGCAAGCCATCTGGGGCGCCGCAATGCAGCTCAAGCGGGCAAGCGCAGGTGGTGGTCGCTGGTGGCAGTGAATCGATGTCGCGAATGCCCTTCTACGACTACAGCGACCGGCCGAGGTCCTCGAAGACATGGTCCTTGCCGAATGGCGCTGCATTCTCTGAACATCTGCTAGCGCGCTCCAAATACTGGAAAGCCTTCGTCTTACGCAATCAATTCGATCTCGTCGGAGTCGAACCCCAGAAGTCGCAATGGCTGAATGTCCTTGTCTCCGTCTATTTCGGTCGCTGCGCCTTCGCCGAACGACTCCAGTAGAGGTCGGTGACATTTCTCGGGTTGGACGTCCGCGGCGCGAACTTTATTTGGCCGTCGGTGGGGCCTTTGACTGGCTGGCTAATGCGGCATTTGGCGGGATCTCTCTATCCCCAATGAACGGCGACCCGTAGCGCTTGCTGGGGTCGATGCCCACGCTCTCCACCGATTGTGAGTTGTTCCGACAGCGTTCGCGCGAGGGCCACTGTTCTGATGTGGGAGGAACGCACAAGTTGGGTGAGTGCGCCTGCTTCATCTCAATCTTCTGGAGTGGCTGGTGTCGATTAGACCGCCGCGCCGGTCATTCCAGAAGTTTTCTAAAAGGTCGGCGACGGGATCTTGAATCAGTCCGGCGGACTGGACATATTCGTTGATGTGATGCGTTCACTCAACGGGCCTCAGAGCGAGGTGGTGTTCGAACCGCGCAAAGCGGAAAGGTAGCCGATGCAAGTGCGTCCGCCGCTGCCTCCAGGTCGGCGTCAGGCATGACGACCATATGGTTGTTCGCTCCACCCAGTGCCTGCACCTTCCTGTCGGCAGCTGCGGATCGGCGCTAGATCTCACGCGCAACCGGGGTGGACCCCACAAAGGAAATGGCAGCCGTTGTCCTGCAAGATATCGAGCTGCGTTTCGGTCAGCTCGATCACCCGAGATGTTCCCTCAGTTCGACGAGAAGTAAGTTTCGTCGGGGCTTTGTCCTACGGAGTAACCGCGGGGCTCAATAGGCGCATAGATCTCACGTGGCGCTCCTCGGGTTTATGTGGGCGCCATTTCTGCTGCTCAGGGTGGGTTGTGTTGTTGGCCGCACTGTTCGGCGTTTCACCGATGATATGAGGGACGCGCACGCGCAGCACCTCTAGGTTTCGGGGTTACCACACCTACCTCAACCCGGAGGCCCGCTACACGTGCGCGTCAGTACTGCATTTAACCGTCTCCTGAAGATCCCCGGCGCATCGGTGTCCGCGGTGTCGATCACAGACACCGATGTCGAGGTCGAGCTACGCCTGCGTGCCCGCCGACTCGAGTGCCCCTGCGGGCACACGTCGCCGGCAACATATGACCGGTCCACACGCCGGTGGCGGCACCTTGACCTCACACCGCCTGTGGTTGGTCTACGAGATCCGCCGCATCGACTGCCCACACTGCGGGGTGCGCACCGAACACGTGCCGTGGGCGCGGCCCACCGCCCGGCACACCCGAGACTTCGAAGACACCGTCCTCTGGCTCGCCGCCCGCACCGACCGCACCTCGGTCTCCACGCTGATGCGCTGCGCGTGGGAAACGGTCACCGCAATCATCAACCGCACCGTCGACGAATTACTCGACACCCGACGGCTCGACCGGCTCTACCGCATCGGCGTCGACGAAATCTGCTACCGACACCCGCACAAGTACCTGACCGTGATCGGCGACCACGACACCAAGACCGTGGTGCATATCGAACCCGGCCGAAGCACTGAATCACTCGCGGCTTTCTATGAGCAGCAACACGAGTCCGACCTCGACTCGATCGAGGCGGTATCGATGGACGGATCGAAGGCCTATCGCGTCGCCACCGAGGAACACGTGCCGAACGCCCGAATCTGCTTCGACCCATTCCATGTCATGCAGTGGGTGAACCGGGCGTTGGACCGAGTGTTCGCCGACGCCTCCTCGGCCAACCGCCGCAGAATCGAGCTCTCGAGCGGCAGTTGGCGCAAGGTCCGCATCGCGTTGCGAACCGGCGCCGAACGACTCACCGACCAGCGCCGCGCCCTTCTCGACACCCTCACAGATCAGGATCAGCAGGTCGGGCACGCATGGCGACTGAAAGAGCAAATGCGGGACTTGTTCCGCGTCGTCAAACCCTCACGCGCCAAACGGCATCTACGCACATGGATCGACGACGCCGCACACAGCGGAATCCCCGCATTCACAATGCTCGCCCAACAGATCGACAAGCACTACGACGGAATCATCGCCGCAGTAGAACTCGGCATCTCCAACGGACTCATCGAAGGTATCATTATCTGGAGCCATGAATCGGGTGTCTCCGATGTAGCCGACGCGGTGTGGGAACCTCGTCGGCGACACGTTATCTGGAGCGTGTCTTCGACGTCCCACAGTTTCCACAGGAACGGGAGTAGACCTGGAACAGTTCGACTATTCGGTCGAGCCGACCTCGGTGGAGGGCGGAAGGGTGAGGGCCCAGCGGCTGGTGATGCCGGTGTCGGGCGCGGAGTCGTGGACCGTGCTCGACGACGATCTGGACCCGGTGCGCCCGGCGGAACGCTACTTGGCACACCTTTCCGCAATCGAGCGGTCCCCGAACACAATTCGTGCCTATGCTCACAGTCTGGCACTGTGGTTCGACTTCCTCGGGCAGCGGGGGCCCGAATGGTCGGGCGTGGAGGTCGACGACGTGTCGGAGTTCGTCCGTTGGCTGCGTGCTCCCGCCCCCAACGTGATCGTGCTCGACGCCGCGGCGGACCGACGCTGCGCGGCGACGGTCAACCGGCACCTGGCGGCCCTGTTCGGCTTCTACGACTTTCATGCCCGAACCGGTGTGCGCCTGGCCGACAGCCTGGTCGCCTGGCGTCGGGTGCCCCGCGGATCGTTCAAACCGTTCCTGCATCACGTCACCAAGGGTCGGGCGATCCCGACCCGCCCGGTCAAGTTGCGGGTACCGCGGCGGCTGCCGGCCACGCTGACCGTGGAGCAGGTCACTGTCGTCCTGGGCGCCTGCACGCGGCTGCGGGACAGGTTCTTGTTTGCCCTTCTTGCCGAAACGGGCATGCGGATCGGGCAGGCCCTGGGGCTGCGGCACACCGACTTCGTCTCCCGGCGCCGCGAGGTTCGGATCGTGCCGCGAACCGACAATGCCAACGGGGCACGGGCCAAGACCGCGACGATCACCGCGGTGCCGGTGTCGACGGCGTTGGTCCGCCTCTACAGCGACTACATGCACACCGAATACGGGGACCTGGACTGCGACTACGTCTTCGTCAACCTCTGGAGTGGCCCGAAAGGTCACCCTTTGCGCTACGACGCCGTTGCCAAACTGGTGGGCAGGATCCGGGATCGCACCGGTATCGCATTCTCCCCACACATGTTTCGTCACACTCGGGCGACCGAGCTGATCCGTTCCGGCGTCCCGATCGAGGTGGTCTCGAAGATGCTCACGCACCGGTCGGTGACGACGACCAACGACACCTACGTGCACCTGACGGTGGAGGATGTCCGCGCCGAACTGGTCCGTGCCGGGGTGTGGGCCGAGCCGGATGTGTCCCGATGACGAGGGCACTGGCACCGGCCCGCACCGCCGGGCAGTCGCTGCTGGAGACGCTGTCGGCGACCGTTCGCCCCGGCTTCGCCGGCGAGGTGATCCGAATCGACCCGGACGACCCGGTGTTCGCGCGGGGCCGGTGCGGGGTCGACGGTTGCGAGCGGGGCGCATGGAGCCGGCTCGTGTGCTCGGCTCACTACAACCGATGGCGGCGGTTCGGGAAGCCGGACCTGGACGCGTTCGTGGCCACCACCGGACCGATCCGACTCAGGTCCAACTCGCGCCTGGTGGACGTGTTCGACCTGCGGGCCCTGCCGACGCAGCTGCGCCTGGAGATCGCCTACTCCATCCAGTGCCGCCACGATGACCGGGCGGTGCGGCTGCTGCCGACGATGATCAGCGGCCTCATAGATCTGGTGACCGGCTCGGGCGTGGACTCGCTGCTGGATCTGTCCCCGCAGCGATGGACGGACACGGCCCACGAACACGCGGCGGCGGATTGCGGCGGCAGGACGATCGGGCAGCTGCGCTACGCCCTGCGGCATCTGCGCGACCTGGCCGACGGCCCCGAAGCGGAAACCGAATTCGCCGGCGACGTATGGCGGGCCGGCATGCTCGGGATTGCGCAAACCAGGCCGCCACACCAGATCCGCTTCGACGGAATCGACCAGCCGTGGCTGCGCAAGGCGGTCAAGCGCTGTTCCCGCTACCGCCTCGGGGCCGGGAAGTCGTTCGGCACCGTCAGCATCGACGAACGCGCCCTGCGCTGGTTCTCCACGTTCCTGACCGAGCAACACCCCGAAGTCACTGGCGCGAGCGGGATTACCCGGCAGATACTCGAGCATTACCTATCCTGGCTGGCCGCCACATCGCGGTTGTCCGGCAACACCACAAACACCTACCTGGTTGTCCTGCGCGGATTCCTCGACGCCTGCCACCGGCACCGCTGGCTTCCCGGCTTGCCGTCTCACGCGGCCATCTACCTCGACGAGCTTCCTTCCCGCCCCCGCCCGCTGCCGCGGTTCATCCCCGAGTTCGTGATGGCCCAGCTCGAGAACCCCGACAACCTGTCCCGGCTGCCCGACGAGACCACCCGTCACCTGCTGGTGCTGATCATGGAAACCGGCCTGCGCGCCAACGACGCCTGCGCGCTGCCACTGAACCCGCTGATCGCCGACAGCGTCGGCTGGCCATGCCTGAAGTTCTTCAACACCAAGATGGCCCGCGAACAGCTAATCCCACTGTCCCAGAAGGCAGCCGACGCGATCGGTGCTCAACAGACCCAGCTACTTTCCCGCTGGCCGAGCGGTTGCGCCCGACTGTTTCCCTCCCCGCACGCCAACCCCGACGGAGTCCGCTCCTTCAGCTACGCCACCCTCAGCACCCGCCTGGCTCACTGGCAGAAGGTGATCGACCTCCGTGACGAGACCGGGCAGGCCGTCCGCGTCACCGCACACCAATTCAGGCACACCGTCGGGACCAGACTGATCAACGCCGGCGTGCCCCAGCACGTGGTGCAACAGCTTCTCGGCCACGCGTCCCCGCAGATGACCGCCCGATACGCCACTATCCACGACACCACCGTGCGCGCCGCTTTCGACGACTATCAGCGCCGCCGCGTCGACATCGGCGGTCAGCGACTCGACTTCGATCCCGACGCCCCCACCGCGGATGCCGAGTGGGTCAAGCACAACCTCGCCCGGGTCCAAGCGAGCCTGCCCAACGGGTACTGCGGCCGGCCTCCCCAGCAGGACTGCCCGCATCCCAATGCCTGCCTGACCTGCCCGGACTTCCAGACCACACCCAATTTTCTGCCGCTGCACATCCGTCAACGCGACGACACCCTCGAACTCATCGACCTCGCCGAACGCCGAGGAAACGCCCGACTGGCCGCCAACCACCGACAGGTCGCCACGAACCTCCAGCACGTCATCGACGCACTGGAGGCCCTCGAGGAACAGGAGCACCACTGATGGCCGCCGCCGACAACCACGCCCACCTCGCCGCGGCAACCAGGCGACGCTCCGCCAGCGCCCGCGACCGGGCCCGCGAAACGCTGCGGCGACTCGACCGTGAAGGCAGCCCCGTCACCTTCACCTCGGTGGCAGTCGCCGGCGGCGTTTCACGCGCACTGCTCTACCGGGACCCTGACCTGCGCCACGAGGTCGAACGTCTCCGCCATTCCACCCGATCGACGTCACCACGACAGCCCGCAGCTCACCGGGCAACCGAAACCTCCCTCGCCCGACGGGTCGAAAACCTCCTCGACGACGTCAAGGTCCTACGGGCCGAGAACATCAAGCTACGCGACAAACTCGCGCTACTGCTCGGCGAGCAACGCGCCACCGCAACCAGTCCCCGAGACACGCCCGAACCGCTGGCTCGACCATCGTCGACGACATGTCTCCCACACAATCCCGCAGGTCAAACAACGATCACAACCCCACGCTCCAGATAACGGTGAACTCAAAAATCCGACTGATCAACGCTCGCGGCTACGGGCACCACTCCGCCGAATCGCTGACCTCGATGATCTACCTGAACCTCGGAGGAATCGACCCCAAACTACCCACACAAAGGTGAGGAGCGCCTCTCACGTTCGACATCACTGACGTTGTTGCGAAGGAGGTCCACAAGTGCGGCGCAGCTCGGGCGGCATCTTCGTCGAACTGCTCCGTGACGTCTCGACCCAGCTGGCACCGGTCACGGCGGTTACCGCGCGCCGGGCGACCGAGTCGCTTCGCCTTCACAAGATCCTCACCGGTCTCCGCGGCGACCCGGCTACTACATCGACGAACTCATCGACGCTGTGACCCGGTTCTCGGAAATGGTCGGTGACCTCGCGGACGTCCTCGCCGAGGTCGATGTCAATCCGCTCATCGTCGGCCGCGCCGGCGCGATCGCTGCAGACGCGCTCGCCGCGTTGCGCCACACCCGGATCCTGGATAGCGTGTCGGTGCACTGCAGCTGAAGTCCCGCGGACCTTACCGCGAGATTCAGATATGACGTGCTGAGCTTTAGCGACGCTGATGCGCCAAGCGCAGACGGCAGGTCGCACGTATCGCTGCTAGCGTCGCCGGGTCGAGACCGGCAACCAGTGAGCGAGTGTCGAGCAGCGTCGACAACCGGGTGAAGAAGTCCCTATCGGTGAGGCCGAACTCGATCAGGATGTCTCCCGGGTCCCCGCCGCCGTAGGGCTGCCACCGCGACGCAAACTTGAGCATAGCGGCCTGCTCGTTGGACAGTCCTTCAATGTTCACAAACACCAATTATCCTCTGCACCACAGACTTTTGGCAGGACTAACGCTACTCATTGCGAAGATCGTCGCACCTGTTCCCGACTCTATCTACGGTCACTAAGCTGATGACGTAGACCATTGCACCGCAGCGCGTACGGCGCTAGCGCACCCTGGCGATGGAACGGCGAGCATATCCGCATCGGCAGCATTGTTGCGTGCCGTTCTTGGTATCTGCGGCGGGTGACAACGTAGTTGATACTTGACCGTCCGATTCGAAAGTCCATCCCCATTTTGGCGGGCTGCGCTCAAGGCGGCGATCGGTGCAGTTTCAATGGTCGTCGTCTGTGTCACGAGTCTAGGCCCGTCGGTCCCGAACGCCGCTCTAGCGCAGAAGAACTAACCACAACCGTACCTCTGATCGTTACTACATTGTTCATCTCGGTCGTTACGGTGTAGACGATTTTCGCCGATTCTTGTTCCTTGCAGGTGACATGACCTTCGCATATGAGGTGTGAGCCTAACGGTGTGGGAGCGGTGAATCGTGAGCTCAGAGAGTGGATCTGGTCAAGTGGGCACCAAGACGTCACCCACCGGCCGACAAATGCCATAGATAGCATCCCTTGAGCAATCACCTCGCGATGACCCGCAAGCTGCGCTGCCGCATCACTGAGGTGAAGCGGATTGTTGTCCCCGGATGCCTGAGCGTACTCAGACAACATGGATCTGGTGACCGGTCCGAAACGTCCTATTGGGACTAGAAAATGGTCGGTCATCGACTGTCCTGCCTACTCTTAATCAGCCAAGTGCATTCAGACGTGGCGACCATGTCGTCGCCGCGTTGGAAGGTGTTTAGAGTGACGAGGTAGGTCATGGCTCCCTTAGAACCAGCATCAATGATTCGGCGATGAACCTGAATCGCGTCGCCCGCGTAGACGAGCGAGCGAAAGTGAAACGCTTGTTCTCCGTGGAGGACCATCGCGGTGTCGAGACCAAGTTCGCGGATGAAGCGAAGACTGTCTCGATTATCGATCTCCAACGTGATCAGGAACGTAGGCGGAGCGGGGATGTCCTTCATCCCGAGCTCCCGAGCGACCGCGACATCGAAATACATCGGGTCGTTTTCACCGATGACGGAAGCGAACTCACCGACAATCTCTCGTGTCACTTGACGATCGAAGCCTTCGAGCTGCCGGCCAATGAAGTGAGTCAGTTCGGTAGACATCTCAATGGATCTTTCCGAGGTAGGCAGCGCGAACATCGGGCGAAGTCCGCAATTCATCAGCTGGCCCGCTGATCGTGATTAGTCCCTGTTCGAGCACATTGGCATGCTGCGCGAGGCCCAAGGCATCGTCAGCCATCTGCTCGATCAAGAAAATTCCGGCGTTCGTCTCGTCTGCGATCAGTTGGATCAGGCGGAAGACTTCCTGCGTCAGCTTGGGGCTGAGGCCGAGCGACGGTTCGTCGAGCAACAGATATTTGGGTGCCGAGGCGACGGCTCGAGTCAGTGCGACCATCTGTTGTTCGCCGCCGGACAGATGGCCGGCCCGCTGGCTCCAGCGATCTCGGATGATGGGGAACGCGTCGAGGAGCGTCTCGACGTGCTGCGTCGATGCCTTTCCGCGTCCCGCAGCCGCGTAGGAGCCCATGCGGATGTTTTCCGCAACGGTCAGCTTCGCGAACAGCCGCCGACCTTCTGGCACCATGACGATACCGGCGCGAGCTCGCTGGGCCGCGGACAGCTTCTGGACGGGTTTGCCGTCGAGGATGATGGACCCAGAACGGCAAGTCAGCAAGCCGCACACGGTTCGCGCCAACGTCGATTTGCCTGCGCCGTTCGACCCGATCACCGCTGAAATACGGCCGGGTGCCAGTTCCACATTGATCGACTCGATCACCGTCGCCCTGCCATAACCGGAACTGACATCTTCAACGATTAGGCTCATCCCTGGCTCCCTTCGGTGAGTGATTCCGCTGGCGGAGAATCGGCCGCCCCGAGGTATACCGCCATCACCGACTCGTCGGATAAGACGTCCGATGCAGTTCCATGGGCGATGACGGTCCCCTGCGCCAAGCACGTCACCTCGTCCGCCACCGTCGAGATCAGATCCATGTGGTGCTCGACAAGAATCATGCCGAGACCATCGGCACGAAGGTCCGTCAACAAGCGCCCCAGCTCCATGACCTCGGTCGAGTTGAGCCCGGCGGCTGGCTCATCCAAGATCAGAACCTTTGGTTGACTTGCGAGCGCTCGAGCAATTTCCAGTGCACGCGCCTTGCCGTATGCCAGGCTCCCGGCGAGGACATAGGCCTCGTCGAGCAGACCCACCCGTCGCAGCAACGCAGTCGCCATCCGCTCGAGTTCGACCTCTCGCCGATACTGAGCGCGTGGCTTCAACGCGGCCCTCCACCACGACAGCTGGCCTGTGTCAGCAAATCCCGCCTTCACATTCTCAAGTGCGGTGGCCGAACTGAAGAGCTGTGGAGTCTGGAACGTTCGGGCAAGTCCCTTCCGCGCGATCTGATCCGGGCGGCGGCCCGCAATATCGACCCCGTCCAGGAGGATCGAGCCGCTGTCGGGACGATATGCCCCACTCACCAAATTCGCTAGCGAAGACTTGCCGGCCCCATTCGGTCCGATCACACCGTGGATGCTTCCCGGTCCTACGCGGAGGTCAACTCTGTTAACTGCCAGCAACCCTCCGAAGTGCTTCGTTGCACCGGCCACTTCCAACAGGGTCCTTGTTTCGGCTTCATCGACGTTGACAGCCAAGAAGCTAGACGGTGACAGCGGCTCAGTGGGCAGTGGGGGTGCCGTGAGTTGGGTGAGGTTTCGGCGCGTCCTCTTGGCCGCGAAGTCCGAGATCGTTCCTACGACTCCGCGCGGGAGTATGAACAGTGCTGCGATGAGAATCAGGCCGATAATTCCAGGTGTGGACAGGTACCACTGGTCACTCAAATATTGACGCTGTAATTCTGTAACCCCGTCCAGCACCTCTGAGCGTTCCAGCCACACGACGATCACGGCGCCGACAGCGGGCCCGATAACGGTGCCGCTGCCTCCGAGGATGACGGCAAGCAAGATGGTGATTGAGAAGAATACGTCAAAAGACTCCGGCTGAAGGTGGGCGAACAGCAGGGCGTAGAAAATGCCGCCGAGACCTCCGAGTGCGCTTGTGATTCCCAGCGCAGCGACTTTCCGCTGAAAGACGTGAACACCTAGATGCGAGGCGAGCATGTCACTCTCGCCGACAGCCCTGAGCGACCGACCCCATGATGACAGGCTCAGGTTCCTATACAACACCAGCGCCACCACGGTTAGTACCAACACCAGCACGAGTACCGAGGCGAACTCGCCACCAAATAGGGGCGGCACGAAGGAAAATCCCAAGACGGTCGCCTCGGGAAGGAGGCCAGTTTGGTGCTGCAGGGTGTTCGGATACCCCGACGCAGCACCGAGTTCTGGCCACTCCACCAGGACTTTGTGAACTAGCACCGCCAGGACCAACGTGATCATCGTGAATTGTGGACCTCGCAGGCGGGCAGTTCCTAGGGCAACGACCACACCGACAACAGCACACACGATCAACGTGATGGGAACGGCTAGCAGAGTCGGCAGTTCACCTTTAAGCGAGAGGTAGCCGAAGACATATGCCCCGACGGCATACATCGCACCCTGTCCTAGCGAGATGAGACCAGCAAACCCCGAAACCAGGTTCAGTCCCACTGCTGCCACGACCATCGCGGCCATCAGGCCTATTAGTTGCATGTGAGGAATTGATGTCCCTTCGCCGCTCAGGCCTGGAGTCAGCGCGAGAAAGCAGACGAGGGCTAGGGCGATGACGAACAGACCGTCTCGACGCTGCGGCGAGACGTCAGACCAGCGTGCGAGTATTTTTGTCGCACCCAGAAAGCGCGTGTTCATTGGGTGTTCCTTCGTGCTCGTGCTCGTCTCGGGACCGAGCTTTGTGTGTCCAATTTGCGGGCTGCTGCTGGGGTCAGAGCTTCACGTCTACTCGCCGTCCCAGCAAACCTTCCGGGCGGAACATCAGAACGGCCAGGACGATTAGAAGTCCGGAGACTTCGCCCCACATGACACCGGCGGATTCGCCGACCGCGGCGGTGACCAGCCCGTAGATCCCGCCGCCGAGGAGCGGTCCCCAGAGAGAGGTGAGACCGCCGATGATGCCCGCCGCGAATGCGCCCACAAGCAGGGGCTCGCCTAGTTGCGGCGAGACGCCGACTTCGGCCGCCCACAGGACGCCTGCCAGAGCCACCACCGACATGGCTAGGCCGTAGGCAATCATTCCGATCCGCTTGGACGAGATGCCCATGAGTGATGCCGCTTCGGCGTCTTCTGACACGGCTCGCATGCGGGTGCCCAGCCCGGTCATTCGTGTCACCATCACCAACGCAATAGTGACAAGGACCGCTGTCACGGCGATGAGGCCTTGTTGGGACGGAAGGCGGACCCCCAGGAACTCGACGACTTCGTCCATTCCACCGTAGTTGAGCGGCTGGCGCAGCACACCTTCGCCGTTGGTGGTCATATTGATGATGATGAAAGAGAGACCTACGGTCGACAGGAGCCACCGCGTGTCGTTGTGCCCGGAACTGAAGGGCAGCACAATCAATCGATAAGTCCATGCCCCCAGTACACCGAAAACAGCGATCACAAAAACGATCTTCCCCGCGGACGGGAGCCAGCCCCATGAACTGATTGCCAGCGCGAGGAACGCGGCGACAACCATGAATTCGCCGAGTGCGAAGTTCAAGGTGTTAGTGGTCAGGAAGGTGAGGACGAAGCCTTGGGCAACAAGGGCAAACAAACCGCCCGCGGCCAGTCCCGATACTACGATCTCCACGAGATTCCGATCCCTCAGCAGCCGCGCGTGGTGCAGTCAGCGACTGTGCCATCTGTGACGATGTTGCCCTCCGGCGTGTCGTCGAATCCCATCACATGCCATTTGGAGATGTCGGCATCGTAGAATTCGCCGTCCCCCGGCGCAAAGGGAGTGTCATAGGTTGATCCCTCTACTTCCACGGTATGGGCCGATTCGATCGCGTCTCGGACCGCCTCGCGATCGGCGCCGCCGGCCTTCAGCCCTTGGCCGTAAGCGTCCAACGCCGAAAACACGTTGTACACAACGGTAGGCAGCTGGGGCTCTTCACCATAGGCCGACCTGTAGGCGTCGAGCACCTTCCTGAAGTTCGGGCTGTTCAAGTCTTCACGTTCAACGAACTTCAAGCCTTCCCACTCGTCAGGCTTGGACAGCTCCCGGTAGTTCGCGAGAACGTTGCTGGTGGTCGTCTTGCGCGGCGGGTCGAAGCCCACGACCTTCATATCGCGGGTAACGGTGGCGATGTCGGACCCAGATGTGAAGTTGAAGAACACCGAGTTCACGCCAGCATCACGGAGCCGTTTCGCTCCCGCGGTGAAGTCTGTGGCCCCGGGCTGCATCGACTCTCCCACCACCTCCACGCCGAGCTCTTTGCCCAGTTCTTGATACTGGGCCACTGCGGCCTGCCCGAAAGCGTCTGCGGCATAGGCGATACCGACCACGGGCTTTTTCCCATCGACATCAGAGAAGACCACCTGGCTGTTGACATCATTGAGCACTGGTCCGGCCCACTGCGTTCTGAACGCAAAATTCTTATCGCCGGCGGTCGGGACCAGGTCTGCATTGCTTGCTGACACTAAGAGGTACGGACGTTGGGAGCGGGCGATCACCTCAGCGATTTGCAGAGCTGGAGCCGACGTCGGAGGACCGAAAATGGCGTCGACATCGTCTTCATTCAGAAGCTTCTGTACGGCGCGCGAGGCGCCTTCCGGTGAACCGGCGTCGTCGGCGTAGACGAAGTCGAGTTCGAGACCGTAACGCTCCTCGATTATCGGCGTAGCAAGCTCGATCCCGCGCTGAGTGTCTTGGTAGAACTGCGGGGCCGGCCCCGTCTTCGGGCCGATGACGCCGATCGTGGCATCGCTGTCGGCCGAGGACGACGACTCCGAGCCCGAGCTGCCGCAGGCGCTCGCGATAAGCATGGTGGCCAGGGTTGGCACCATCCATCGTGTGTGCATATTGCTACTCCCTTAGCCGTCGACGCACTTGGCGCCGCACAGTGTGTGATGCCGCTCACTCCGCGACCATGAAAACCTATAATCGTGATTCATCATTGTCAATAGACGGGAATCCCCAACCGCCGAAGAGCCGTACGGGTACGCAAACCAGGCCTGGTCGCACCAGAAATCCGGAGCGCGACCAGGCCGACAGATCCCCTTATCGGGGTGCTGGCAGGAAGAGCGCGCGCTCTATGAAGGCGCGATAGCCCTTCAGCACAGCAGCACGTGACTCACCGATGGGTCCCATGCTGGAGAGATACACCTTTGCGTAGTAGCTGCGCGCGGCGAGCAGCGCGATGGCTATCCCTTCCAGCTCGTCAGGCTCATAGCCTACGATTTCGCCTCGTTCGACCGCTCGATTCAGCGTTCTCACGTAGCCGTTGACCACTCTGTCGAAGTAGGCGGCATTTCCAGCTGGGGCCTGAACGTTCGCTTCGTCCACGACACGAGCGAACCAAGGATGGTCTGCCACGAAATCGAGGAACGCCTGCATCCTCTGCATCTCCCGAACCAGACCGACCGAGTCCTTGTCCACATGCTCCTGGATGAAGTTAAGCATTCGTTCGGCATAGGTCGGCAGAACGACGTCGAACAAGTCTTGCCGCGTCGCGAAGTATCGATAGAAGGTCCCTTGAGAAATACCTACGTCTTCGACGATGCGAGCCACCGACGCCTCGGAATAGCCACGATCTCCGATGATCCGTGCTGTGCTCTCGATGATCCGTTGACGCATTGCCGAGATCCGTTCGGGATTCCGCTTATAGGGTCCTCGTGCCACGCTCGGGTCCTCTCATCGGCAGCACCACAATGCGTACCGTGTAGTGGTTCACTTCCCTACCTGCACGACCACTTTTCCGGTGATCGCACGACGATCAAGCATGTCAAGTCCGTCGGCGGCCTGATCCAGTGGTACCACGGACGTGATACTAGGCCTCAGAGTCCCGGCCACGCACCAGTCGAGGAGCTGGGCCATGAGCGTTCCCAGACGCTCCGGCCGGACCTTCAAGTATTCACCGAGAGCGGATCCAATCACCTTCGCTTGCTTCACCAGAACCACATTGTTAGGTAGCGGGCCTACGCCTGCCGCGAATCCGACCAGCACATATCGCCCCTCCAGGCCCAGAGCACGAGCAGCCGGATCGGCATACGGACCGCTCACCGGATCGACGACGACATCTGCCCCGCCTTCTCCAACAGCTTCGGCGAACAGGCGCCGAAGCTCTCGGCGATCGGGCGCGTCGTCGCCGGTGCCCGAATATGCCAATCCACGGACCGCCCCGCCCGCCAGAGCAGCCTCGACCTTCTCGTCCGTCGAACACGCGGCCACGACCTCAGCCCCCAACTGTGTAGCGATCTGCACGGTCGCGAGCCCGAT
Organism: Rhodococcus sp. IEGM 1307; assembly: GCF_030056915.1. NCBI lineage: Bacteria > Bacillati > Actinomycetota > Actinomycetes > Mycobacteriales > Nocardiaceae > Rhodococcus > Rhodococcus sp. IEGM 1307. The sequence continues at coordinate 140,953 of NZ_JASHKW010000016.1, forward strand.
CCCCGCGCCGGCGCCGGTGACGAGCACACGCTGACCCGAAGTCAGGTGCGCCCGGTCCTGCAAGGCATGAAGCGCGCTTGCATACGCGATGGGCAGGACAGACGCTTCTTCGAACGAGACCTCGCTGGGGATACCGATCAGGCCCGCCGCCGGCAGGACGATCTGCTCGCGCAATCCCCCCGAGCCCGTGATTGCGACGACTCGATCACCAACGGCCAGATCACGTACGCCGTCTCCCAATGCCTCGACGACCCCAGCGACCTCGCCGCCGGGTGAATAGGGGCGAGCCACCTTGTCTTGATAGAGGTCGCGCATCATGAGCAGATCGGTCGCGTTGAGCCCGACGGCGCGAACCGAGACGCGCACCTCGCCCGGTCCGGGCAGCGGCTCGGGCAGATCGAGCCAATGCAGAGTCTCTGGGCCGCCGGGCAGGAGTGATACCAGGGCGCGCATTCTCAGCCCTGCCGCTCTGACGGTGACATAGCCGTCGGAACGCTCGGCCAATCCACCGGGCGAGGCCATAAACCGGAGTCGGACATCGAAACTGCCTCGTCCCGGGAGAGCACTTCAGCCGAGGCCTCCGCAGTCGACTTTGCACGCTGCCGCTGAAGCTCGAGCCGTCCGATCTGGTTCCGATGGACCTCGTCAGGGCCGTCCAGAAGTCTCATCGACCGCGAATTGGCGAGCATCGAGCTCAGCAGAAAGTCATTCGTCAGGCCAGCACCGCCGAAAGCCTGGATGGCCCAGTCCACGACCTGCTGCGCGAGCGCGGGCGCGGCAACCTTGATCATCGCGATCTCTTGGCGCGCCTCGGAGTTTCCGACGGTGTCCATCATCCAGGAAGCCTTCATGGTCAGCAGCCGGGCCTGTTCGATGCGGATTCGAGCTTCAGCAATCCGCTCGAGCGTCACGGTCTGTTCTGAGATCATGCGGCCGAAGGTGCTCCGACTATCGACACGTTGGCACATGCGCTCGAGAGCTCGTTCGCTCAGGCCGATCAGACGCATGCAGTGGTGCATGCGACCGGGCCCCAGCCGACCCTGCGCGATTTCGAACCCCCGCCCCTCTCCCAGTAAGATGTTCTCGGTCGGAACACGGACGTCGTCGAACCAGACCTCACACGCGCGGTCAAGGTACGAGCCGAGCACAGGCAGCGCCCGAGCAACGTGCACGCCAGGTGCATTGCGAGGTATGAGGATCATGCTCTGCTGCCGGTGACGTTCCGCATCAGGGCTCGTCCTGCCCATGAAGATCATGACTTCGCAGTTCGGATGGGTCGCACCACTCGTGTACCACTTCCGCCCATTGACGACGTAGTCGTCTCCGTCACGGACGATGGAACTTGAAATGGCCGTCGCGTCGGACGACGCCACGTCCGGTTCCGTCATTGCGAAGGCTGAACGGATTTTTCCTTCCAGCAACGGTGACAACCACCGCGCTTTCTGTTCGTGAGTGCCGTACTTGTGCAGGACCTCCATATTTCCCGAATCTGGGGCCGAACAATTGAACACCTCCGCTCCGAACAAGACTCGCCCCATAATCTCCGCGAGCGGCGCATACTCCATGTTCGTCAATCCCTGCCCATCGGGTGTCGCGGGCATGAATAGGTTCCACAATCCGACACTCTTGGCCTCTTCTCGCAGGCCAAGGAGTGTCGGGTAGAGGGCCCAAGGCCCCAACCGCTCGATCTCTTGATGCACTGCCCGTTCAGCCGGATACACGTGCTGGTCCATGAATGCGCTTAACCGCTGCTGAAGCGCTCGACTGCGATCGGTGTGTCGCAGATCGATATCCGTCTCTGGAGAGCGTGTCACGGTGGTGCCTGGGGATCTCAAAATATGTCTCCTCGACTCAGCGGGCTCTGATGCGTACTAAAAGGTTCTGATGCATACTAGATCAAAAGATGAACTGGTGAATCACCGTTACTGTTCTAGATCGAAACGGAGAATCCTTCCCATGTCGGCACAATTGCCCCTCGCCCGTGTCCGAGTACTGGACTTTTCGACCCTGGTGCCCGGACCGCTGGCCAGTCTGCTCCTGTCCGACGCGGGCGCCGATGTTCTCAAGGTGGAACGCCCCGGCGTCGGGGACGAGATGCGCATCTTCGAACCCTGTGACTTCGAAACCCTGAATCGCGGCAAGCGCAGCATCGCGATAGATCTGAAGGCTCCTTCAGCAACAGCTGCGCTCGAGCCGTTGATCGCGCAGGCCGACGTTTTGATCGAGCAGTTCCGCCCCGGAGTGATGGACCGACTGGGCCTTGGCTACGAACGCGCCCGCTCACTCAACCCGCGCATCGTCTATTGCTCGATCACCGGATACGGACAGAACGGCCCGCTCGCATCCAGGGCCGGGCACGATCTGAACTATCTGGTCGACGCCGGCCTGCTCGCTTCGGCACGACGTTCACAGTCACAGGGCGTCCCCCATCTTCCGCCGACACTGATCGCGGACATCGGAGGCGGGACGTATCCGGCTGTCGTCAACATCCTCCTGGCGCTCCGCTCGGTCGAGCAGACCGGGCAGGGGAGCCATCTTGATATCGCCATGACCGAGAATGTGTTCTTCTGGCACTGGTGGACTCGGACCCAGGTGGACGTCTCCGGAAAGTCGAGCGATCCAGGCACCGCCCATCCGGCCGGCGGCTCTCCCCGTTACGGGCTTTACGCGGCGGCCGACGGCGCAGTGGTGGCGGTGGCCGCCCTCGAGGAACGTTTCTGGCTCCGCCTGTGCGACATGCTCGCCATCCCTGCCGAGCTCAGGCCGGAGGACGCCGACGGGACGACCGTCCAGACGCACCTCGCAGAGCGGTTCTCACAACACGACGGTGCCCATTGGCGATCCCTCTTCGACGGTGTTGACGTGTGTGTCTCAGTCATGACCACACCGGAAGTCGCCTTCGCCCACCCGCACTGGGCGGCTCGAAAGACGTTCGAGGAGACCGCAGGTACGGCTGGTCATCGTTTTGCGGCGATCCCCAGTCCCCTCCATCAGGGGTTTCGACGCACCGACGAACGATCGGCTCCGGGGCTCGGAGCATCTGATCCAGACTTCAGGGTTTCGGACCCCAGCCAGCTGGACCGCGCCGACGGCGGGAACGAGCTGTGACCTCAAAGCAGGCTGAGGGTGAGGTGCGCCTATCAGTCACCGGCCCTATTGCCACCCTCACGATCGATCGGCAAGAGACACGCAATGCCCTGAACCTCAGTATGTGGCTCGCGATCCCTGGCCTGATCGCGCAAGCCGAGGCGCACCCCGAGGTGGTTGCCTTGGTCATTCGCGGAGCCGGGAACGAAGCTTTTGCAGCTGGAGCAGACATCTCCGACCTACGATCAGCACTCGGGGATCCGCTGGCTGGGCGGGGGTACATCGATGCCGTCGCGTCGGCGGAGTCGAGTATCGCGCGCTGCCGACGAGTGACGATCGCGGGTATCAACGGCTTTTGCATCGGTGGAGGGCTTGAGATCGCCATGGCCTGCGATCTGCGCTTTGCCACCGACACCTCCACATTCGCCACGCCGCCCACGAGCCTCGGCGTCGCGTACAGCGTAGATTCCACGCGTCGGCTGATCGAGCTCGTCGGAGTCGGCGCGGCCCGGGACCTGCTCTTCACGGCTCGCCGAATCGACGCGTCGACCGCACACCGCCTGGGGCTGATCGACAGGGTGTTGGCGGCGACCACCTTGGACGAGGAGATCGTCGAGTACACGAGCCAGCTGGCCAAGCAGTCGCAGTACGCGATACGGCTGACAAAGCTGGTGATCTCACAGGCACTGGACCGTCCGGTCGAGTCCGCTGCGCTTCGGCAGCTGCGGGTTGACTCGTTCTCCGGCTCTGATCTGCGAGAGGGGATTTCCGCATTCGGTGAGCGCCGACGGGCTACGTTCACCAGCCGGCTGCTCAGCTGACCACTTCAGACCTGGGTTCGACGCAATTTGTGGGTTCTAGAGGTTCTGCGGAGCTGAAGGAGCAGGTCATTGAGCTGCATGGGGCGGAAGTCGAAATATCCCTAAAGACGCGAATATTCGATTCATCTGCACTGGCCTGGACTCTGCTCGTATGGTCTAGAGCTGTACGTGAAGACGACGAAGCGGGAGAACAAGACCGCCACGTGCGGTACCTGCACCTGGCCCACAACGAGTGGGACCCGGCCAGGGAGCGGGCGGTGCTCAGGGTGCTGCTGTTCACGTTCGGCCGCGAGGACAAGCTCGGACGGTCCCAGCGTGGCCGCCGGGACGTGACCGCCACCGAACGGGTGCTGTTCGCCCTGGTCGCCAACCGGGCGCTGGCACCGTCGTTCAAACTCGCCGCCACGGACTGGAGCAGCCACGACGTGCACATCGACGGGCTGGCCGAGAGCGGCGAACAGCCCTGTTACCGGTCGATGGACTGGCTGCACGAGGTAACCGACGACCTGGAGAAGCAGGTCTTCGACAAGGTCGCCACCTGTTGAACCTCGATGTGACCCTGCGTTTCTTCGACACCAACCAGCACCTACTTCGAGCTGGAGGAGGCCGACGAGCCCGTCGCCCGTAACGACGCCGGCCGCCGACTGGGCGACGGCCCCGAGCGCGGTGACGCGAAGCAGACCGGGTTCCGCACCTACGGCAAGTCCAAGGACTCCCGCGACGACCTGCCGCAGATCGTCATCGGCATGGCCGTCACCCTGGACGGCATCCCGGTGCGCTGCTGGTGCTAGCCGGGCAACGCCTCGGATCAGACGGTGATGCGCAGGTCAAGGACGAGATGCGGGACTGGACCCTGGACACGATCGTGTGGGTGACCGACCGCGGCTTCTCCAGCGAGGAGAACAGCCACTACCTGCGGCAGGGCGACCACGCCTACATCCTCGGGGAAAGCTCCGCTCCGGATCAGCGGGTGAAGGCCGCCCCGTCCCGCCCGGGCCGCTACCAGGACGTCGCCGAGAACATGCGCGTCGAGGAAGCACGGATCAGCGACACCGATCGGTTCGTGATCTGCCACAACCTCGAATCGGCGGTGCGCGACAAGCACATGCGCACCCAACTCGTCACCCACCTGCAGGAGTTGATCGCCGACACCGACACGCTCAGCGACTTCAAGCGGGGCGAGGTGCGCGGGAAGATCGCCGACAAGCTCGGACCGAACCGCCACCTGCGCACCACCGGCGCCGGCAAGCTCCGCATCGACCACGCCAGGATCAAGGCGGAGGAGAACCTCGACGGAAAATACCTCCTACGCTGATCGGACCCCAAGCCCAAGCGTCGAGGACATCGCCCTGGGCTACAAGCAGCTGATGGAAGTCGAGCGCAGCTGGCGGACATGAAGCAGATCCTCGACCTGCGGCCCATCTACCACCGGCGCGAGGAACGCATCCGCGCCCACGACATCCTGTGCTGGCTCGCCCCTCCTACTCATCCGCATCATCGAGACGGTCAGGGCGTCGCGGATGCGACCCGGTCGACGAACGCCGACTGGTCAATTGCCGGCACGTTCTGCCAGGTGTCTACCGAGCTTCGCGAGTTGCGGCATCGACGAGATCATCTGGCTCGCGTGCGGCGACGCTGAGGTACCGTTCTCGATCCGCGCTCGAATGCCGTGCATGATGGCGTAGAGCCGAAAGGCGTTGAACGCCAGGTAGAGGTCCAGGTCATCGATGCCTTCACGCGCCGTCCGCTCACAGTACTTCGCCACGTACTCAGCCTCTGTGGGAATCCCCAGCTCTGCGAGCTGATCGACCGAACGGGCACCCAACCCACCGGCGAGGTCGCTCGGCAGATGATACATCAACGCGTTGTAGCCGAAGTCAGCGAGCGGATCACCCAAGGTGGCAAGCTCCCAATCGAGAACCGCAACGACCCGAGGCTCCGTGGGATGGAAGATGAAGTTGTCGCACTTGATGTCTCCGTGCGTGATTGAGACACGCTCATCGGTAGGCAATCTCTCGCGGAGCCAGCCCTGCAACCAGTCGATGTCTGTGTCGCGCTCACCAGACCCTGACTCGTACTGCCGGGACCATCGGTTCAGCTGACGACGCAGATATCCCCCTTTGCGCCCAAAGTCGCTCAGCCCGACGGCATCAGCGTCCACAGAATGCAATGTGGCCACGACTCGATTCATGTCGTCGAACATCATGGTTCGGTCACCAGGGTCAAGCGCGGGCATGCTGCTGTCCCAGAAGATCCGTCCTTCCACGTGACCCATCACATAGAACGCCGTGCCAATGACGGCTTCATCCTGAGACTCGGCCAGGATCTTCGGGACCGGAAAACCGGCGCCGTTCAGCGCCATCATGACCCGTGCCTCCCGGTCAACGGCATGAGCCCCCGGCAGCAGCTCACCTGGCGGCTTACGCCGCAGGACATAGTCAGCATCGGGTGTACTCAGCAGATAAGTCGGATTTGACTGGCCCCCACGGAACTGCGTCACCTTCAGGGGGCCCGCGAAGCCACTCACGTTCGACTGGAGCCACTGGGTCAATCGAGACTCATCGAACCGATGCTGTTTACGCACCTCCCCTGTTCCAGAGTTCAGCTGCTGGCGATCTGCGTCGGACGCGGCAGTACTCATCGGCTGTCATCCGAGGTACGCAGGCCGCCCATAGTGCTCAAAACTCAACTCGGCACAGGGCCGCAGGCAGACCGGGTGTCTCGACGCGCGCTTTGAACACGCCGGCTCCGCGGTCGGTGTCGAGACCTTCGGAACCGGAAACAATGTAGACATCGCGGAGATCATCGCCGCCAAAAGTCAAGCTCGTCACCATCGGGACGTCGATCTGAATCGACGCGACACGCTCTCCATCTTGGTTGAAGCAGCCGACCTGACCGCTGTGCGGCAGAGCGACCCACACATTTCCTGCGGCGTCAACGGCGAGTCCGTCAGGTTGTTCGCCGTCCCCCGCCGTCACGAAGGATCGCTTGGGACCAAGCCCGCCTCGGTCGTCCACGTCATACACGTTGACGGTCGAACGCAGGGTATCGGCGTGATAAAGAAGCGAGCCGTCCGGCGAAAATCCGAGCCCATTCGTGAGCAGAACATCTTCTGCCACAATACGTGCCGAACCATCGAGATCGATGCAAAAGAGCTGACCTGGCTTATCGACATCCCGTGATTCTGAAGCAACGAAGGCCAGCGAACCCACATACAGGCGACCGTGGGTATCCACCGTCAAGTCGTTGTATCCGACGACACCGTTGGACGGATCATTCTCACGCAACACATGAGTTGCTGTGTCATCGCTGCTGACAAGCCCCTTGACCGCCACGTTCCGGCCGCTGATCACGAGCCCGCCACTGGCGTGCAGGGCCATTCCGCCGATCCCGCGCCTGTGCTCGATCACCGTCTCGGTCGAGCCTGAGTCCGTGAAGCGAAGGACGCCCCCGGCGATGGCGTCGGCCGCGAGCAGACCCTCTGGCGTCCAGAGCGGTCCTTCCAGAAGGCCGTGGCCCGTAGAGATCTGTTCAGCTTGAATAGTTTTCATGACGTTCCGATCAGTGCTTGGTTGGAGGCTTGTTGGCAACATCGGTCTGGTCACGCAGTACGCGTTTCAAGGTCTTGCCGGTGGGGCCGCGAGGTAGGTCATCGACAACTGCGATCCACACGGGGACCTTGTAGGAGGCGAGACGGGAGCTGCAGTAGTCCTTCAGAACCTCGCCATCTGCTACTTCACCACTTCGAAGAACCACGTAGCCCACCGGGATCTCCCCGAATCGCTCATCGGGAATTCCGATCACCGCGGCCTCTGCCACCACCTCGTGATCCGTCAGCACTGATTCGATCTCGGCGGGGTAGATGTTCGCACCACCGCTAATAATCATGTCCTTGATCCGTCCGGAGATGTAGATGTTCCCGTCCTCATCGCGACGACCGAGATCTCCGGAGTGCACCCAGCCGTCGATGATGGTTTCCTTCGTGGCTTCGGGCCGGTTGAAGTACTCGATCATGTTGCTGGGGCTGCGGAAGGTGATCTCACCGACTTCGTCGATCGCGACCTCGGATCCATGTGCGTCGAGGATGCGGATCTCGCTGTCCCCGATCGGGGGGCCGACTGAGTCGGGAACCGGCGAAGACCCGGGTGGGAATCCAGTCAGCGGGGTGCCCTCCGTCATTCCCCAAGCGTTGTAGATCGTCTTACCGGTAGCGGCACGCATACGCTCCACCAGGCTCCACGGCAGACTCGCTGCCGACGAGACACATGCCCGCAGGCTAGCCAAGGACCCGACGCGATCGGACGGATTCGATTCGATCCATTCGCACACCATGACGTACATCGTCGGCACCCACATGATGACCGTGGCCTTGTAGCGGTCAATCGCCTGGATCGCCTCTGACGGGTGGAAACGCTCTTGCAGGACAACTGTCGCGCCGATGGCGATGTGCCCCATCGCGGCGATCGTCGAGTGCATGATGAACGCGAGCGATCCGTTGATGAGGATCGTGTCGTCCACCGTGGAGCCGACCCAGGTGGTCGTTCGGCTAAGCGTGGCCGCGACTCCCAAATGCGGAAGCACCGCACCTTTCGGGTGGCCGGTAGTGCCAGAGGTGTAATGGATCAGAGCAGGGTGCATGTCGTCCAAATCGACGACCTGGGGCCAACTGCTCCTCTCATCCTCGTCCCATGACCGAGCCTCAGGGTCAACCAGCACGTCGACCGGGATCGTTAGGCCATCTGGAACCTGAGGCAGGCTCTTGTCGTCGACGATGACCAGTACCGGAGCACAATCATCGAGGATGAAGGCGACCTCCGATTCTGACAAGGCTGGGTTGAGGGGAACCAGGGTTGCACCCCGTGCCAGACAGGCACAGTAGATCGCCAGCCACTCCGGACGGTTCGCGGCCAACAGCGCCACCCGATCGCCGACACCGACATCAGCTGCATCCAGCTCTGCAACCGCCTCTGAAACCAGAGTTCTGAAGGCACTGGCCGTCACACCACGATCTCGGAAGTAGATGATCGGACGATCACCAACGGCCGTCTCAAGCCCCACCATGAATTCAACGACGTTCATCCTCTAGCCCCTCTAGCCGTGCATCGTGAGGCCACCGGACACGCTGATGACCTGGCCCGTAATGAAAGAAGCATCGTCGGTCGCAAGGAATACTGCTATCCCAGCGACGTCTTCAGGCTCACCCATTCGACGCATGGGCACCGCCTTGGTCATCCGCTCGAGAACGTGCTTGGCACTCGCATCGTCGCCATCGAGGGCTTCGGCCATCATTCTGGTCCGCGTAGGACCGGGCGCCACCACGTTCAGCGTGATCCCTTGCCGCGCGACCTCCCTCGCGGCCGACTTCGTCAAGGCGATCATGCCTGCCTTACACGCCGAGTAGACGGCTTGCCCGGTGGATCCGACGCGTCCGGCATCCGACGAGATCGTGACGACACGGCCCCGGCCACGCTCGACCATCTTGGCGAGCACGGCGTGTGTCACATTGATCGGGCCCTTCAGGTTGATGTCGATGATCAGGTCACGATGGGCTTCATCATTGTCGAGGAATGGTTTCAGAGAGTCCCATCCAGCGTTGTTGACCAGGATGTCGATCGGGCCCAGGGCTGCCTCAATGGCATTGACGCCACTGATGACCGCAGAGTTGTTGCTGATGTCGGCCGCCACGATCGCAGTGGTCACACCAGATGCCTCCAGCTCGGCAGCAATCGCCCGCGCCGACGCTTCATCGCGATCGATGATGCCGACTGACGCTCCGGACTCGGCCAGCCGTCTCACGATGGCAGCCCCGATTCCATTGCCCCCACCCGTCACCAACGCCACCTTGTCCTTCAGCTGTCGAGTCATGCCAGCTCCCTTTGGATGAGCATCTTCAAGACTTCGCTGGACCCTTCGTAGATCTGCAAAATCCGCTGGTCCCGGTAGAGCTTCTCCACCATTCCGCCGCCAGCGAATCCGGCGCCACCGAAGATCTGCACAGCATCGCTGCATACAGACTCGGCCATCTCGGAGGCGAAAAGCTTGGCCATGGCCGATTCCCGTACCGAACGCACACCAGACTCCTTCAGAGCTGCCGCCCTCAGATACATCTGTCGTGCGACCTCGATGCTGGTTGCCATCTCGGCGAGCTTGAAGCCAATCGCCTGGTGCTGGAAGATCGGTTTGCCGAAAGTCGCCCTTTCCTTGGCGTATTCGAGTGCTAGGTCGAACGCTCGCTGCGCGACGCCGACGCTTTGCGCCGCGACTCCGATTCGGCTGGTATCCAAGCCGTCAAGGATGTTGCGATAACCCGTCCCCACCTCTCCCAGAACGTGATCATCGGTGAGTTCGAGGTCATCAAGGGAGATTTGGCAGATATCCATGACGCGGTGACCCATTTTCGGCTCGCGCCTGATCACGTTGTATCCCGGCATGTCGGGCCGGACAAGGAATAGCGTCAATCCGCGGACCCCTGCATCTGGATCGGTCGTCGCTAGCAAGATTCCTGCTCCCGAGGTCGCCCCGCCAGTGATCCAAACCTTTTCCCCATTGATGACCCAGCCGCCGTCTCGCCTAGTCGCCTTGGTGCGAATCTGGGAAAGATCTGAGCCAGCATGCGCTTCGCTCAGTAGCAGAGATATGTAGTACTCCCCTGCGACGGCCGGCTTGAGAAACTGCTCCTGCTGCCAAGGAGTACCAAGCTCGGCCAGCTTCGATCCGAACGGAAAGTTAGTCCCGCCAACCTGGTTGGCGATGGCGCAATCACCCTGGGCGAGCTCTTCGATCATGAGTGCCCATGCCGTCACTCCTGCTCCGGCGCCACCGAAGTCTGGATCGACAGCGAGGCCAAAGAACCCCTGCTCTCCCAGTCCCCGCCAGACCTTTTCGGGTACCTCACCCTCGCTCTCCCACTGCTGAATATGCGGCGAGATTTCGCGCGCCACATAGCTGCGCGTCACATCCCGTACCGAAAGCTGGAGATCCGTCAGCATGTGCACCTACTCACTTGAGGCATTATTCACCGTCGTTCGGCTCGTCAATTTGTATAATGGTGAATCACTATTGTCAAGATTAACGAGATGTCGTACGTTCTCATGAGCAAGGGGGCTCGCAACGAACGGCACCCCGCCTCTACAAGACACAAAGGACAAAACGGCATGCAGCCTCCCGTCTACTCGGCGCTTCAGATCTCTGTGTCGGAGTATGTCGCCACGGTCACGCTGCTCAACTCCGGTTCGAATCCATCGATGGGCGTGGCGCACTTCGAAGAGTTGCCTTTGGCATTTGCCTGGCTGGAAGACGACGATGATGTACGCTCGATCATCGTCCGTGGGGGTGAGGGCAACTTCTCATTCGGGCTCGACCTGGTCGACATGCATCCCTTGCTTGACCTAGCCAGGCCGGGAGCAAGCGCTAGCGAACGTCAGGCGTTCTTGCGTTCCATCATCGAACTCCAAACGGCATTTTCCAGCGTTGCCAGTATCAGCAAGCCGGTCATTGCCGCCGTGGACGGCTGGTGCATCGGCGCTGGAGTGGATCTCATCTCATCGGTCGATGTCAGGCTCGCGACGCAGAGCGCCAAGTTCAGCATCAGAGAGACCCGTATGGCCATGGTCGCCGACCTCGGCAGCCTTCAACGTCTTGTCGGGATCATCGGCGACGGGCACCTTCGCGACCTGGCCCTAACAGGACGGGACATCGCGGCCGATGAGGCGCAACAGATCGGCCTGATCAACCGCGCCTTCACCGACAGCGAAGCTCTGTATACGGCCGCAGCGCAACTCGCTCAACAGATGGCGAGGAACTCCCCTCTTGTGCTTTCTGGCATCAAGGAGGTGCTCGGCAATGAACGAGAGAGCCGCGTGAGAGCTGGACTCAGGTTCGTGGCCGCATGGAACGCGGCCTTCATGGCGAGCCAAGATCTCCTTGAGGCACGTAACGCATTCCTGGAACGTCGAACAGCAAATTTCACCGGTCACTGATCCTCGGCATGGCCGCTGCGGTCGACTTCGGAGAGTAGCTCTATCGCGTCTGACAGCCACGTCATCCAGTACGTCTCGAGCCCGACGCCGGCAAGCAAGATCAAATGTTGAATTTGTGCACTCGCGTCCGGGTGAGGATCGCTGAAGTCACGTTCGGCAATCTCCAGGTACTCCGCTCGTCGCTCCTCGTGAGCCTCGCGATGCAACCGCATCTGCTCCACGAGTGGTCCTGCCCCAACTACTGAGGCGGCTCGTAGTCGCACAAGCAGTGCATCCCGGCTCCGTTCGGGCTCCTCATACTGCCCGAGCCACGCGACCAGTGCCGAGCGCCCGGCCAGCCGCACCTCGTACAGCTTGCGCTTGCCTCGCGAAGGCGGTTGCGGAAGCGATTCGATGAGCCCTTCGCGTTCCAGCGTTGCCAGTTCGCGATAGATGCTCTGGTGGGTGGCCGACCAGAAGTAGCCGATTGATCTGTCAAAGCGCCGCGCCAGATCGAACCCCGACGACGGCCGCTCAAGCAGAGCGGTGAGTATGGCGTGACGCAGCGACATATGCCCTCTCCAAGATCGGCGCGAACCCGACGGCTGAAAGCACGGTACCCGCAATCGTTTGACCCGCCGCACACGCTCGGTGCACCGCGGCCCCACAATGGGGCCGACGGCGCGCCCGGCGAGAACGGCGATCAGATTGCAGCGGCGAGAGTAACTCCCTGATGTATGGCTCGCTTAGCGTCCAGCTCTGACGCCACATCGGCACCACCTATCAGATGGGCCGTGACGCCGGCTGCATTCAGATCGGCGAGCAGACCTCGTTGTGACTCCTGACCTGCGCAGACGATCACGTTGTCCACCTCCAACGTCACCGGTTCTCCGTCGACCACCAGGTGGATTCCCGAGTCGTCCACGCGAACGTACGCCACACCGGACATGGTCTTGACGCCCCGAGCGGCCAGTTCAGCGCGATGGATCCACCCAGTTGTGACGCCGAGACCGGCACCGACTTTCGAGGCCTTCCGCTGCAGCAGATAGACCTGCCGCTCAGAGCTGTGAGGGTGCGCAGGCACCGCACCACCGGACGCCTCGAAGGTCGGATCAACACCCCAGTGCTCGTAAAACTTTGCCACATCGAGGCTTGCGGATGTTCCCTCTTGAGTGACGAACTCGGCTACATCGAAGCCAATACCTCCGGCACCGACGATGGCGACTCGGGTACCCAGAGATACCTCCTCGCGCAAGACCTGCAGGTAGGTCACGACCTTCGGATGGTCTGCACCATCGAGCTCAAGGGCACGGGGAACGATTCCCGTAGCCAGGACCACCTCGTCGAAGTCCCCCTCGATCAGTTCTTGCGCGTCGATCCATGAGCCGAGTCGTAGGTCGACTCCCGCCCGCGGCAGCTCGGCACGGAAGTACCGGAGCGTCTCGTTGAACTCCTCCTTTCCAGGAATGCGACGGGCGATGTCGAACTGACCGCCGACCGTAGAGGCAGCGTCATAGAGCACAACCCGGTGACCCTTCTGTGCTGCGGCCAAAGCGAACGCCATCCCAGCCGGTCCGGCACCGACGACGGCGATGTCCTTCGTCTTGCGTGTGGGCGCAAGATCAATCATCGTCTCGTTGCACGCACGAGGGTTGACGAGGCAGGATGTGATCTTTCCGCTCAGCGTGTGGTCAATACACGCTTGGTTGCACCCAATGCACGTGTTGATCCGCTCAGCCTGCCCGTCGCGAGCCTTCGCTACGAACTGGGGATCGGCCAGAAACGGACGAGCCATGGAGATCATGTCGGCCGCCCCACGCGCCAGCAGGTCTTCCGCGACGTCAGGCGCGTTGATTCGATTGCTGGCGACCACCGGGATGCCCACCGCAGCCTTGATCTTGGCGGTCGCTGTCGCGAACGCGGCGCGCGGCACCGAGGTCGCAATGGTAGGAACCCGAGCTTCATGCCAGCCGATTCCAGTGTTGAGGATGTCAACACCCGCCAGCTCAAGTTGCTTGGCTAGGTCGATCGTCTCAGCCAGCGTGGAGCCACCCGGAACGAGGTCCAGGATCGAGAGCCGGAACAAGACAAGAAAATCTTGGCCTACGCGTGCCCTGGTACGCCGCACGATCTCGAGTGCGAACCGCGCACGACTCTGAGCGTCGCCACCCCATTCATCGTCCCGTTCGTTTGTGCAGGACGCGAGGAACGTGTTGATGAGGTATCCCTCCGAACCCATGATCTCCACCCCGTCATAGCCGGCCTGACGAGCAAGTTCCGCCGCGTTGACGAAGTCTTCGATCGTGGCTTCGACCTCGGCGGAGTCCAGACCCCGCGGGACGAACGTATTGATCGGGGCGCGCAGCGGACTTGGGGCGACAAGCCGGGCGTGCTTCGCGTACCGACCGTAGTGAAGGATCTGCATGGCGATACGCCCGCCGGCGGCATGGACTGCCTGGGTGATCACTCGATGGGCCGTCACATCGTCCGAATTGGTCATTGCTGCACCGTCATCCCAAGGCCTGCCATCATCGTTCGGCGAGATGCCCCCGGTGACGATGAGCCCTACACCCCCCCGGGCCCTCTCGGCATAAAACTCAGCCATGCGGTCGAAACCGTCGGCCACTTCCTCGAGACCCAAGTGCATCGATCCCATGATCACTCGGTTCGGCAGTGTGATCAAGCCGAGATCGAGGGGCTCTAAGAGTCGGGGATAGTGGGTCATCAAAGATCTCCTGTGTTTGGAGTGAGTAGTTTCGCCTATTATGCACTAAGGAGCATAATGCAGGTTCGCATGCACAGAGACCTCTACGCCGCTCGAATGACCGAGATCGCTCGGCGCATCGCTGACGTTGCGACGCTCTCCCGAGCAATAGATCAGCCCTCACCTGCCACAGCTCCGAACTGGTTTCGCCCTGGATTCAAGAGCCGCGCCACTACGATGCACTCGGTCGACGACGAGCCGGACGTAGATTCCGTTCACGCACAATATGATCGGATGATCGACGCCCTGTCGGAGACAGTTACCGAAGGTCGCCGAGCGCCTCGACGCGGCACGGTCGGACCTGTTGGCGTTCACGGCTTTTCCGAAGCCGATTTGGAAACAGATCTGGAGCAACGATCCACGATCGATTAACCGGCCCTTGGGCGACATGATTCCGTCCGCGGCGTGAGATCCATGGCCGACGGCCGGGTGGGGCGCATGCTGCCGGTGTCGGCTCGATCGGAGAGGGCCAGACGATTGACCGTGCGGACGCGCACCAGCCCGTCGCCTCGCGCGCCGGCACCCGACGTCGACGCCATGGTGATGAGCACTGTAGCCGGGTTAGAGGATCCGTTCGCCCGCATTGGGTTGGCGGTGCTCCGCGGGGCAGGGTTGCGGGTCGGGGAACTGCTCGATCTCGAGGTCGGCAGCGTCGTCGACTACGGTCCGGCCGGGACCTGGCGCCGACATCCAGGCCCTCGAAACCGACGCCCGAGACCGCTGCTGGTCCGACGCGTCGGTCACCAAGGATGACGAGTACACCCCGCACCGATGCCCGAACCTCCGATCCGGGATAGGGGCAATGACGCACACAGTGCCAACCGCACGCCGACGTCGATGGTTACCAAAACCGAGAGAACAACCGGTTGCGCGTTCCTGGTTGGCATGCTGTACTTGTCCCCTGAAATACCCGATGACGAGCTTCTCCGCCATGCCGATCCTCACGGTCGGCGCCCTCGCAACGTCGTGAATAAATCTCCGCTGCGACGGTTCCACGTCCGTCCACAGCAGCATGCATCCTAACCCGGGAGTCATCCATGTCCCTGAAAGCGAAGTTACGCGGCCCCGCGACCTCGATCGACGATCAAGTGGAAAGCTTTGCCACCGACAGAGTTCCAACGAATCAACGATGGCCAATCCCTGCCATCAGCGTCGTCCTCCTCGGTGGCGCAACCGCAATGTTCTGGTTCACCTACGGCGCTCAACACCTGTTCCTGGTGGGATTCCCCCTGATCCTGATACCAATCGGCTATTTCGTCATCGGCGCAGTACTGACGGGCATGTTGACGATGCGCGTAGCATCCCGAGAGGGTTTATCTCCCAACCTACTCAGCCGCGGCCTCGGATTCGGAAGTAGGGGCGCTGCCGTCACGTCATTCATATACGGAATTAACTACGTTTACTACTTCCTCTTCGAAGGCACCATCGTTTCCCACGCAATTGCCATATACTTCGAAATCCCTATCGACTCCTTCAACGGAACCCTCATCTACGCCGCCTTCGGACTTGTCACAATTGCATTTGCCTGGCGCGGCATGCATGCAATGTCCTTCCTGCAAAAATGGGGATTCCCCTTCTTCGTCATCACAGTAGGGTGGGCGGTATACATATTTTCCAGGGATCGCGATCTGGTCGGCATTGGAGATTGGACCGCGACTCAACCTCTCACATTCGCCGCGATGATGAGCGCGCTCAGCCTCGCGAACGGACAGGTCATCTTCCAGGGGCTGATGGCAACCGATTACGGACGGTTCGCATCTCAGCGTATCCGATACCGTGGAACCGCCTCGATCATGATTTTCGAACTCATTCCCATGCTGATCGTCATCGGACTCGGCTGCTTCTTTGGCATCAACCTGTACAGCGAGCTCAGCGGTCCCGACGCCCAGTCGTACGCTCAGGACCCCGGCTACCTATTCGTCAACGTAATTGGGCTGCTGGGCGTTATTCTGGTTGTAGTCACACAGATCCGCGTCAACGTTATGAATCTCTATTCAGGTTCGATTGCTTTGGCTAGCGGATTCGAGGTGGCAGCGAAGATCAAGCCGGGCCGCCCCTGGTGGATGTTCCTCATTTGGGGTGTGGGAGTTCTGTTCTATGTCACCAACGTTTTGAACCATCTCGGTACTTTCCTCGCGATTGCCGGCGTTCTCACCAATACCTGGGTGCTCATCATCCTCGCGGACTACTTCGTGTGTCGGCGCTGGATGAAACTCGGTAAGCCCGAGAACGTCGAATTTCACGAAAAAGAAGTCCCGAAATGGAACCCATGCGGCCTGACGTCGCTTGGAGTTGCGGTCACTATCGGTGCCATGGGAATCATTGGGATCTATCCGATCTACTTCGCCTCTTTTGTTGCAATGATCGTCGGTCCCCTTATTCACATTGCGCTGACCAGGGCGACCGGCGGTCGGTACTACACACCGAAACGTACTGCAACCCAGACCGAAGTGAACGCATTGGATGAGGCTGACGACGACCACGACCCGCTGTCCGTCTGAGGAAAGGGACACAGTGACCACACCCCGCCATAACGTAGACGACATCCGTCGGCTCAGCGCCACAGTCAATCTGGTGGTCGAGAACCATCGACTTTCTGAGCTGTGTGAGGCCGCGAACCATGCCGACTCGTTCATCCGCAAAGTCTCACACATACAGTGCGGCGAGACAGCGCCTGCCACCTCATTCGACCCCCGTTGGAAGTAGACGAGCATGCAACCATATGAGCTGTCGGTTTCTGCAGCATCCCACCTGATCAAGTCTCGAGCACTGTCTCCAGTAGAACTGACTGCTTCCGTGCTCGATCGAATGGAAGCCACGGAACCGCTTGTGAACGCCTACGCGTTGACACTCGCCGAGAATGCGCGGGCAGCCGCAGAAGTGGCCGAGCACGAGATTTCGTCGGGCCATTACAGGGGTCCGTTTCACGGCATTCCCATCGGCATCAAAGATCTGTACAATATGCGAGGTCTTCCCACCACTGCTAGTTCACGCGTCCGTGACGCATTCGTGCCTACTCAGGACAGCGCTGTGGTGGAGAAACTCACTGCGGCAGGCGCGGTGATCGTTGGGAAAACACATACCCACGAGTTCGCCTTCGGTGGAGTAACACCCGGCACGAGCAACCCTTGGAACACTCAATTTATCGCTGGCGGATCCAGCGGCGGGTCAGCTGCAGCGGTGGCTGCAGGTTCGTGTCTAATGGCCACCGGAAGCGACACCGGAGGCTCAATCCGCATCCCAGCCGCCTTCTGCGGAATGGTTGGGCTCAAACCGACGTACGGTCTAGTCTCCCGGCGCGGCGTCACATCCTTGTCGTGGTCACTCGACCACGCCGGACCCATCACTCGTAACGTGGCAGACGCCGCGCTAGCTTTGACCGCAATGGCAGGGTATGACGACCAGGATCCGGGAAGTCTGAAACTCGAGGCACGCGACTACTCAGCCGATCTCAATGGTGGCGTCTCCGGATTGCGTATCGGTGTTCCCAGCAACTTCTACTTCGACCGAGTGGACAGTGAAGTCGTCCGTCGTGTAGAGGTTGCTCTCGGCCAATTCGAGCAGCTCGGGGCGCGTCTCGTCGAGATCGAAGTCCCGATGACTGACTACGTAGAAGCGCTGGAGTGGGCGATTCTTCTTCCAGAGGCCAACGCATATCATTCCGAAATGCTCCGCAGCTCAGGCGATCTCTATACCCCGGAGGTACGCACGATGTTGGAAGCCGGCGAGTTCGTATTCGCCAAGGATTACATTCAGGCGCTCAGAGGACGGGCGCTCATGCAGAACGCGTGGCGTTCGATGTTTGGGCAGATTGATGTCCTGGCGGCCCCGACGCTGAGTTCCTCACCCGCTCGTCACGATCACACACACGTGACATGGCCAGACGGGTCATCCGAGGCGCTGACTGAGAGCTACATGCGATTGTCCGCGCCAGCAAATCTGTTGGGTCTACCTGCCCTATCCGTGCCCATCGGAATGACGGAAATCGGTCTTCCCATCGGGATGCAGGTAGTTGGTCGTCCGCTCGAGGATAGGACGGTCCTGCGCGCCGGCAACGCATACGAAAAAGCTTTCGGCCAGTTCGGCAAGACTGCACCCTTGTTCGCCGTTTCAGACACGTCGGGCAAGGCGTAGCCTCCGCGACACGTTGGCGACGGGAAGTTGCTTCTGCCAGTTGCCGAACCTTTGGTTGACGGCGATGCCCGGTCGTCGGGCGATATCGGTGGGCACTGAGCTGTCCATCCTCGGATGTGGCAGGTCGCTCGAACCGAGCTTCGGCCTGCTTCAGCTCTGATCCACCGTCAGCCTGACTGTGTGAGCGGAGCGTACACGAGAGCCCCTGTAGGGCAGGAAGCTCTGAGTTGCCACACAATAGATTCCGGCACCAGGACAGGAGAATCTCGCAGGGGAAAGCTGCTCACACCGTCACGCCGGTTTCGATGATCCGAACCTCGTCTCGGTCGCACGCCTGTTCCGGTGATGCAGCTGGCCGAGACCGCGGGCCTGCACGACCTACTCGACCGACGTCTGGGCGTCGATACACCGAACCCGGTGGTCAAGTCCGTCGGCATCGGCGCAGGGATTCTCGCAGGCACGGACAGCCTCGACGACCTCGACGTTCTTCGCCACGGTGCCACGAACCGGCTCTTCGCTGGGGTGCGGGCTCCGTCCACACCGGGAAGCCCTCTTTCGTCCTTCACCCACGGCCATGTCCTGCAACTCGACCATCGCCGCACGCCTGCTCGTCAGCCTGTCAGCCCGAGTCCCAGACATGCTCGACGGGGCGGATCAGATGCTGTTCGTCGATGTCGACGACACCATCGGTGAAGTGCACGGCTGCGGCGAGCAGGCCGCCGAGTTCGAATACTCGGGCGTCCGTGGCTTGAACGCTTAACGGGCGGGCGCCCCGAACCCGGTCGCGTCGCTGGTCATCGTCCGCGCCCGCCTGCGCCGCGGCAACACCGCATCGCACACCGGCGAGCGACTGCTCACTCGGAGGCCGTCGGCTGCGCCAGCACCGCCGGGGTGTCCAGTGCAGATTATGGCGCGGGCGAACTCGGCCTACTTCTGCCACCGCGCCGAACCGGCTCCGGCGGTGGATGATCTGCTGTCGGAGGTCGATCGAGACGTCGTTTGGGTTTGAACTCCGCTCACTCCCAGCATTGTTCGAGAATTCTTCGCCGTGCCTGCAAGCGTCGGCGAAGAGGTCCGCAGGTTGTGCCCAGTCGAGGGGGGATATGCGCGGTAGGTGGCCGACTTCGTCGGCTATACGATTGATCTCGAGGGGGCGTTTAGCCTGGATCCGTGGAGACTGCGCCGGCCGTAACGGCGTGTGAATGACGAAAGTGCCTCCCGTAGTGACACAATCAAGATTCTCACATCACAATTGTCCACATACGGAAAGGCACTTTCAGTGCAATCATCGCACACGTTCACGGCTGGGTCCGCGGTGTTCGACGAATACAATCTCGTGTCGGCGGCAGGATTGGTCCCGGTCCTCGGACTCGCCGAACAAGCCGGCTTGTCGGAGCTGATCGACACCCATGTCGACCTCGCCTCCACGCGGGTGGCCTCGGGTGCGGCGAACCCGGCAGGGAAACTCACCTCGATCATCGGCGGGATGCTTACCGGAGCGGACAGCATCGACGACGTGGACACGATCCGCGCCGGCGGCAGCCCGATCGTGTTCGACCAGGTGTACGCCCCGTCGACGTTGGGGATCTTCTTGCGCGAGTTCACCTTCGGGAACAGTCTGCAGCTCGGGGCGGTGCTGCGCCGGCATCTGATCGGCCTCGCCGCCCGCACCCCGCTGCTGCCCGGCATCGCCGGCCGGGCATTCCTCGACATCGACTCGTTGCTGCGGCCGGTCTACGGGCACCAGAAACAGGGAGCGTCCTACGGGCACGCGAAGATCGCCGGCCGCGCTCTGCTCCGCAAGGGGCTGTCGCCGCTGGTCACGACCCTGTCCACGGCGCAGGCGGCGCCGGTGGTCGCGGAGATGCGGCTGCGGGCCGGCAAGACCGGATCCGGCCGCGGCGCCGCCTCCCAACTGCGCTCGGCAATCAGCACCGCCCGCGCCTGCGGTGCGACGGGCAAGATCATGGTCCGCGGTGATTCGGCATTCGGCAACAAGGCCGTCATCGGGGCCGCGGTCGCCGCCGGCATCGAATTCTCGCTGGTGATGACCCGGAACCCGCGGGTCACCCGGGCAATCGAGAGTATCGACGAGCAGGAGTGGACGCCGGTGCACTATCCCGGTGCGGTGACCGACCCCGATACCGGGGAGTTGATCTCCGACGCCGAGGTCGCCGAGGTCGAGTACACCGCGTTCTCCGGACGGCACAAGGTCACCGCCCGCCTGATCGTGCGCCGGGTAAAGGACGCGAACCACCCTGACGCCTTGTTCCCGGTGTGGCGCTACCACCCGTTCTTCACCAATTCCGACCTGCCCACCGTCGACGCAGACATCATCCATCGCAAACACGCGATCGTGGAAACGGTGTTCGCGGATCTGATCGATGGACCACTCGCGCATGTTCCCTCCGGTCGTTTCGGCGCGAACAGTGCCTGGGTGCTCTGCGCCGCGATCACCCACAATCTGCTGCGCGCCGCGGGCACCGTCTGCGGAGGAAGTCACGCCGTTGCCCGTGGATCCACCCTGCGCCGGCATGTGGTGAATGTTCCGGCCCGATTCGCCCGTCCGGCACGCAAACCCGTGCTCCACCTACCGATCCACTGGCCGCGGCAAAACGACTGG
This sequence comes from Rhodococcus sp. IEGM 1307, assembly GCF_030056915.1. Taxonomy (NCBI): domain Bacteria; kingdom Bacillati; phylum Actinomycetota; class Actinomycetes; order Mycobacteriales; family Nocardiaceae; genus Rhodococcus; species Rhodococcus sp. IEGM 1307. The sequence continues at coordinate 162,340 of NZ_JASHKW010000016.1, forward strand.
AAGACCCTCTGGAACAACGTCATCGACTACGAACCGCCACAAGCGGCCTGACCCAACCTTCCTGGCCATATCGGTCCCGACCCCAGAACACCAACGTGGATGAGCTGACAACCAGGTCAGCAGGTCAGCCATGCCCATCTCATGGCACCCGCCCGTCGACATCACCAGAATCCGACCCGGTGGAACCGAAATCACCGATCCACGGATTCAGGTTTAGTCTTGCAAACGTGGTGAACTGACTCGAGGTCGGCATGAACCGGAAGGCAAGTCCGACCTCGTGTCCGTCACCCCGACACGTCCATGGAACATCCGAACCGGCTTGGAGACAGTGACGATCCCGCGGAGTTGCGCCGACCCGAGGACGGGGCGCGAACGGGTGTCCGAGCGGTACAGGACACCCTCACCAGCGAGCCGATAGCTTCCTACTTCACTCCTCGACGTTCAGACACCTCGTCACTTCGATACAGCGACGGCACTGCATGCGCGCACGCCTACCGTCATCGCCCTTACATGTCGCCGTCCTTTTTGGCGGTCATGCCTCAGAGGGAGACGAGGATGGCGTCGCTGCACTTGGGCGCGCCTTTTTGGGCTCTACTGACTCATTCGTGGTTGGGTTCGGCCGGGTAATTGTGGCCGGGCGCCCCCGAGGCTGAGCATTGCGAGTGCGATGACGGCTTCGGGGGTGTGGAACCCGAAGCCGCGGCGGGTGATGAGGCGGATCTTGGTGTTGACCGATTCGATCCGGCCGTACGAGAGCCCGTGTTCGATGGCGGCGAGGATCGCGGGTTTGTGGGCGAGGATGCTTTTCTGCAACGCGACGAACTCCGGGATCCGGGACCGTCTCGCCCAGCCGATCCACCGGTCGAGTTCGGTGGCGGCTTCGGTGGCCGGGAGCTGCAGGATCAACCGCAGGCCCTCCTTAAGCCGGTATCCCCGGTGTAGCACCGGATCGTGCAATGCGATCCACCGCAGACTCGCCTGTTGCTGCGCACTGAGCGTGTCCGGGTTCTTCAGCAGCGCCCACCGGCTGCGTTTGACCGTCTGAGCCGGCCCGGCCTTCGGGCGTCGGCGCGGTTTCCAGCCGCCGCGGGAGGCGTTACTCGCCCGGCCCGGGCCCGGTTCCACGCGGCCCGCCGCACCGCGTCCAGCGCCTCGGTGGCCCAGGCGACCACGTGGAACGGGTCCGCGCAGCGGATCGCGGCGGGGCAGTACCGGGTCACCACCGACGCGATCCACCCGGCCGCGTCCGAGGTGACGTGGGTGATCTTCGCGCAGCGTTCGGGCCCGAGCAGGTCGAAGAACTCGGACAGGGTGGCCGTGTCGCGGCCGGGGCCGCCCACACCAGCCGACCGGAGTCGTGATCGACGACGACGGTCAGATACTTGTGGCCCTTCTTGTACGAGATTTCGTCGATCCCGATCCGCCGCAGCCCGGCCAGCGGATCCCGGGCGGGTGCGGTGTCGGCCCACACCCGCTCCACGATCGCCCCGACCGTACGCCACGCGGTGCGCATCAACTCGCAGGTCGCCGCCTTGGAGGTATGCGTGGCCAGCCACGCCACCGTCTGATCGAACGAATAGGTGTGGCCGGCGCGGTGCCGGGCCCAGGGCACCGCGGCCACCGTCACCCCGAGTTCGCGGCAGGCCACCCGGGGTGTCTCGGCCTCGACGAAGGTACGGATCAGACCGCAGTCCGGGCTTCGCGCACGCCGTTCTCCACACATGTAGCCGACTGACCCTAGACAAGCCAGAACGCTACTGGGGCAACGGCGTGCGCCCACACCAGACCCGGCTACCACCCACGATCACAGCAGTAGAGCCCCTTTTTCGACTTAACTCACCTGCTGGGCTCCATCGCCTCGTACCTGCCGCACCTCGTCGACACCAGAACCGGACCAGACCTCGACCACACAGGCGACGCGCCGTTACGCCACACTGCACAAGCAGGCCTCCAGGTTGGCCAAGACACTGATGGAATCCTGCATGCCAGCCGGAACCGAACACATGATCACCGAACGCGATCAGCGTGGTTTGTGGATGAATGTCGCTGACGCCAAAGCGGTGCGACACTGACCTTGGCGGGGTGAGCAAGTTGACGGTTACGCCGCCATCGATGAGCGCTTCCTACGACGTGCTTGTGCGTGAACTACGATCGAGTGCCGCAATCGCGGACAGGCCATAGATTCTCTCCGAAGAGGTGATACCGCGCTAAGTCGGGCCACTTCGAGCCTCACAGCATCTCGGACTCGGTGCTTGAACTCCGTGACGTCTATCGAGATGACGATTGTAATGTTCCTCGGGGTGGGACCACCAATCGGCGCCCAGAGTAGCGCAAAGTCGAGAATGTCATCGTCGCTGCGACTGTTCCACAGCGTCATGGGCGACTGCCGCTGCACGGTGTCGGGGCTTCGAGTTGATTTGTGGTGCATGGGGTGTCCAGCTCGTGAAGGTGTAGCCGGGATCCGTCCGGGCAGGGGCTGCCGCCCAAGTTTCTTGTCGGGTCAGTTTCGGTTCCGCTGACGGCAGCCCCACCGGGGCGGTTCGGAGCGACCCGCGACGGATTTACCTGCTCACGGTTTCTGGATGTTCGGGAAGGATCTCTATCGTTCCAGGGCGTTTGTATGCTGATTCCCCAGTCGCGACGGCACTCACCTCAAGGGAGACGAGCGCCTTCACCGACTTGCCACGTTCGTGACTGCGCCGAAATCGGCGGGATCCCAATCGAGGCGGGCGCCCATGTGTCGCGCTTGTCCCTTCTTCAGCTCTTCAGCGTTCGAATTGATCAAGACCACGGGGCAACCGAAAGGATCATGCGGGACATCCGAGCAGCCGAACAAGCGTCCTCTGCTTCCGCGCGTACCCTACCGCGGCATCAAAGCCGCCCGACACGTAATACCGAAGTCGCTGGACTTGTGTGTCATTGCCGACCTGAGTCAGACGCTGCAAAGCGTGTCGTCTCGTCGCCTCCAGGCTTGGCATCAGTCGCCTCCATCTCCCGGCGCAACGTCTCCGGCCCCATCCACAATGCCACCAATGCAATCACCGCCAGAGCTGTCATGTATCCCACGATCGCCCACCATGACCCGGTCCATGCGAACAGGGCAGTAGCAACGAACGGAGCCAACCCGCCGGCCAGAACGGAGCCGACTTCCCGCGAGAACGCAAAGCCGGACAACCGGAATTCTGTATCGAACAGTTCGGCGTACCAGGCGGCTTGGGGGGCAAGCATGGCGGGGTAGGCGAAACCCAACCCGATGACGAAAGCCAAGATCACTGCGCCCGTCGAGCCTGTCCCCGTCAGCATGAAGAATGGTGCGAGCCACAGCATGGACCCGACCGCTCCTGCGATGTAGACGGGTTTCCGGCCGACTCGGTCGGACAGCGCACCATAGAACGGCACAGTAATCAGCTGTATTGCTGAAGCAATCATCACTGCCCACAACGCCACCGAGTCACCCAACTCGAGAGTCTTCGAAACGTAGGCGACACCGAAGACGGGCAGAAGGTAGGCGAAACCGTTCTCCCCCATCCGCGTACCCACGACGATGAGGAAGCTACGCGGATGCTCTTTGAGCGCAGCGAACAGCGACGGCTTCGGTGGTGCGGTGCGGTGTGATTGCATCTTTTCGAAGGCTGGCGGCTCCTCCACTCGTCGCCGGATGATGTAGCCAACTACTACGCACACCGCACCGAGGAGGAACGGAACTCGCCACCCCCACGATTCGAACTGCTCCTCGGGCATGAGTAGGAAGAGATAGAATACGGCGTTCGCCAGCAACGTGGCGACTGAGAAACCGAGTGGCGCCCATGCACCCGCAAGACCGCGCTTGTCGGGTACCGAGTGCTCGACCGAGAGTACTACTGCGCCTGCGTACTCCCCTCCCGCTCCGAATCCTTGAATCAGGCGCAAAACAACGAGCAGGATGGGGGCAGCGATACCGATGGTCGCGTACGTCGGGAGGAGGCCGATCGCCGTTGTCGCACCGCCCATGAGCAATAAGGTCGAAACCAAGACCTTCTTGCGGCCAAGCCGGTCGCCCATTCGCCCAAGGATCAACCCTCCAATGGGTCGCGCCAGGAACCCGACCGCGTATGTGGCGAAGGCGGCCAAGGTCCCCACCAGCGGATTCTCGGACGGAAAAAACAGTCTGTTGAGAACTACCGCAGCGGCGGTGCCGTACACGATGAAGTCGTACCACTCGAGCACTGTTCCGACGAGGGCGGCGATGGCGGCCCTCCTCGGCTGAGTTGCTGTTTTCGACAACGTCTCGATTCCTTTCTGAACGCCTACTGCGATATCGGGCGTCTCAGGACCGCACCCTGCTGTATGGGGCCCACAAGTTGGGCATACTGGCCGAGCCAACCGCGTTCTCGGCCCGGGGTACCGGAATGTACGGGCGCTCCCTGCCGAATAGGGTCCGCATCAAGCGTGCGTGTGTCGAGGTCGATGGAGATGATGTCACCAGGTTCCACGCCGGCGAGTGGCCCCCCGTCCGCTGCTTCAGGCATGACCTGGCCGACGACTAGTCCATGGTTGAGTCCTGACAGTTCGCCGTCTGTCACGACCGCGACCTGGCCGCCGAGCCCTGCGCCGTTGAGGGCCGCCACGAAGCTTGCCGCGAACACCGTGCCCGGGCCACCGCGTGGCCCCATACCGCGAAGGACAATGACATCGCCTGGCGTAATTTCCCGGTTACCGAGAGCCATGATTGCCTGGTCCTCGCCTAGGAATACCTTCGCTGAGCCCGAGAACTGACGACGTGCGTTACCGACGCCCGCGACTTTGACGATGCACCCATCAGGAGCAAGCGAACCACGAAGAATCAGCAACCCACTCTCGTTGCGAATCGGCTCCGAGAGTTCATGCAACACTTCGCCGTCCGGTTGAGGGGCTGTCTCGGCTCGCTCCATCACGGTGTCACCTGTCACTGTCAACGCTGTGCCGTGTAGTCGTGGAAGCAAAGCCTTCATTGCGGCTTGAGTGCCTCCTACCCGCTCGAGATCCCATACCTGGTCGGTCCCGTTCGGTCGTATTGCCGCGAGTTGGACGCCGGATTTTGCTCGTTCCTCGAATGTGGCGACAACATCCATATCGAGGTCGGCTTCATTGGCAACTGCTGCGAGATGACGAATACAATTGACCGACCCCCCCAGTGCAAGGGCAACTTCGACAGCATTCTCGACGGCGTCTTTGGTCAGCACCTTTCGTGCGGTCAATCCTTCGGCAACCATTTCGACGATTCGAGTACCAGCAGCAGCAGCGCGTTCGCGCATCCTGTCTGAGTTCGCTCGAATGGGTGCCGAGCCAGGCATTGTCATTCCGAGGGCTTCGGATAGGATGTGCATGGTGTTCGCGGTGGCGAGTCCTGCGCAGACGCCCGGCCCTTGAATCGCGGCATCGGCTAGGTCGCCGAGCTGATCGACGGTCATCTCGCCGGCCTTGACGGCGCCGACGGACTCGTAGACGGTGTCGATATCCACCGAGCAGCCTGCGTATGTGCCTCCCCGTTGATACCCGCCGATGACCAGAATGGAGGGGATGTCTAGTCGTGCTGACGCCATGAGATGGGCGGGGGCCGTCTTGTCGCAGGAGGACAAGCAGACCATTCCGTCGAGTACGGCCCCTTCCACTGCGGCTTCCACATCGTTGACAATGAGGTCACGGGTGGGAAGGAGGTATCGCGCTTTTCGTCCGGCGCTGGTTACGAAATCGCTTGGTGCGACAGTTCGTATCTCAAGCGGCAAGCCGCCAGCTTCCCAGATCGCCTCAGCTACCACATCGACGATGTCGTCGAGATGGGCGAAACAGACAGAAAGCCGGGATGAGGTGTTTACGATGGCGATCTGTGGTCGCCCCTGATCCTCAACCGATCGCCCGAGCGCGGTCCATTGGGCGCGACGGACAGCCCACCGGGTTGTGCCAGGGACGAAGCGACTTCTGAGTTGGCCGGGCTGACCGCGATCATTATCTGGCAACGCGTCAGCCGTCGTGGAGATGGGTCGGTTGATGGGCATGTTTACTCCTGTACTGCAGTCGAAATGACCGCGTGAAGAACTTTAAATAGGAAGGTCAGAGTGCACTGCCGGAACGTTGCATGCCCCTTCGCACCTCTGCGCGACCGATGTCTCGGTAGGCGATGGAGTTCGGCGGCGATCGAATGGTCCGTGTGCTGCGGCGTGACCGTACTCGAAACACTGCGCGGTAAGAGGACAATTTTTGATGATCGGCGCCGAGAGGTCGTCCGGCGACGATACTTCCTTCGCCGCGTCTCGGAACGAGGCTGAGGTACGGGCTCTCGCAGTAGTCGCCGATGAGCCTACTCATGGCAACCTGCTGTCCTGCTGGACAAATGAGAGATTGGGGGTACCGGTGAGCGCTGTTTTCTCAGCGCTGCTGGTTCGAACTCGGTGGAAATCTCGTCCGGTCCTGGGCGTCGACATCCTGCAATGAGATGCCGCAGGTCTCGCGCGCGGCCGAGATTGCGACCAGTGAAACACTCGCCGCGACTACCAGGTAAATCGCAATCGGGATCCACGAATGATACTCACGCAGAAGGTAAGTCGCGATGAATGGGGCAACCGACCCGGCGAAGACTGAGGTCACTTGGTAGCCGAGCGATACCCCGGAATACCGAATACGTGTCGGGAACATCTCGGACATCATCGCAGCCTGCGGCGCGTAGACCAGCGCATGAACGGCCAGTCCAAGCGTCAGCGCCACGATCACGAGCACGATGTTTCCCGTGTTCATTAAGGGGTAGGAAGTGAACGCCCACAACACCATTAGCAGCGCACCGGTCATATAGATGGGTTTGCGCCCGATCCGATCGGTAAGGCCGCCAATCACGGGAATCAGGATGAAATGCAGCAGATGCGGAATTAACATAACCAGCAAGACATTTTCGATCTTCATTCCGACCTTGAAGGCCAGGTACGTGATCGAGAAGGTCACGACAACCTGATATAGGATATTCTCGCCGACACGTAGTCCCATCGCGATCGCAATCTGCCGCGGATACTGTCGAATCGCCTGCGACACACTGGACCGGTTCTCGCTGCGCTGTTCCTCGGCCTTCAGCGACTCCAGGAAGATCGGCGCGTCGTCGACATGCGTGCGAATGTAGTAGCCGATGATGATGATAACCGCTGAGAGCCAGAACGCCAGTCGCCATCCCCAACCAAGGAATGCCGATTCCGGCATGACGAAGGCAAGCACGGACAAGACCATGGTCGCGACAAGGTTCCCCAAAGGAAGCCCCGCCTGTGGCCAGCTCGCCCAGAAGCCGCGGCGACGATCGGAGCTGTGCTCGCTGACCAACAGAACTGCACCACCCCATTCGCCTCCGACTGCGAATCCCTGAATAAAGCGGAGAATCACGAGAAGCCCTGGCGCCCAATAGCCGATACTGCCGAAGCCGGGGAGGCAGCCCATTCCGAACGTTGAGATCCCGACCAGCAGAAGGCTGAACTGCAGCAGCTTCTTGCGGCCGAACTTGTCGCCGTAGAGACCGAAAACCACACCGCCGAGCGGACGGGCGAGAAAGCCGACCGCGTAGATGAGCAGTGCACTAAGTACGCCGTCGAGGGCGTTGTCGGTCTTCGGAAAGAACAGGGTGCCGAAGACTAACGCGGAAGCCGCGGAGTACAGAAGAAACTCGTACCACTCCGCGACAGTCCCGGCCATCGAGGCGGCGACTACCTTGCGCAGGCCGTTATTCGACGGCTGGGACGATTCGGTCATTGGCGAAGCCATCGAGGTTCGCTCGGGAGGATTCATTGCATTCCTTCAGGAGGAGCGGGGTTGGACGCACGACTGTGGTCGCAGTCACAAGGCGGGTGAAGTAAGTAAAGCACCCACTGCCCCCGGTGCGCAACCGGTTGTGCAATTGCTTCCAGAACAGAACTCGAGATCCTCGAAACCTGACGGGACCGAATCCTGGCGAATTTACGGTCGCGCTGCCTGCTAGTCGAATGTCGCTGCGGTTCCTTTCGCCGGGGCGACATCGTGGAGCTCGCTGATCGATCGCGGGGCGGCAAGTCGCCGCCGAGTCGGACTACCCGAGCTGAAACGGTGGTGCGTCCTTGACCTCCGCGGACGCTTCCGCGGTAAGGGCAGGTCGTTCTTGGTCCGCGATCGGGCCCGCTAGTCCCGAGTCACGCCTTCGTCGGGGCAATCGAGGTGCCCCGCACCAGTAGTTCGGGGGCGGGATCGTCGATCGTCACATTGGAGAGCGCCTCCCCGTCGAGGTGCCCGAGGAGCATCTCCGCCGCCGTGCTGCCGATCTTCGACAGCGGCATTCGCACGGTGGTGATGGCCGGGAATACCGTCTCCGATACCCAGGTGGTGTGGATCCCGACGATGGACATCTCCTCGGGAACCTTCACCTGCGCTCGCTGCAGTTGGGAGAGTGCACCTACTGCAGCGTTCACACTCGCCACCACTAGTGCAGTTGGCCGATCGGGCCGGACGAGGATGGCATCGACCGCGGCCGCTCCAGAGGGAGCCTCCCATCCAAGCTCATGTACCCATTCCGGCCGAGAGGCAAGGCCGTGTGAGGCAAGTGTTTCCTCGAAACCGATTCGGCGGCGGACTGCGGTGTCGTGTGTGGGCGATCCGCCAATGAATCCGAGGTCGCGGTGACCGAGGTCTATCAGATGCTCTGTCGCGATACGGACGCCTTCGGCATCCGGCAAGATGACCGATCCTGTCCGGTCATCGAGTCGGCAGTTGACAAAGACAGTGGGGATGCCCTCGGGGACAACTTCGCGAAGCTCGTTGTCATCGAAGTCTTCGCGGCGCTGGATCAAAATACCGTCAACTCGCCCTTGCTTGAGCAGGCGCTGCACGGCATCGCGGCCTTCCGGCGCGTGGTCGACGGTGCCGATGAGGACATCGATCCCCGCTGGGGTGGCAACCTGCTGGATTCCGGACAGCATCTCGGCGAAGACGTGGTTGTTCGGGTCGGGGACGATCAGTGCGATGGCGCCGGAGCGATTGAAGCGCAGTGCGATGGCGCGCCGGTTCGGGACATACCCGAGTTGCTCCGCAATCTCGAGGATTCGGGTGCGGGTGTCCTCGCGAATCCGTGCGTTGACGTCACCGTTGAGCGCCCTGGACGCAACGGATTTCGACACGCCGGCGGCGCGTGCGACGTCATTGAGGCTCACCATCATGACTCAGTATAGAGAGCAGGATATCGATCAGCACCGGCACGGTCATGGCGGCTCTCGGATGCCGCAGCGATCTTGACCCATGTCCAGGCGAGGGCGGCGACGTTGTCGAGGACCTCCGGGATTCGACAGAAGGTCTCTCTTGTTCTTCGAGTGCGCGTCCTTCGGGCGCGTTAGCAGCGCCTGATCGATCACGGGTCCACACCTTGCGTTGATGGTCACGGCGGTCGCCGAGGAGTTCGAGTTGTTCGCCGTGGATCACGCCGCTGACTCTTCGGCCAGCAGGCAAAGCCACACGACGACGTTGCTCCAGGTGGCACCCAGGCTTCTCAGCTCGCCATCTGGCGACCGATTGCCCTGCCCTCCGACGTCGTAGGCATAGCGCAAAGCCCGATGAACAACCGGTTGTGCAAATGGTGCTGCCGTGCTTTACTGCATTAAGTACCAACTGCCTCGCACCGAGACACACCGGGCGGGGCCCACAAGCCAGCCCGTAGCTCGCAGCGCACAGGTCGATGCGACCGGTCATTCACACTCACGCCCGGGAGGGTTCATGCTGTCCGGAATACGCGTTGTCAGTTTCACCCATTTCCTGCAGGGGCCGTCGGCCACCCAGATGCTCGCGGACCTCGGTGCCGAGGTAGTCAAGATCGAATCTCCCGCAGGCGCTTTCGAGCGAAGCTGGTCGGGACCTGACGCCTATGTCGGCGATGCCAGCGTCTTCTTCCTGCTCGGCAACCGGAATGTCCAGAGCCTGTCGATCGATCTGAAATCCGAGAAGGCCAAGTCGATCTTGCTGAAACTGATCGACGACGCGGACGTGCTCATCGAGAGCTTCCGGCCAGGCGCCCTCAAGCGGCTCGGATTCGGCTACGAGGAACTGTCCGCCCGCAATCCGCGGCTGGTGTACTGCTCGCTGTCCGGGTACGGCTCCGCCGGCCCGTACCGCGATCGGCCAGGCCAGGATCTACTGTTGCAGTCGCTGTCCGGGCTCGCGCACGCGACCGGCAGCGCCGACTCACCGCCCACGTCGGTGGGCGCCTCCGTCATCGATCAGCACGGTGCCGTCCTGGGCGCGTTCGGCATCCTCGGTGCCCTCCTCGGCCGCGAACGCACCGGCAAAGGATGCAAGGTCGAAAGTAACCTACTCAACGCCGCACTCGACCTGCAGATCGAACCGATATCTTACTATCTCAACGGATTCCGGGGCGAGCGGAGCTCGACCGGTATCGGGTCGCGCTACTACAAGGCGCCGTACGGGATCTACCGCACCGCGGACGGGCACATCACCGTTTCGATCACCGCCCTGTCGATCCTTTCCGAGGCGTTCGACGACGACTGGTTCACCACGATCGCCGCGGACGACGAATACGACCGCCGTGAGGAGATCAACGAGCGCATCTCCAAACACCTCGCCGAGCGGACAACCCAGGAGTGGGAGGCGCACTTCACCGAGCACAAGGTCTGGTTCGCCCCCGTCAACGACTACGAAGCCGTCGTCAACGATGCCCAGGTGCTGCACAACAACAGCTTCCTCGAGTTCGACTACCCCGGCAGCGGCCCGGTCAAGGTGCTCGCTCACCCGATCCGCTACGACGGCCAGACACCGGCCGCCCGTACGCTGCCTCCCGCCCTGGGAGAACACACCGAGTCCATCTTGAGCACACTCGGGCTCAACGACAGCGAGATCGACGCACTCGCACAGGAAGGAGTTGTCCGTGTCCACAACGCTTGAGGAAATCCTCGTCGCACTGGAAACCGGTGAGGGCGTGGCCACCATCACCCTCGACCGGCCGCAAAAGTTCAACGCCCTCAATTCGGCGATGATCCAGCAGTTCAACGAGGCCCTCGACACTGTCGCCGAGGATCCCGATGTCCGCGCCGTCGTGGTTTCCGGCACGGGGAAGGCGTTCGCCGCCGGCGCCGACATCGCCCAGTACGAGAAGGCAGAGGCCGCCCAGTTCGCCGCGTTCACCCGCGCCTGCAACGACTTGTGCGACCGGATCGACACCTTCGAAAAGCCGGTCATCGCCGCGGTGAACGGACTCGCCCTCGGCGGCGGATTCGAAATCGTCCTCGCCTGCGACATCGTGATCGCAGCCGAGTCGGCGTCCTTCGGCCTGCCGGAGGTCTCCCTCGGCCTGTTGCCGGGTTGGGGTGGCACCCAACGCCTTCCCCAGTTCGTTGGCCCGAACCGTGCACGACATCTGATCATGACCGCGGGCCGCCTCAGCGCCGCCGAGGCCAACCAGTCGGGCATCGTCTCGCAGATTTGCGCTCTCGACGACCTGACCGAGACCGCGCGCACATTGGCCACCGACATAGCCGGGCGGGCCCCGCTGGCGGTCGCCGCCATCAAAAAGGCCGTCGGCTACGCCACGGCAGCGGTGCCCGGCAACCGGGGACCCGGTTACGCCCTGGAGCAGAGCCTGCTCTTCGACCTATTCGCCTCCGAGGACGGTCGGGAAGGCATCGCCTCGTTCGTCCAGAAGCGGCCGGCCCGGTTCACCGGGCGTTGACCCAGCACACACAACAAGGTCGGGGCGGTCTCCAAGTGGAGGCTGCCCCGACCTGTTGCGTTGCACCACCCAGCGCTTACAGGTCGCTGCCGTTGGCGGCCATCCGCTCGCGGACAGCCTCGCCGCGGATCTCCCGGAGGGGCACATCACGCTGAAGCGACTGGTGCACCGCGACGGCCGCCGCGTGCCCGTACTCGAAGCATTGGGCGGTCACCCGGGCAGAAGCCAGCGCTTCGTGCTCGGCTCCCAGGCACCGGCCGGCAACGATGATGTTATCCCCCACCTCGGGGATCAGCGCGGCAAACGGAACCTCGTAGAAGTCGTCGAGGATCCAGTGCAGTTTCGGTTTGTCACCGTCGTGCAGTTCGATCGGCCAGGGCACCCGCGCGATACCGTCGGGGCGCTTGCGGTGCTCGAGCACATCGGTATTGGTGAGCCGTTCCGCGGCCGCGATGGTGCGGGTCTGCCGGATGCCGACCTCGGTGCCGGTATCGACGACATAGCTGTTCTCGCACCCGGGTATGCGCAGCTTCAGGTACTCGGCGTAGTTGCGGACCTGACGACGTCCCCCGATCTCGGCCTCGGTGAAATCGACCGGGTCGACGACGTTGAGCATGCGCCCGTCGAACCCGACCAGACGAGTGGCGTTGACCATCAACTCCCCCGGCCGCGGCGTCTGGAAGATCCAGATCTTCTGCCGAGGGAGGTCGAGCCCCTCCTCGCGCGCGGCGACGATGTCGGCGGACACCTCCGGCGGGCAGATCGTGTCGTGGCCGTAGAAGTCGAGAAACCGGTCGACGTCGACACCGGCGATCCGGAAGAACATCGTCGGATTCTGGATACGCCCGCTGTCCCCGTAGGTGTATCGGTGGCCCGCACGGGCGACGACCGCACCGTCACCGGAGGCGTCGATTGTGCGCCGCGCCCGAATCGATGAGCGACCCGCGGTGGACTCCACCACCACACCCTCGTGTGATGCCCCATCCATGATCACACCGACCACGTTGGTGTGGAACAGAATTCGCACGCCAGCGTCGAGCAGCATCGATTCCGCCGCCTCGCGCCAGACCAGCGGATCGTGCGCAGCGGTCCAGGTCTTGCCGTACATCTGCGGCGCTGTCAGACCACCTCGTTTGGACAACTCGACGGAGAATCGCTCGGAAAAGCCCTGCACGACCTGCAGGGGCGAACCGGGTGTCTCTGACGCTGCGTACATTCCGCAGATGGTGCCGGACATCCCAGCGACGGCAGCGCCACCACAGAATCCGTACTTCTCGACCAGGACCACGCTCGCGCCGGCCTCGGCCGCCACCGTCGCGGCCGCAACACCAGCGGCGCCGCCGCCCACGACGAGAACGTCGACGGTGTCGAGAACCGGCAGGTCACAGTTAGTGCCGACAATTGATGTTTCTTTCCAGTTCGTGATCATCTCTGATGCTGCCCTCGAATGTGCGATGTGTGTGATCCGAGAAGGATCGGCGGTGGAATGGGTGAGCCGACGATCGGTTCCCCACGCGAGTCAAGCACAGATACTTCCGATGAACAACCGGTTGCGCTCCTTTGGTTGTTCGGAAATGCGGCCACTGCGGACATCTGGATGCACCACACCGGGGACATCCTGCTGCAGAGCGGCCGGCGGCGGATCGGCACCGTCGCCGGAGTGCCGTTCGGATTCGGCCTCGCCGGTCGGTCTGTCAGGTCCGCCGTCGCCGAAATCTGACGATTCGTCCAGAACCAGCACGGCTTTCAGGACCGGGGCGGCACACGACGCGGCAGGCATTCCAAGTGACCACCGCGGCTGCGCTCGCGGTACTCGGCGGCCATCTCCGACGGGCACACCACCGTGGTGACCTTCTTCATCACCGGCTCGCTCAGCATGGTGCTCTCACTCCTGCACACGCTTTCCCCGGAGCTGCTCGCCCTGCGCGTCCAGGAGACCGTTTGGTCCGGCGCGATGGCGCGCGGTATGCCTCAGGTGACTGCTTCCCGGGCCGGAGGTTGCCCTCATTCCTGCTGGCGGGCCGTGGCGAGGGTGCCCTCGATGAGGTCGCGCAGCTGGGAGCGGGCGGTGATGCCCAGTTTCGGGAAGCTGCGGTAGAGGTGCGAGCTGACCGTGCGCGGGGAGAGGAAGAGCTTCTCGCCGATCTCGCGGTTGGTCAGCCCGCGGGCGGCGAGCCTGATGATCTGCTGCTGTTGCGGGGAGAGTTCGGCAAGCGCGTCGGGGGCGGTGTCCGTGACGTCGAGGCCGGCCGCGCGCGATTCGGCCCGAGCGCGCTCGATCCACGGGCGTGCGCCCAGGCGCCGGAACGTCTCCAGGGCCTCGGTGAGTGGTCCGCGCGCCTCGGCGATGCGGCGACGGCGCCGCAGCCATTCGGCGAGGTCGAGCAGGGTTTGCGCGCGTTCGAAGGGCCAGTATTCGAGCACCGGATCGGCCAGGGCCGCCCGGAAGTGCGGCTCGGCGACCTCGGGCTTCGCCAGCAGACCCCGGGCTCGGCTGATCAGCGCACGCAGACGAGGGGAAGCGTTGTCCGCCAGTGCGTTTGCCGAACGCTCGACGATCCGGGCGGCCTCGTCGCTGCGCCCGCAGCGCACTGCGGCGGCGGCCAGATCCGCCAGGGCCGGGTAGCAGGCGTGGTAGTGCACGGGGGTGCCGTCTGCCGTGAAGACCATGCGGAGTTGGTCATACGCGGTCTCGTACGCGCCTTCCGCGGCGGCCGCGGCACCGAGCGCACGACGGGCATACACGGCGACCGAGCGGCTTTCCAGCGGATCGATCAGGGCTAGTGCCTCCTCGGCTCTGGTACGGGCTGAGGGCGCATCGCCCTGGAAGGCCAGCACGGCGGCGTCCACGGTGGCCGCGCAGGCCACGGCGTGGTCGAGGCCGGCCGCTCGGCCGACCGCGGTGGTGCGGGTGCACGCCTCGCGGGCTTGTTCCCACCTGCCGCGCTCGACATAGGCCCAGGCGACCGCTCCGCCGAGACCCTCTGGCAGAGCTCCCTGCAACTCCCAGCGGTGGAAGGCTTCGTCGAAGGCGCGGACGGCCTGTGGGGTCTCGTCCAAGAGCCAGGCCATGATCCCGACGGTGATGAGCTGCTCCGGCCGTGTTTCCGCCTCGGCGGCCAGCTGGGGCAGCAGGGCGACGAGTCCCGCCCGCGCGTCGAAGGGGTCCGAGACGGCCCTCACCCAGGTGCGCACACCGGTGTTTGAGGCATCGTCGGGCAGGCCCCGCAGGAGGTCCTCGATGCGGTGGCGCTGGGTGTCCTCTCCGGCGTAGAAGCGGACCACGGCCGCGCCGGCCAGGAGGTCCAGCGCTGCGGCGGGCTGGGAGTGCGCCAACTGCTCGGCGGCCTCGATCAGGCGGGAGAACACCGTGGCGTGGCGCACCGTCAGGACCGCCAGCCGTCCGGCGTGCACGGCGGCGGAGGCGAGCAGCGACGGGTCATCGGTGCGCGCGCGTGCCGCGGCGGCCAGTTCCTCGACCCAAGCGATGTCTCCGGTGAACACGGCCGCTGAAGCGGCTTCGACCAGCAGCCGGGCGCTGTCCTCGCGCCGTGGTGCGAGTTCGGCGGCGCGCTGCAGGGCCTTGCCCGCCGCCGCGTGCCCGCCGCGCCGACGGGCCCGGGCGGCGGTCCGCTCCAGCTCCGCCGACACGTCCGCGTCCGGCCCCGGGCAGGCGGCGGCCAGATGCCAGGCACGCCGATCCGGTTCGCCCCGCAGCATCTCGGCGAGCGCGAGATGCGCCTGTCGCTGGGCACCCGAGGATGCGGCGTGATAGACGGCGGAACGGACCAGTGGGTGGCGGAACCGGACGTCCCTGCCGGTGCGGCGGACCAACCCGGCCTGATCAGAGGGCAGCCAGGCCGCGTCCTGGGCGGCCGGCAGTCCCACCGCGGCGGCGATCGTGGAGTCGGCGCTGTCCATGGCGGCCAGAAGCAGCAGCGCCTCGGCCGTGGAAGTGGGGAGCCCGCTCAGGCGGGCGGTGAAGATTCGCTCCAGGTGATCGGTGAGCGGGAGCGGACCTGCGGACGGCGGCGGCGCAGCCGTGACGTGTGCCGATGCTGCCCTCGTCAGTTCCACCAGCGCCAGCGGGTTACCGCCGGCCTGCTCGAGGATCCGTGTCCTGGTGTGGCTGGTGGGGCTCGTCGGCTGCAGGTCGAGCAGCCGACCCGCCGCGGCGTTGTCGAGCGGCTCCAGGGTGAGCGTCGGCACATGACGGTCGAATCCCGGGACATGATCGCCGCTACGGGCTCCGATCAGTATCGTGACCGGTTCACCGGCCAGCCGTCGGGCGGCGAAGGACAGCACGTCCAGGGAAGCGCGGTCACACCACTGCGCGTCGTCGAGGACCACGAGCACAGGTCCCCGGTCGCCCAGATCTGACAACAGATTCAGGACGGCGACCCCGACCAGCATGAGATCGGGTCCCGACGGGGCCGGGCCCGCGCCGAAGGCGTGCACCAGCGCAGCGCGCTGCCTTTGCGGTAGTCCGTCCATCTCGGCCCGCAGCGACCGCAGCAACTGATGCAGGGCGGAGAACGCCAGGCTCGACTCCGACTCGCTGCCCTCCGCGCGCAGTACCCGAGCACCGCTCGCTTCGGCCCGGCGGACCGCACGGTCGAGTAGTGCACTCTTGCCCGTGCCCATCTCACCGGCCAGTATCAGCACGGGGTCGGCCGACGTCGAGTCCACCGCACGAAACAGGCGTGCCAGTTCCGCGTCCCGGCCGAGGATCAACTCCTCCGGATCCGGATCCGGTCTCGTCACCGCACCGAGGTCGCCTGTGTGCTCGTCCACCGAGTCTCCCGGAAATTGAATTGCGGCCTTTGGATCGAAGTCGCCTCGCGCTGGCCCGTCCAGGCTACAAGCGCCCCGCGCCCGGGCCCTGCGCGCAGATGCAGTCACGTTACCGATACCGCCCGCGCCGGGGCCGCTCGTACCGTTTCTAGGGAATCCTCCGCATTCTCCAAGGACACTTCATGGACCAGATCACCCTCGGCAATGTCACCATCACCCGGGTATGGGAGTACTTCGGCTCCGTCGACATGACGCCCGACACCTTCTTCCCGGATAGCCCGAAAGAGGTGTGGGACGACAACGCCACCTGGCTGACGCCGAACTTCCTCGATTCCGAGACCAACATCGTCAATTCCGCGATTCAGACCTGGCTGCTGCGCAGCGGGGGCAAGACCATCCTGGTCGACACCGGCGTGGGCAATCACAAGGACCGCCCCTACGCACCGGTGTGGAACCGCCTCGAAACAGGCTTCCTCGCCAATCTCGCCCGGGCCGGCGTCAAGCCTGAGGACGTGGACATCGTGATCAACACCCATCTCCACATCGATCACGTCGGCTGGAACACGTACCTGCACGACCGGCAGTGGGTGCCCACGTTCCCCAACGCCACCTATCTGATGCCGAAGGACGACTTCGACTTCTGGAATCCCGCAAACGGCCACAAGCCACTGCTCGGCCGCGGCAACCAGAACGTCTTCGAGGACAGCGTGGCCCCGGTGCACCAGGCCGGCCAAACGCTACTGTGGGAGAACAGCCACCAGATCGACGCCGACCTGCGCCTGGACCCGGCTCCCGGACACACCCCGGGCTCCTCCGTGCTGACCCTCACCTCCGGGACAGACCGCGCGGTGTTCGTCGGTGACATGCTCCACAGCCCCGTGCAGATCGTCGAGCCCCACGCCAACAGCTGCTTCTGCGAGGACCCCGCGGGCTCGCGCGCCACCCGCCGCAAGGTGCTGGGCTGGGCGGCCGACAACAACGCACTCGTGATCCCCGCGCACTTCGGCGGCCGCGGCGCCGCCGAAGTGGTCCGCGAGGCAGACAAATTCGCCATCAAAGGCTGGGCCCCCTTCGCCCCGTACACCGAGCAGGCCTGAGACCTTGAGGAAAGTCACCACCGTGAACCTCCACCACCCCGACCCCATCGTGACTACGGCACAGGGAACCGTTCGCGGCCTGCGCCAGGGCGACACCGCCGCTTTCCTCAACGTCCCCTACGCCGCCCCGCCCCGCGGCGCCGGCCGATTCGCGCCGCCCGAGCCGCACGAGCCGTGGGATGGCATACGGGACGCCACCGCGCCCGGACCCAACGCGCCGCAGTCCGAACGCAAGCTCGGCAGCGTGAACATGACTCCCTACTTCGGCACCGGCTGGAGCCGCGGCGACGACTACCTGACCGTCAACGTCTTCACACCCGCCGACGGCGGCGGTAGCGGTGGTGACGACCTGCCCGTCATGGTGTTCGTCCACGGCGGCGGATTCGTCGCCGGATCGACGCGGTCCGCGATGTACGACGGCTCCGCCTTCGCCCGCGACGGCGTCGTCCTCGTCACCCTCAACTACCGACTCGGCATCGCCGGGTTCCTCGACATCCCCGGCGCGCCCGCCAACCGCGGCCTGCTCGACGTCGTCGCCGCACTGCGCTGGGTGCGGGAGAACATCGCCGTCTTCGACGGTGACCCGCGCAACGTCACCCTGTTCGGCCAGTCGGCCGGGGCGACCATCGTCAGCGGCGTCCTCGCCACCCCCGACGCCACGGGCCTCTTCCGTCGGGCCATCGTCCAAAGCGGTAGCGGCCTAGGGGCATTCACCACCGATCAGGCCGCCCGCGTCACCCAGGCGGCAGCCGAGGCCCTGGACATCGAGCCTCACCTCGACGCCTTCGCGGACATCTCCGACGCCCGCCTGGTCGAGGCCGCCTCCCGGCTCGCGGGCATCGACCTGCACACCGAGACCCACCACGACCCACTGATCGGACTCAGCCCCTTCAGTCTCGTCCTCGACACGCAGCCCGCCGAATCCGTCGCCGCCGGACACAGCAGCGACATCGACCTGCTCATCGGGACCAACACCGAAGAAGGAAACCTCTACCTGGTCCCCGTAGGCAAGTACTCCACGTCGACCGCCGAGGACGTCGACGACACGGCGGTGCGCTCGCACCCGAAACCGGCGCAACTAGTCGAGACCTATCGCACGACACGCCCCGAGGCGTCCCTCGGCGAGCTGCGCTCCGCCATCATGGGCGACGCGCTGTTCGGCGCGGGCAGCTGGGCCCTGGCCAGCGCACACGCCGCCCACCCCGAGTCCGCCACCTACGCCTACGAGTTCGCCTGGCGCTCCCACGCCCTGGACGGACAGCTCGGCGCCACCCACGCAGTCGAGCTGCCCTTCGTCTTCGACCGCACGGATCGACCCGAGCTGAAAGGCCCCGACGCCCTACTCGGCCCCGACAAGCCCCCCACCGATCTCGCCACCCGCATGCACGCCGCCTGGGTCCGGTTCGCCCAGACCGGCAACCCCGGCTGGGACCCGTACGACACCGAGCGCCGGGCCACTATGCGCATCAATGCCCACTGGACCCAGGTCGACGACCCCAGAAGCCGCGAGCGCCAAGCCTGGAGCTGACCCGCATATGGATCCGTCCGCAACCTTACAAGGAACACCGTGACCAGAACCGTCATCACCACCGAGAACGCACCCACCCTGCCGGCCCCGCTGTCCCAAGGCATCCGCAAGGGCCCCCTCCTGCAAGTCTCCGGGCAGCTCCCCTTCGACCCGGACACCGGTGAGGTCGCCGGCACCACGGTCGCCGAACAGACCACACAGGCCCTGCGCAACGTCACCGCCGTCCTAGAGGCGGGCGGCGCGGGCCTCGAGGACGTCGTGATGCTGCGCGTATACCTCACCGACCCCGCCCATCTGGCCGAGATGAACGAGGCGTACACCGCCGCCGTCGGCGAGCCCTTCCCCACCCGCACCACCGTCTACATGCAGCTTCCGCCCGGCCTGCTCGTCGAGGTCGACGCCCTGGCAGTGCTCGGCGACTGATCGCGATGGCCGGTCCTCTGACGAGGACGCGCACCAGCCCGAGGACTCCACCGCCGCAACTGCCGGACACCCTGTGCGCACTCGCCGGACGACCGGCACCACCCTCTGTGTCTCACCCCGAACGCCTCATCCACGGATTGTTCAAACAATAGGGCGTTGCCGCTGGGCGCGCGTCGACATCAACGGTGCCACCGCAGTCCGGTCTGAGCACGCCTACTACCAAGGCCAGCGACGGCAACCCGCTCCCGGCCCTGCGAGGAAGGCCTGGTCTGGATCAAAACCACGCCTCCCCCTGTCGCTCTCGCCACCCTCGTGGTCCCGACAATTATCTACTCCGAGCGCTACCGCCCCTGCCAACCGAACTCAGTGACCTGGTCCGCGATCGGCGCGATCGCCTCCCTCTCCGAAGTCGGCATCGTTCCCGGGCTGCCGAGAACCCGATCCGGCAAAATCCTGCGCCGAAACCCTTCGGCAGATCGTGGACGGGCAACATCCGATATCCCCTCGACGATCGAGAACCCCACAGTCGCGGGGATCGTCAAAGTCCTCCGCCCTTTGTGACCGGTCGGTCCGCACGGTGTTCAGCTCGGACGATTCAGAACGCGACAGGGTGCGGGTGCGGGTGCCGCCAGCAGCTGCCTATATCAGATGGTCTTCAGTACGGAACCACGGATCCACCGGAATGACTCGAACGCACCGACCTTGCTCGTCGACTATCCGCCCGTAGACCTTCACCTGACGCAGAACCAACCGACGGTCGACCACTTCCACAGAAGGGTGCTCCCGAGCCAGCCGAAGCAGCAGCTCGTCGAGATGTTCCAGAGAACGCAGATTCGCGACGACGCAAAGGTTTGCAGGGCTGGCGACAGCTGCACAATGGCGTGTTTCGGACCAGGTTCCGATGGAACGACCGACCACCTGCAGGTCTGCGTCGGGAACCCGAATCCAGAACAGAGCCATGGAATGCCAACCTACGAGCGAACGTGCCACGTCGCATCGAAAGACGATATCGCCATGGCGACGCAGTCGGTCCAGCCTTCGTTTCACTGCTTGGGGTGTGCTGCCGAGATCTTCGGCGAGATCGGTGTAGGCACGCCTGCCGTCGTGTCCCAACGCCAGGAACAAGGCGTGATCCTCGCTGCCCAATGATCTGCTCTCTCGCGGAGTGGTTTCCGCACGAGCTATCGGCGATGGGGGTTTTCCCAGTTCGTCGCGGACCTGGTCCCGCTGCATGCGATTCAAGACACCGAGACGCCAGAAAATTCCTCCGAACGTGCTTCCGTAAACGTGAGTGCGTAGACGAACAACTGCGTCAGGAACCGGCAGCGCTTCCAACAAGGCAACAGAGATCCCAGTAAGTGTGGGGGCGAGCATCAGCGCCAGCACCTGATACTCACCGGTTGTGACGCAAACCGTGCTGATGTTTGGGACCTCGGACAGCTCCCGCGCAACGGAAAGCTCGGATCCCGGCCGACACAAGAATTCTACTACCGCACCGCGGGACCCCCAGTTATTTAACGACACCGAGATCCACGCCGCCCCCGATTCAGCGAGCCGCTGCCATCGACGTGCCAGAGTGATCGGCGCCAGTTCGAGGACATCACCCAGCGCCGCCCAACTGGCGCGTGGGTTGACCTGCAGAGCATCTACCAACGTAAGGTCGAGTTCGTCTAGCATGTGGCCCCTTCCCTTCGGCGGGATCCGACAATGTCGTTTTCAATCAAAATTTGCCGAAAGTTTGCATATTTCTATCATTCTGTGGGTGGGATGCCGGTGCTCACGCACTCTTGTCAACATT
The DNA here is from genome assembly GCF_030056915.1 of Rhodococcus sp. IEGM 1307. Lineage (NCBI taxonomy): Bacteria > Bacillati > Actinomycetota > Actinomycetes > Mycobacteriales > Nocardiaceae > Rhodococcus > Rhodococcus sp. IEGM 1307. Next base: position 183,669 of record NZ_JASHKW010000016.1, read on the forward strand.
CCATGGCAACGGCCGCCGTGCAGAACATCTGGCAAGAGTTGGAGAACACCACTATGGTCGACGTTGGCGCTACTATCGATCGCGACAAGCTTTATCGGAAAATCGGCCTGCGGATTCTGCCGCTGCTTGTGCTCTGTTACACCTTCGCCTACCTAGACCGGGTAAACATCGGGTACGCAAAGCTTCAGATGACCGAGGATGTAGGGATCAGCGAGTCAGCGTACGGTCTGGCAGCCGGGATCTTCTTCCTCGCGTACGCTCTTTTCGAAGTCCCCAGCAACTTGCTGCTGGAGAAAATCGGCACTCGCAAGACCCTTTTCCGGATCATGGTTCTATGGGGAATCACCTCTGCGACAATGATGTTTGTTACCAACGCGGTGACGTTCTATGTACTGCGATTTCTTCTCGGGGTCTTTGAGGCCGGTTTCGCGCCTGGCATCATCTTCTACCTGACCTTATGGTTTCCGCGGGCTCGGATGGCTGGAGCGATGGCTCTGCTAATGATCCCTGGACCGCTGGGATCAATGATCGGCGGGCCGATCTCGTCCTGGACAATCACCAGGTTCGACGGAACGCTCGGTCTCGCAGGGTGGCAATGGATGTTTCTCGCCGAGGGTCTGCCATGTGTCCTGCTCGGGTTCGTCGTGTGGAAAACGTTGGTAGACCGGCCGAACCTGGCGAGTTGGCTCACCGACGCCGAGAAGGCAGTAATCCAGCAGGAGGTGTCGGATACGGAGGACGCTGCGTCCACCCATAACTTTCTACGAGTCTTGCGGGATCCCCGCATTTACGCGCTGGCCATCGGGTACTTTTGCCTGATCGGCGGCCTGTACACCGTCGCATTCTGGTTGCCGACGATTCTCAAAGAAAACGGAGTCGCAAGCACGACGCAAATCGGGCACTTGTCCGCAGCCCCCTATCTCGTCGCGCTGATCGTCATGTTTCCACTCGCCCGCCACTCGGACAAGCGGGGCGAACGACGCCTGCACAGCTCCGTGCCAGCCCTTGCCGCTGCGGCCGCGCTTCTTATCTCAGCGCTGACGGCGAACAATTTCCTCGTCTCGTTCGTTGCGATCATCGTGGCCACAGCGTGCCTACAGGGTGCTTATGTCGTATTCTGGGCCATCCCAGCCGGCTACCTCAGCGGAACAGCCGCCGCGGGCGGTATTGCCTTCATCAACAGCATCGGCTTACTCGGCGGATTCTTCAGCCCGACACTGATCGGCTACATCAAGGATTCGACTGGAAGCGCGTCCCCCGGGTTAGTGGTCATGGCAGGGGTGGTGCTCGTCGGCGGGTTGCTGATCTTCGCGAACCGCCTTCCCCGCAAATCGCCGTTCGCGGCAGATGACCCGAGCCCCCGACCCTTGGCCCGCGACTCTGCTCCCCTTGCCAACAGAAACCCTTAGAACCGAACCATGAGGAGGAATTTACTGTGCGCATACTAGTGGCAGGCTTCCAACACGAAACGAACACATTCGCAGTGGGACCGCCCGCGAGTTACGACAGCTTCGTCAACGGCGAGGGGTTTCCCGCTCTGCGACGGGGAGACTCTGTGCACGAACTCGAGGAGGTCAACATCCCGATGGGAGGGTTCCTCAAGGAGCTCAAGAGCAAAGGTATTACGATCGTGCCGGTCATCTGGGCAGGGGCGAGCCCGTCTGCTCCAGTGACACGCGATACATATGAAAAGATCTGCGGTGAGATAACATCCGCGGCTGCCGTCGCCGCCCCCGACGCCATCTACCTCGACCTCCACGGAGCGATGGTCGCGGAGCACCATGACGATGGTGAAGGCGAACTTCTAACTCGATTGCGGGCGATCGTCGGGGAGAGAGTGCCCATCGTCGCAAGCCTGGACCTGCACGCCAATGTCACGACTCGAATGGTCGAGAACGCCGACGCTCTCGTTGCCTACCGCACGTATCCCCACACCGACATGGCCGAAACGGGGGCGCGAGCCGCGGGTTTGCTGCTCCGGCTCACTGCTGGGGAAACCCTCCATTGCGTGATTCGACGCATCCCATTTCTGATCCCGATCAACGCGGGATGCACACTCACAGACCCGGCAGGACTCGTCTACGAAAAACTCGGAGCCCTTGGGGGCGATACCTCGTGCATGTCCTTTGCCGCCGGATTCCCGAGCAGCGACTTTCCTGAGTGCGGGCCCACAGTGTGGGGATATGGAAGTGACCGGGCGGACCTTGAGCGCGCCGTCGAGCTCCTCTACAACGAAGTTGTCGGACGCGAGTCCGAATGGATGGTATCGCTACAGGGTCCGTCGGCCGCCGTGGGCGATGCCATCAGGATTGCGGGCGCATCCACCCGCCCCGTAATCATTGCGGACACCCAGGATAATCCGGGAGCTGGTGGTAACGCCAATACGATGGGCATTATCCGGGCTCTTCTCGACGCCGATGCGGAGCGCGCAATAGTCGGTGCGATTTGTGACCCCGACGTCGCTTCAGCCGCGCACGCAGCGGGACCGGGGCAACCGATCACGGTCGCTCTCGGCGGCCAATCGAGTATCCCTGGCGATGAACCCCTCAAAGAGACGTTCGTAGTGGAGCGAGTCTCAGATGGTCGGTGCCGCTTCGGCGGCCCGATGATGCGTGGCAATGAGATCGACCAGGGCCCATCCGCCTGCCTTCGAATTGGCGGCGTCAGAATCGTCGTCACAACCTGGAAGTCACAGTTATTCGACCGCAACCAATTCCGGATGGTCGGCTTAGAACCCGAAGATAGCGAAATCGTGGTCGTCAAGAGTTCGGTGCATTTCCGAGCGGACTTCCAACCGATCGCTCATTCCATTCTCGTTGCGAAGGCCCCCGGCCCTGTCGCTGCCGATCCATCGGACCTTCCATGGCAGAGGTTGGCGTCCGGGATCAGAATCGGACCACTCGGCGTGCCTTTTGGTGGGCAGAATCTAGCGAACGTCACAACAGTCGGGCTTGTCGTGGGATGAGGGTATTTCAGTAAGGAGCGAAACCGGAGTTGCCCACTCCAGGGTCTTGCGGGGTCGAGTATTCAACTGGGAGGCAACCTCGACCAGACCGCTCTGACGTATGGATGCTGAGGTCGCTGGCTATGCTGAGGTCGCTGGCTTTGGGAAAGTACTGACGCAGAGGCCCGTTGAGGTTCTCATTGCTGCCGCGCTGCCACGGCGAGTGGACGTCATCGTGCGACCGAACCGTCATCGTGTCCCGGTCCGGCGGTTGATTCCGACACGGCGGCACGCCTCAGAGTTACTCACCCCTAGCCGGATCAGCCGAGCGAACTGGTAGGCGTCCCGGTGGAGTAGTGGGGTTTGGGACTGAGCGGCGCGGCTCCGACGTAGAGAGGGCCATCGGCGGGATCTTCGGTGTGTACCGCCAAGCACGCATCGAAGAAAGAGGTCCACCGATGGCCCTGTCCCAGTCTGCCCTGTCCGAGCTACTCGACGCATTCCGTGCCGGAGAAGGCGTGGATCTGATCCGTGAATCGGTCCGGATGGTCATGCAAGAACTGATCGAAACCGAAGCCACCGAACAGATCGGCGCGGGCCGCTATGAACGCACCGAGGCCCGCACCACCGAACGCAACGGGGTCAGGCCCCGGTTGGTGGCCACCCAGGCCGGCGACGTCCCATTGCGGATCCCGAAACTTCGCCCAGCCCGATCCCGCCACCGCCGCCCCCACGGGGGACGAGGTTCGTGATCAGTTGGTCGGCCGGTTCCCCAAGATCGGTCCGCTGATGGACCAGGCGAAGGCAGAGGTTTTGGCGTTCAGCACATTTCCGCGGGCGCATTGTGACGGCGCTCGCTGAAAATCCCCAGTAGCGCTCACTGAAATTCCCCACCCGTGTGGCTCCGCCGACGAGGGCGGGTCTCCCTCGATGCTGGTGGTCTCTGACCACGCACCAGCGACCTGAGGGAGACCCGCAATCTCATGCTGACATGGGAGGACGATGTGGAAGTACATGCCCTACGCAAACGAGGTTGGTCGATCTCGGCGATCGCCCGGCATACCGGCCGGGACCGGAAGACTATCCGGGCCTACCTGAACGGCGAACGCACCCCTGGAGTGCGCCAACCCCGCGAACAGGACCCGTTCGCACCGTTCGTCGACTACGTGACCTGCCGGCTGGCCGAGGACCCGCACCTGTGGGCCCGCACTCTGTGCGACGAGCTCGAGGAGCTCGGCTACCGGTTGTCGTATCCGACGCTGACCCGCCAGATCCGCGACCGCAAACTGCGCCCGGTGTGCGCGGCCTGCGCGAACGCCACCGAACGGGCGAACGCGGTGATCGACCACGCGCCCGGCGAGGAGGCCCAGTGGGACTGGGTCGACCTGCCGAACCCACCCGGCTCGTGGGGCTGGGGTGCGACGGCGCACCTGCTGGTCGGCTCCCTGGCGCATTCGGGACGCTGGCGCGGGATCCTGGCCCCGGCGATGACCCAACCGCATCTGGTCGACGGCCTCGACCGCGTCAGCCGCCGACTCGGCGGTGTGACCAGGGTGTGGCGGTTCGACCGGATGGCCACCGTCTGCCACCCCGAATCGGGCCGGGTGACCGCGAGCTTCGCCGGCGTCTTGAAACACTACGGCGTCTCGGTGGCGATCTGTCCGCCCAAAGCCGGGAACCGCAAAGGGGTGGTCGAGAAGGCCAATCACACTGCTGCCCAACGGTGGTGGCGTACCCTGCCGGACAATCTCACGGTCGAACAAGCCCAACAGAAGTTGGACGAGTTCTGCCGGGTGCGTGGCGACACCCGCCTGCGTCCGACCTCCGACGGCAAGGCCTCGGTGGCCACGGTTGCCGCCGCCGAACCGCTGACCGCGCTACCGGCGGCGCCGTATCCGGCGATCCTCACCGAACCACGGACCGCCTCGCGGCAGGCCATGGTGTCCTACCGCGGCAACCGGTACTCGGTGCCCCCGGAGCTGGCGTCGGCGCAGGTCACCGTCACCCGGGTGCTCGGGTCTGAGGTGATCGACATCGTCACCGCGGCGCAGATCACCATCGCCCGACACCGCCTGGCCCCGGACGGCGCCGGGATCATGGTCCGCGACCACGGGCACGTCTACGCCCTCGAGCAGGCGGCCATGGCGGCCACCGGGGCCGGTGGCCGCCCGCACCGCCGCAAGGAACGGATCCCACCCGGACCCGAGTCGATCACCGCGGCGGAAGCATTGCGCCGCAACATCACCGGAACCACCACGCCGACATCGAGTGAAGCCCAACCCTCGCCGTCGCCGACGGCATCGACGGTCATCGACCTGGCCGCCTACGAGCGGGCCGCCCGCGGAAGGAACACCCTCGCATGACCACCACACCACCGACTGATGCGATTCCGGCGCCGAACACCGCCGCGGCGGCCAGCCTCTACCAACGCCTCCGCGGTCACCTGGCGGTGCTCAAACTGCACGACGCCGCCGAAGCGCTCCCAGCGGTCCTCGACCGCGCCCAACAGAACAACCTGTCGATGACCGCCACGCTGGAGGAATTGTTATCGATCGAGGTCGACGCCACCGAGGCCCGCCGGCTGGCCGGACGGTTGCGGTTCGCGTGCCTGCCGACCCCGGCGTCGCTCGAGGACTTCGACCACGACGCCGCCCCGAACCTCGACCGGAAGCTGATCGCCGAGCTCGGCACCTGCCGCTACCTCGAAACCGCCACCAATATCCTGCTTATCGGCCCGCCGGGGGTCGGAAAGACGCACCTGTCGGTGGGGCTCGCGCGGGCCGCGGTGCACGCCGGCTACCGCACCTACTTCACCACCGCCGCCGACCTCGCCGCCCGCTGTCATCGGGCGGCGATCGAGGGTCGGTGGGCGACGACGATGCGGTTCTACGCCGGACCGACTCTGCTGGTCGTTGACGAACTGGGCTATCTTCCGTTGCCGGGCGAGGCGGCATCGGCGTTGTTTCAGGTTGTGGCGCAACGATATCTGAAAACTTCGATAATCGTGAACACGAACCGAAGCGTGGGTGAGTGGGGTGAGGTGCTCGGCGACACCACCGTCGCCGCGGCCATGCTCGACCGCCTGCTGCACCGGTCGGTCGTGCTCAACCTCGACGGTGATTCCTACCGCCTCCGCGACCACCACGCCCTCGCCGACAATCTCCGCAAAGCCACCACCGCGACCCGGCAACCGCTATAGTAAACCCCGCTCAAGGGTGGGGAATTTCGCCGAGCACAACTGAGGAATTTCGCTGAGCCTCGTCAATTGGTCGAAAATCTGGTCGACCAATCCGTTGGAGCGGGTAAACAAGGAGAGCAAGCGCAGAGCCCGCGTCGTGGGCATATTCCCGAACGAGGCGGCCGTGATCCGACTCGTCGGTGCGGTCCCGGCCGACATGCACGGCGAGTGGCACTCCAGCGAGCGCCGCTACCTCTCCGAGGGGTCGATGGCGTTGCTGGGCCCCAGCGGCGATACTGAAGCCATCGCCGCGATCACCCGTGGCGAGTAGGCACCGAGGATTCAACCTCAAAGCCCACCACCCCACGGGGCGCTATCGCGAACTGTTCCCGCTTCTCCGTCAGAGCAATGCCGGGGTGTCCTCCGTCGCGCTGTGTCGAGTCCTGCCTCGCAACCTCCGAGTAGTGTCGCTGTTGCTTCTGGAACGCTAATCGACCAACGTCAACGAATTTCCGGGCGCCTGTAGAGACTGAGCGTCCGTACCACATTGTGTCAGGGCATGATTCGCCGTGATTCCACCACCCATGCGGCGATCTGGGCACGCGAGGTGAAGCCCAACTTGGCAAGAAGGTGTTCGATGTGTCCCTGCGCGGTACGCACAGATATCGTCAAGCGGGACGCTATCTCTCTATTGGTCAACCCCTCGGCGACCAACTCGGCGACCTCACGCTCGCGCTTGGTCGGACCGGCCTGTCCAGTGGTCGGTGTGTTTGACGCCGGACTTTGCTCACCGAGTGCGTAGGCGACCGCGGACTCCACTCCCAGCTTGTTCCCTTTTCTCTGAGCCGCGGCAAATGTCTTTTCGCTCAGCGCCCTCCGTGTATCCCGTTCGCTTCTCTCGCGGTACGGGACCAACCCAGATACGAAGATCGGGGAACTCCCCATGGCATTGCTGAGGTTTTCTGCAGCCGAGGTCAACACCACGGCTCGTTCGAAAGCACCTTCCTCGGCAGCGATCCACGCGAGTGCTTGTAGGCACATGCTGATGACGAGCCGCTCATTGACTTTCCGAGCAGCGCGGAGCGCCTGTTGGAGTAGCTCGTTCGCCCGTTCGGTATTGGCGTGTCGCCACACCACCACGGCCAGGGCCCACAGCAAATACGACCGATGCACTGCTTCACCATGCTCTTCGGTGACCGCGAGTGCACTCTCGTAACATTCGATGGCGCGCTCAGTGTGATTGAGCAACTCGTACGCGAACCCGAGACCCTGCAACAAGAGGATGTGGAGAGCAAGCGCGCTCGGCACGGCGGCGTAGGTTGGTCGTGCGGCTTCGAAATGAACTTGTGCAGAGTCGACGTCGCCGCCGTAAAAGGCACGGTAACCTTCGGCAAGGTCGATGTGCGCCCGCAGCAGAGGATCGGCCGATCGATCGGTAAGTGTCCGTCCTTCTTGGATCAGGGTGATCGATGCCTGCAGGTCGCCCTGCACTCCGGCCATCACGCTGGCCCAGAGTATTGCCTTGGCGCGGTCAACGCCTACGGTGCGGGGCGACTGCGCCAGGAGCCCATCGATCCAGCGCCGTCCTTCGGTCAATAAACCGCGCGATAACCAGAGAGGGAACAGCGCTGCGGCCATGCCAAGCCCGGACTCGGGGTCTTCGGAGAGGCAAAACTCTTGTGCCTGTCGGAAGTTCGGCAGTTCGGCGACCAATCGGGTCAGCCACTCGAGTTGCCGCGGACCGACCCAGTCAGCCTCGGCGTCCGAGGACAGCTGCACGTACCAGTTTCTGTATCGGGTGCGCAGCTCGGAGTAGTCGGTGTCGGCGCGGATCTTCTCCCGGCCGTAGTCGCGCACGGTCTCGAGCATCCGGAACCGAGCGACCGGAGCCGACTGTTCTCGAATGAGAATCGACTTGTCGACGAGAGAGGTGACGGTGTCCAGGAAATCGTCAACGGTCGGGTCCTGCCCGAAGATCTGCTCGGCCGCATTGAGTTCGAAGCTACCGGCGAACATGGACAGGCGAGCCCACATCAGTTGTTCCAGGGGTGTGCACAGGTCATGGCTCCAGTCGATGCACATCCGCAGGGTCTGTTGCCGTGACGGGGCGTCTCTGCGTCCGCGGGTCAGGAACCGGTAGCGGTCGGTGAGTCGCTCGAGAATCTCCTCTGGGGAGATCGCCCGAAGTCGTGCGGCGGCCAGCTCGATCGCCAACGGCAGGCCGTCGAGGTGCTGGCATATCCGGGCGATGGTCACCTTGTTGTCGTCGGTGACCTCGAAGCCGGGCAGGACCGCGGCGCCCCGCTCGGCGAACAGTGCCATTGCGTCGTTGCCGGGCAGCCGTCTCGGCAGATGGTCGGCGTCGGGTACCGCAAGCGGGGCTATCGGTAGCGCTACCTCGCCGCTGATGCCGATCGGCTCGCGGCTGGTCAGGAGCATCCGCAGGCCCGGGCTGGTGCGGAGCAGCGCTTCGGAGAGTTTCGCGACCGCGTCGAGCACCTGCTCGCAGTTGTCCAGAACGAGCAGCACTTCGCGCGGGGCGATGAATTCCGCGAGGACCTCGGGAAGTGGCCTCGCGGTTCTGTCGCTTAAACCCAGCGCATCCGCCACCACGTTGACGAGAAGCGAGTCATCGCGCAGCTCGCCCAGATCGATCAGGAACACACCATCAGCGAAACGCGTCTGGGTTCGACCGGCGACTCGCAGCGCCAGTCGGGTCTTGCCCACTCCTCCCATCCCGGTCAAGGTCACCATGCGGGCCGTCGAGAGTAAGTTTGTGACCTTCGCCGTCTCCTCGCGACGGTCGATAAAGCTGGTCAACTCCAGCGGCAGCGCCCCGGTGCGGACTGAATGAGCAGCTGGTGACTCACTATCGTGCGGTGGGTGCGCCGGTGGTGGGTGACTGGAGTCGCCCGCGTGAGTTTTCTCGTAGCCGGCGCGCGCGGCCATGTCGTCGATAGGATAGCGATGCTGGCGTTGCAGGTGCGTCAGTTGTCTGCCCAGTTCCCCGACGGATGGCCGACTGGCAGGATCGTTTGCCATCGTCGCCTCGATCACAGTGCTGACATCGTTCGCGATGCCGTGCTCTCGCGGGTTCGGCGTCGGCTCGGTCGTGATCCGGACGAACTGGGCGACCAGTTGCTCACCACTCCGGCGTTCGAAGGCAGCGTGGCCGGTGGCGGCGGCGAACAAGGTCGCGCCCAGACCGTACACATCGGCGGCCGGACTCGGTGCGCCACCGGCAATGACCTCGGGTGCCGTGAAGGCCGGCGATCCGGTCACAACTCCAGCGGTGGTTTCGAACCCGCCCGAGATGTGCGCGATCCCGAAGTCTGTCAACGCGGGATCCCCGTAATCGGTGAGCAAAATGTTAGCCGGCTTGACGTCACGATGGAGGATACCGAGGTCGTGGGCGGCTTGTAGGGCACCGGCGATCTTGACGCCGACGCGCAGCACCTCCTCCAGTCTCAACGGACCCCGCCTGCGGATGCGGGCATCGAGAGAGTCATGGGCATAGAAGGGCATGACAATGTACGGCCGGTCGTGCTCGGTGACTCCGACCTGCAGGACGTTGACGACATTGGGATGGCCGGTCAGCCGGCCCGCGGCACGCTGCTCACGCAGAAATCGCGCACGGCTGTCCTCGTCGAGATCCCCGGTCAGCACCTTCACCGCCACAGTGCGATCGAGCGCAGTCTGCCGACAGCGGTAGACGACCCCGAAACCCCCGCGCCCGATCTCCGCGGCGTCGGCGAACCCGGCCGCCGCCAAGTCTGCGACGACCGACCCGGCCACATCCGGACGGGTAGCGAAGGGATCAAACTCATTCATGAAGGGCCTCGGATTGCCGAACCGTGTCGATTGTGTGCCCGCTCGAAGTTACTCGTCCCAACGTCGAGCCGCGCAGAGTTAACCGACGCCGCACCTCGATGTCGTGAGGACTACTCGTCGAGTCGGTGTTTGGTCTCCGGGTCGAAGCGCAGCGCGATGGGATCGCCCAACGGGAACCGCCCTGACCTCGACTCCGTCTTTTCTCGCTCTTCTCGTCCGCCGGTGCGCACGAGTGTGCCCCGGCGTCGGGGGGGTGACGCCGGGGCACTGGGGTGTTCTAGGAACAAAATCTGGGGGGATGCTCACCAGAACGTATCCGAGTCTACGGATCGCCACCGACAGGAAATCGGGCGGCCGGGATTTTTCAGTCAGTCAAACTTGAGTGGAGTAAACCACCGGTCGGCCTGTGGTTGCGCACCGGAGCAGGGCGGGATCCGCACCGTCTCCCCGCTTGAGGCTGGTGGTAGGACGTTATTTCAACGTGCAGTTTGCGCAGACCAAGCGCGTCTCAGGCATGGACCGGCCACAGATGAGCAGTGAGACCTTCCCCCAAGTGAAGGGCGAGCGTCCTAACGGGCAAACTCACCGCCCGTTCGGATCTGTGAAGGTCAGCCCACGGCGGGCGGCTCAACTTGCCTGCGAAGAATTTTGCCGGTCGGTCCTTTCGGGAGGCTGGGGACAAACCAAATCTGCCGGGGGTACTTGTACTCGGCGAGCCTGGCGCGAACAAACTCGATTATCTCAGACGGCTCGACGTGCGCTCCGCGTTTGAGCGATACGGCAGCTCCGATTTGCTCCCCGAGATGGGTGTGTTTGATACCTACAACAGCTGCCTCGGCAACAGCTGGATGCTCGTACAGAACCTCTTCCACTTCGCGTGGGTACACGTTGTAACCACCCCGAATGATGATGTCCTTTTTCCGGTCAACGATGCTGTAGTAGCCATCGCTATCTCGTGTGGCGATGTCTCCTGTGCGGAACCAGCCGTCGCTTATGGCCTCCGCGGTGGCCGCCGGACGAGCCCAGTATCCCTTCATCACGTTCTCGCCGCGAATTTGGATTTCTCCGGCCTCATCACATCCGACAATTTCGTTGTCGCCGTCGTCGACTAGTCGCAGCGTGCATCCGCGCACGGGAATCCCGATCGTGCCGGCTTTGCGTGGGTGTCCGGGCTGGTTGAAACAAGCGATGGGTGCGGTTTCAGAAAGTCCGTACCCCTCGTAAATCTCGCATTCGAATGTTTGTTCGAATGCCTTGAGAACCTCGACAGGCATCGGCGCCCCCCCTACGATGCAGCAGCGAAGATGGGATAGCTCGACGGAGTCGGCGTCGGGAGAGTTGAGCATCGCGGAGTACATGGTGGGGACCCCTTCGAGAACTGTAACCTCATCTCGAACCAGAACACGCAGGGCTGATTCCGCGTCAAACTTGGGGATCAGAGTCAGGAGCGCTCCTGACTTCACCGCGGCATTCAGCCCACAGGTTAGGCCGAACACGTGGAACAGTGGCAGGCACCCCAAGATGACATCACTGGACCCGGTCTGAATCAGAGTCTCAGCAGTCGTCGAAGCATTGGTCGACATATTCTCGTGGGTGAGTTCCGCTCCCTTAGGACTCCCCGTCGTCCCAGAGGTATAGAGAAGAACTGCGGTGTCGTCACGGCTACGCTCCACAGGTTCATCGATCGGGTTCCCAGTCAGATCAGCGTCGCTCGGACCACGGTCGTCGACCAACAGCGCGGGAATCTTCTTCGCTAGTGCGGCTTTCGCAACCAGATCCCCGCGAGACCGCGAGCCATAGATGAGAGCCATCCCAGAATCGTCCAAGTAATATGTGATCTCACGCTCCTTGAGCATGGGGTTGATCGGAACTGCGACGGCGCCTGCCATCAGAATCCCGTAGAAGATGACCGGAAACGCAGGGACGTTCGGCAGTACGATGCCGACCCGATCGCCGGATCGAATACCTCGCGAATGCAGGTCGCCCGCCACTGCCGCAGCGGCACGATGGAACTCTGCATAATCCAAGGTGGTTTCATCAAGCCGGATCGCGGGTCGATCGCCCAGTAGCCGAGCAGTCTCGACAAGATTGTTCGCAAGATTTGATGACATCGAAACGACTTCTCCTGGATTGGCGTGGCGTCAGGAGGGCTACGGATGCGCCAGCGCTTCGGGAAGTGAAAGAGCGTCGCGCAAGTGAGCGTACCGACCTGAATTACGAGTTACTACGCGAGCGGGTCTCGCCAGCGTGCCGATGAACGTTGCCCGTCGTGGTTCACATACGTACAATAGACGATGTGTCGAGTATAATCAACGTACAGTCGAGGCACTTCGCCAGTTGCTTGCCTACGCAATGAGGACGAGGGCTGACTTGACGCTGCGCCGTTGATGGTCGACGCTCGCGCGAGCCGAGGACTTTGCACGGAAAGCACATGGATTGTCGAGTCGTGAAATGGACGCCGAGTCACCAATTCCGCCCCAGTCTTTGACTATCAACATGACCATTAAATCGGTATCTGTATTCCAACTTGGTCAAGACCGAACTGGGAATTTGCCCCCGATAGTTCTACCGAACTGCCGTGCAATCCGAGAGACCATCTCGGGCGATGCAGCATGGCAAATCGTGGACGGACACCGCACCCCCGGCTACATATGCAGGTTGAACTAGCCTACTCTGTAGGCATGGCGACTTCGTTCTCAAACGGTCTCAACGGATCCGAACCCCGGACTGGTAGGCGCAATCTCAAGGGCGACAGGCGCGAGCAAGCAATCCTCGAGGGCGCATATGAGATTCTGCGCACCGAGCCGTTACGGAACGTTTCGATTGATGACCTTGCCAAGCGAGCGGGTTTGTCGCGTTCATCCTTCTATTTTTATTTCGAATCTAAATGGCAGGTTCTTTCGGCGCTTCTATCGAGTGTGACGGCCGATGTGTTCACTGCATCAGCAATGATCTTCGAGCGACCTCCCGGGATTTCTCCGGAGGCTGCCATCGAGCATGCAGTATCGGAGGTCATGGTCGTGTGGGAGCGGCATGGACACGTCCTGCGCGAGGTCGGTGATGCAGCGGCGGCCGAACCCACTTTGGGGGCCCAGTGGGACAAAATACTGGGTCGTTTTGTCGATGCGGCGGCCGCTGCGATCGAGCGCGACAGAGTTGCGGGTGTGGCTCTTGATGGACCACCGGCTCGTTCACTGGCGGCAGCGCTCATTTGGATGGGCGAACGGAACCTGGGACTTATGAGCATGCGAAGCGAGAATGCAATTCGCACCGAAGACATGGTGGAGACGGTCACCACAGTGTGGCTTAGAACGGTATTCGGTTTGGAATGGAGAGGCCGCTCGAAGAGCGATTAGTTCGGGTCGTTCAGAGCAATCGCAGCGAACTGGTTAAAAAAAAACCGGTTCGCTGCGATCGATTTGTTCTATTCAGCTTTGTCGCGCATGGAAAATGCGGACTTCAGGAAGTGGGTTCTCTTCCAGTCGAAGATAGGTCGAGTTGTTACTGTGGTTGATCGGCGGCCATCTTTGCCATGTTCAGTCCCGGCATCAGCATATGGCCACCGTCAACGTGCATCTCGAGTCCGGTTGTCCAACGAGACTCGTCGGACGCAAGCCACAGCACCGCTTCGCTCATGGCAAGTGGTGGCAGCAACCCGACATCGCGAAGGGCAGACCAGTACTTCGCGCCTTCGAGGTCTTCTTTCACGCCCTGACCGGGGCCTTTACCTGCACAGAGATCATATCCACCCTGCCAGTCGAGGGCTGGAGTATCAGTCGGCCCCGGGAGCAAGATATTGACTCGAATTCCGTACTGACCAAACTCGAGCGCAGCGCTTTTCGCCAGCCCTATTACGCCGTGCTTCGACGCGACATAGTGGGCGTAATGGGGTGACCCTTCCACGCCGTTGCCGGAAGAGGTCACGATGATCGAGCCGCCGCCCCGTTCCGTGATCGCCGGCGACACTGCCTTCAAGGTGCGCCACACCCCGGTGATATTGACGTCTAGAACAGCGGTGAATTCGTCTTCAGGGATGTCGTGGAACGGGTGTACGGTCCAGATCCCGGCGTTGGCGACCGCAACGTCCAGACCACCGAATGCCTTTACGCCGTCAGCAACCAGTTTGTCGAGCGACGACTGCTTCCGGACATCTCCCTCGTGTGCAATGATTCGTCGTCCCAGTGCTTCGACCTCTTTGACGGTGATCTGGAGGTCATCAGATGATCCGGTCGGATACGGGAGTCCGGTGTCCGGCGGACAGTCGATGGCGAGGATATTGGCGCCCTCCTCAGCGAGCCGGATTGCGTGTGCCCGTCCCATTCCACGTGCCGCACCTGTTACCAGGGCGACCTTTCCGTCCATGCGTCCCATTGGTCTCTCCTCTTGTGAGTGTGCATCGGATTGGTTGTGCCTCCCGGTGATCGGCGTACCGGGTACCGGGTGACCACTTGTGTTCGTTGACTTGCCTAATGGCGGTGCAGTTCTGGCCCCGGTTTCTCCCCCACATTCACAAATGGTGGAGGCCGTCGGGAGGCAACGTTCGCAGCGCTACGGTGTGCTTTCCGTCGGGGTGATGAGCTGTAGCAGTATGTCGATTCCAGGTGGCTCGGTCCATACATGCTCTGAGTCGGCGATGATGAAAGGAGCTCCGATCGGGTCCGGTCGTCCGGGCCCGCGGATCGTGCATCCAGCGAGATCGAGTTCGCTCGTGTTTCCGTCGAACCGCAACGCGATGTGGTCGAGCTTTGCCGAGGCTCCGCCCAGCGCGAGATCGAGAACGTCCGGATCGTCGATGGTGTAGAGCTCGACATTGGCCGACGCTATCGCGAGAAACGTCGCGCGGATGGCGAGAGAGGGTGCCTGGAAAGTGTGCGCGATGCTGACGTTGAATCTGCTCTGCCAATGTGTGGTGGCCAACTCGAGATCGCGGACGAGTATCCCCACATGATCCAGCCGCGGGGTGCTGTCTTTTCGAGCATCGTCGGAAGGCGAGGATGAGGAGAGATCGATCATCGTCATTGGTGCCTCGCGGCGACGAAATGAGGGGACACGCCCGTTCGGGGTTCAGTCCAACGTTGGGTGACGACCTTGGACTTGGTGTAGAAGCGATATGCATCGTAGTTGAGCCCGTCATCGCCGAACCGCGAGTCGCCCCAACCTCCGAATCCGAACCAAGAGATCGGAACTGGAATGGGAACGTTGATCCCGACGCTTCCGGCCTGGACGCTGTGAACGAATCGGCGACCGGCCACTCCACTTGCGGTGAAGATGGTCGCACCATTGCCATATGGGCTGGCGTTCACGATGCGCAGTGCTTCGTCGAGATCATCGACGCGGACCACACTCAGGATCGGTCCGAACACCTCGTTCTGATAGAGATCGCTGTCGACGCTTACGTTGTCGACCAAGCTGGGGCCGATAAAATAGCCGGCGTCGGACGCTATGGTGACACGGCCGTCTACAACGACTTTTGCGCCTTGGCTAGGTGCCGCCTCCAACGCACCTCTGACTCGTTCGATGGCGACCTCTGAGATGAGTGGCCCCATGTCGGTGCCTTCGGCGTTCCCCGGTCCGGTACGGAAGGCGGTGGCCCGCTCCGCGGTCTTGGCAACTAGCTCGTCCGCGATTTCCCCGACCGCTACCGCGATGGGCACGGCCATGCATCGCTGACCGGCGGCGCCGTATGCGGCCGACGCCAGTGCGTCCGCTGCTGCGTCCAGGTCGGCGTCAGGCATGACGACCATATGGTTGTTCGCTCCACCCAGTGCCTGCACCTTCTTGCCGGCAGCGGCGGAACGGCTGTAGATCTCACGCGCAACCGGGGTGGAGCCCACAAAGGAAATGGCAGCGACGTCCGGGTGGTCGATCAGCGCGTTCACCGTGTCAACGCCACCGTGCACGACGTTGAAGACACCGTCGGGTAGCTCGGCTTCGGCGAGCAGTTGCGCCAGCCGCACCGAGGCGGATGGCACTCTCTCGCTTGGTTTGAGCACGAACGAGTTACCGCAGGCGATCGCGGCCGCGAACATTGACACCGGCACCATGATGGGGAAGTTGAATGGGGTGATACCAGCACACACTCCGAGTGGCTGGCGGAACGAGTATGTGTCAACTCCCCTGGAGACCTGTTCTGCGTACTCACCTTTGAGGTGCTGCACGACGGAGATCGCAACTTCGACAGCTTCCACAGAACGGGCGACCTCCCCTCTCGCGTCTGCGAGAGTTTTCCCCTGCTCCGAGGTGATGATCGATGCAAGCTCGTCACTGTGCTCGAGCATCAGGGCGCGGAAGCGGTGGAGAGTGGTCGCGCGGACGGGGGCCGGGGTCGAAGCCCAGGCCCCCGCAGCGCTTCGGGCGCTGGTTACAGCCGTGTCGACGACAGCAGCGTCGCCCAGCTCAACAAGCCTCAGTACGTGACCCGTGGCTGGATCGACAACCTCCGACCTCCGCCCGTTCGTCGAGCTGGAGGAGGTGCCAGCGATCCAGTGCGGCACCGTTGCAAGATGGACATCGTTTGTAATCACAGAAACTCCATAGTCACGAAGAGGCGAGTTGATGTTGTGGGCCGCTTAAGCTTTGGCGTCCCGGGGGTGCGGCAACTCGGGGAACATCTCCAAGCCATAGTTCGTCTTGAGATTCTCCACCTCTGCGGCTAGCTGCTCCGGAGTGCGCAATTCGCGATCGCGCGCTTCGTAGAAGTACTTGTCGATGCCGCCGCCGGGCTCGAATCCGCTGCTGTCGGGGCCCGGAACGAAGATCACGAGGATCCTCGCCTCTTCTCCGACTACCTCGTAGGTATGCCGCTGATCCTTGCGCCCCCAGACGAATTGACCCGCGCCAGCATTGTAGGACCCGGCTTCGGTGTGGATCTTGATTTCACCGTCCATCACGAAGAAGCCTTCCTCTTCGCGGTGATGGATGTGCCAGACCGGCTCGGTTCCGCGAACCCAGTTGGTCTCGATGATGATCAGCTGGCCATTGGTGCTTTCACCGGTCGCATGAATCCAGAAATCTACACCGGTCATGAAGTCGCCGGTCATGTTGAAATGCACATCGCTGCGGTGGGAGACGTAGCTCTCCCCGTCTCGGTTTGTCGTCGGCTGAATCTGGTCGACATCGGACTTCGTGACCATGAGGGCCCCTTTTTCGTTGCTTGCCGTGGTGATGAGTGACGTCACGGCTCGGACATTTTTGAGACTAGACTCACAGTCGATAAGAGTCAACACTCTGTCGGATTTCGACAAATCTGCAGTTCAAAGGGATAATCCGGGTGCAGGCCGACGCGCGGCCAGGCCACTGGTCCGCGCATAATCGACACAACGTTGACGAGGACCAACACTAAGTGCAAAGTTGGAACACCGACGTGCGACCCGACTAGTCGACGGTCGTACGCCCCTGACAGCAGCAATGGAGGAGACGACTGGTGAGTCCGCTACGAAAGCGCATAGGTGCCGCGACGAAGATCCGTGCAGGCCATTCATGAGCGATCTGCACCCTCAGGTACTCGAGTTGCTGGCGTCCCTGTCAACGAATCCACCGGCGCAGCCGTGGGAAGTGTCCATCACCGCGTACAGGGCGGTCGGCGAGAAATTGATCGGGTTGGCAGGTGATCTCAATCCACATTGCGACGTGAGGGACTTAGAGATTCCCCTTCGCGGGAGGGTCCTCAATGCCCGGAGTTACTCTCCCAAAGGCACAACCGGGGCAGCGCCGTGTGTCGTGTACTTCCACGGTGGCGGTTTCGTCAGGGGCAGCCTGGACTCTCATGACCGACTGTGTCGCGAGTTGAGCGTCCAGGGCGCTCTCCGCGTGATCTCGGTGGCGTACCGCCTTGCGCCCGAAAATACCTATCCGAGCGCTCACGCCGATGCGATCGAGTCGTTTTGCTGGGTGGCCGATCGTTCTGATGAACTGAGAATTGACGGCGAAGCACTGGCGGTTGCTGGAGACTCCTCTGGGGGGATGCTCGCAGCGGCGACCGCAGCGACTCTCAACGCACGTACAGACGGTGCGTCGGTCAAGGCGCAGGGACTTCTGTGCCCGGTGCTAGATCTGACCTTGAGTAGTGACTCTGTAAACAGATACGGATCGGCGCCTCTTCTTTCGCGTGCCGCACTCGAATGGTGTATCGATCAATACGTGCCCAACGTGTGGCTTCGAAAGTCACCGGAAGTCTCGCCGTTGTTCAGTATGAATCTGAACAACGCCCCGCCTGCGCTCATCATCAACGCAGAGATCGATCCAGTGTCAGATGATGCCAGTCGATACGCGTCTGAACTGCAAGCTTCGGGCGTCGCAGTCATCCAACACGAGTATGCGGGCATGCCGCATAGCTTCTTTCTACTCGCCGGCGTGGTGGACGAGGGAGAGCGTGCTATCACGGGCTTCGCGGAAGGGTTGTCTAGATTGCTGCGCTAGGTGATCTGGGTCGAGCAACTCGCTACGTCGTCATCACTCATCACATCGGCCCGGTTTCGCCATCACATCGGCCCGGTTTCGCTCAGAGCTGCGTGGCTTCATTTTGGCGGTCGATGCCACGCTTTCCAACTTCCCAACTTCACACGAAAGCGGGCTTCGCACGAAAGCGGCGGGCCGCACATCCCAATTTCATGCGATGTGCGGCCCGCCGACTGTATTCCCGTTCCTCCTACTGCAGGGCTACGCGGAAGACCTGAAACTCGATGACGGGTCCTGGTGTAATTCGCCCTTGTCCCACGAAGATGGTCTGATTGACCCAGCCGTACCTATCGTCCCCGCACTCGAGGCGCGGAGTAGTGACAAAGTAGTGGTCGCCAAAGTTCGTGCTCGATTCCCCGCCGGTCAATGCGGCTGCGGCAGCTTCGGTCACCTCGACCAGGCCCTGGTAGCTCATGTAGATGACGGCACCGTCGTCGGTATGGAACTGAGCGCGCACATCCAGGCGCCCGAATCCGTCATCTCCAGCCAGAAGCCAGTCACCGCCGCCGATGGCTGCTGTACCGCTCAGTCGATCACCCTTTACAGTGCCGCCGGTAACGGGGAGGACCTGCCGCATTCCGTATGGTCCAGGACCGACGACCTGCGGCGCAGCGAGTTCTGCGGTGTACGAAAATTCCGGGATGAGCTTCACTTGCTTACCTCCAGGCCTGCGGCTGCCATCACCTGGGACATACCCTCGGCAATGACTTCGACGCCGAAGGCTTGTTCGACGATATTTGGATCGAAGTACTCGCGAATCAAGACCACCTTGCCGCCTCTGATTCGCATGTGCGTGCAATAGGTGTTCGCGTACACGTGTCCGTTCTGCGTTACGGTCGCCTCGCCGTGTAGCTCGAGCACGAACAGCTCGGGATCAGTCGTGTCGTGCACAACCAACGAGTCGATCTTCAGGTCGGGCACGGACTTGAAGAACCAGTCGATGAAGTGGCCGATGAGTTGGCGGCCGGGGACGGTTTTCGCAAGCGGCTCAGGGGCGAACGGCATCTCCCAAACAGCATCTTCGGCGAACCAGTCTTTCCAAGCCTCCAGCGCTTTCCCGGTCGGCGGCCCGCTGTCGAGGTCGCCCCAAAAACCATCCACTACCTTGCGATTTTCTGCTTGCGTACTCACAGTCGCCTCCTTGGTGGGCTCTGGCGACGACTGATGCGCCAGCCGCCGTAGCCTCAAAGAATGCCCGTCCTGTCGGTTATAGTCAACAGTGTGTCGACAAGATTCTGCGACAGGCGCACCTAGCCTTCGCCGCATTTGTGGACGGTGTGTTGATTATCGACGACTGTGAGTCTAATCTCAGGGTGGTCGGCCCAAGAATCGACTGGACAGGGTGCCCGCGAAGCCGCATTCCGGCGGGCTCGAGAGGCATTCCGCTTTGGGCATTTATGCGCCACTTAAGGAGATGTGATGAGTACTTTGACCAACCGGCTCTACCGATTGCGGAGTCGTCCGGAGGGGGAAGTAACTGCCGATAACCTGGAATTGTTGGAAGAGCCGGTTGCCGAGATCCTTGATGGGCAAGCGCTTATTCGGACGCACTACTTGTCGGTCGACCCCACGAATCGTGTGTGGATGAGTGCGATGCGTTCCTACATCCCTCCGGTCGAATTGGACGCGGTCATGCGCGGGGCCGGTGTTGGGCAGGTCGTGGCCAGCCGACGTGACGATCTTCCTGTCGGCTCGTTTGTTGTGGGATTGACTGGCTGGCAGGACTATTGCGTAGCTGATGCAGCGAGTGAAGATATGTCATTCACAGTCCTACCCGATCCGCTACCGGCCCCCCTCCCCGCGTTCGTCGGAGTCCTGGGCCACACCGGAATATCGGCGTACCTCGGTGTCGAGTTCGGTGATCCTCGACCGGGAGAGACTTTCTTTGTATCCGCTGCGGCCGGAGCAGTGGGATCTATTGCAGGTCAGCTCGCAAAGCGGCGGGGGGCCCGTGTGGTCGGTATCGCAGGCGGCGCCGAGAAATGTCGATACCTGGTAGAAGAGTTGGGGTTTGACGCGTGCATTGACCGACATGCTGGTGACTGGCAGAAGCAACTCGACGACGCCACGCCTGATGGTATCGACGTGGACTTCGAAAATGTTGGCGGCGAAATCATGGACCACGTTTTCGGCCGACTGAACATCGGGGCACGAATAACGCTCTGCGGGCTGGTTTCCGAGTACAACGACTATAACGGCGATAACGCCCAACGCGGCCTGCGTAATGTCAGTCAGCTGCTCATGCAGAGGGCAACTTTGCAAGGGTTCATCGTTTTCGATCACGTGGATCGCTACGCAGAGATCATTGGACAGCTATCGCTGGCTCTCAGTGCCGGCACCCTGCGCTCCGCGGAGACCGTGGTCGACGGTCTGGAGAATGCGAGACATACTCTTAACCGCAGTCTCGCCGGCGAGAACAAAGGGAAGGTCGTGGTCAAGGTGAGCACCGACTAACCGAACAACGTCAGATGGCTGGGCCTCCCAGTCAAGTCGCGCCAGGCTCGCCTCATCGACTTTTCTGGCGATGCCCTGCTCGGCTGGCGGTAGAGAACTCGAGCGCCCCCCGGGGCCGCTTCGCACCCGTCCTCTCGGACGATCCTCAGTGCGGCAATCGATTACCTCGGCTTCATGGTGTTCTGCCGCTTGCTGGGGCTCACGGACTTGACTCGAAAAATGGACCGTGACGCTGTCCTGTTCGGGGTGGCGAACCATCGGGTGGCGGCACGGTCGAAGTCGTCGTGGTCTTCAGTAGCACTAGATGTCTAGGACCGGCAGAGCCGGTATTTTGAGTCAAGTTCGTTGTTCTCGGGTCGGCTTCGAACGCGTAGCGTGGAACGTGCTTGCTCCACAGCGCACAGACAGCGCACCTGACCTGCCGAAACTCATTTCGCGTCGTGGTCAACATACATAGGCGTAGCGGGTGGTGGCGGTCGGCCATTCTGACCGCGAGTCCCTGCGTAAGCCTGCGCCGAAACCAGAGTCGACACGGCATGCCTTGTCGGGCTGGGGCGCAGCCCCGGTAGTACTACAGTCGCGTTTAGGGCAGGTGTCCTCGGGCTCGGTAGTGGCATTGTCGGGCTCGGTGTTGATGGCGGCGGCGCCAGCGGGAGCGTGCGAGGACGTGGCGGGGATCGGGTTGATACGTCCAGATCAGGTGGCAGAGCAACCGTCGGATCTCGGGCACGCTCAGTGCGATCAACTCGCTGTCGTCGCCGGGTTCTCGGGCCCCCTTTTTGACCGGGTGACGGTGAGGAAGGTGTGCGCGAGCATCGAGAGGGTGATGTGCCGGTACCAACCCGCGTACTGCCGAACCTGGTAGTGGTCGAGGCCCGTCTGGCCCTTCGCGGTCTGGAAGGTTTCCTCTATCGCCCAACGTGTTCCGGCGACGGTGACCAATTCGGT
The DNA here is from genome assembly GCF_030056915.1 of Rhodococcus sp. IEGM 1307. Taxonomy (NCBI): domain Bacteria; kingdom Bacillati; phylum Actinomycetota; class Actinomycetes; order Mycobacteriales; family Nocardiaceae; genus Rhodococcus; species Rhodococcus sp. IEGM 1307. Next base: position 205,481 of record NZ_JASHKW010000016.1, read on the forward strand.
CAGGGTGGTGCGCGCCGGGCAGTGGCACAGGTAGTACGCCAGATCCTCCGGGTCGGTGCGACTGCGCCGGGCCAGGAGCCAGTACACCGTCTTCGGCCAGTTCAACCCGCGCACCGGTGTGCGCGCCCAGTCGTAGAGTCGCTCGCCTTTCGCGCCGTCACCGGCCGAGCGGGTCCGCCACGCCTGGGCAGGCAACGCCGCGATCGCCTCGTCGGCACGGAGCTCGGCGCCGTCGACGGTGATGACGTGTTGGTTCACCGAAGTAGCTAGCACGTAGGACAATCCGAGTTCCTCGCAACGGGCCCGGAGCCGGTGCACCTGCCCGTATACGGCATCTCCGGTGACCCATCGTGCCGGCACACCGGCGGCGACGGCGCGTTCGAGCATCGCGATCGCCAGCTCGGGTTTGGTCGCGAACTTACGCTCGGCGGGGATCCCGGCCTGCGCGCACCGGTCACGATCGGCGGTCCAGGCTGTGGGCAGGTACAACTCTCGGTCGATCAGCGTTCGACCCGCCGGGGTGGCATAGGTCAAGAACACCCCGATCTGGCAGTTCTCGACCCGGCCCGCGGTCCCCGAGTACTGGCGGGCCACCCCGGCCGAGCGGGTGCCCTTCTTCAAGAACCCGGTCTCGTCGAGGATCAACACACCGGACGGATCCGCGAGGTGCTCGACCGCGTAATCTCGTACGTCGTCGCGGACCGCCTGACTTGCACAGTTTTAGTGCCCCGGTCAACGTGTCGGTAGTTCCAGCGAGGTGAGGATGGCTGCGGGTTCGACGGTGAGCGGGTCGGCGGCGGTGTGGGGGTGGCCGGCGATGGTCAGGCTGATTCTTGCAGCGGGCGCAGGGTTTTCACGATGCGCCCGATCGAGACTCCGGTCTCGGCCTGCAGATAGCGGGCGACCGCGAGCGCGGTGAACACGACCGTGAGGTGGGCTTCGATCGCGTCGCGGGCGTGGTGGAACATCGGCCGCGCCCGTAGGTCGGTTTTCGACATGCGGAACGACTGCTCGACATGCCAAAGGTCGTGATACTTGCCGATCACCTCGCCCGGGTCCATCAGTGTGGCGGGGATGTTGGTGACGTAGCCCTTCAACCCGACCAATGATCGGGCCCGATCGAGAGATGCGGTGTCGAGGGTGCGGCCGCCCGCGGTGGTCTTGACGAACCGCGTCGACTTCGGAGCTGTACCGCCGTCGACGACCTCCCTGGCCCGGGCCTCCTGGGCGTTGAGTGTCTGATTGTCGCGGACCGCCCGTCGTTTCGAGTACTGCCAGACCGCCCGCCAGGACTTCGGATGTCCGGCCGCGTCCCAGACCGGTTCGGTGCGCTTGTTGACGTTGTTGACGGTGCTCTTCGCGTGCCGGGGAGTGACCGTATCGATTATCTGTCCGTCGGCGAAAGTATTTCCGTTCCAATGGAAATGGTTTGCGAGATCGGCGGGGGCTTTGGTGACGCGGGACCCGACGATGAACTTGAGTCCGGCCTCGTCGAGGTCCTTGAGATTGCCGGCGGAGAGCATGCCTGCGTCGGCGGCGACAACCATCTCGACGGCCTCGATGTCGTGGCGGGCCTGGAACTGCCGGACGATCGGGACGATGGTATGGGTTTCTGCCTTGTTCCCTTCGAAGCAGCCGATCTCGAGGGGGAATCCGGTACGGTCGACGAGCAGGCCTACCACGATCTGCGGATCCACCCTGCGTTCCTTCGAATATCCGACCTTGCGCAGGTCGTCTTCCTTCTCTGCCTCGAAGTACAGCGTGGTGACGTCGTAGAGCACCAAGTTCAATCCGCCGGTCGCGGCGGCATGCTCGAAACATTTCTTCGCGACAGTATCTCGGTAATCGTTTGTGGCGCAACGCTTCAATGCGTTGGCGTAGGTGTTGCGGTGGGCCGGGGTCAGGCCGATCTCGGCGACGACCCGGCTGGTGTCGCTCATCGATGTCGGCTCGACGAGCCGGCCGAGGACCAGCTGGAAGAACGCGTCGTCGTCGACAGCATCGAGACCCAGGCGTCGCCACCCGGTCTCGATCGCCTCGATCAGCCAGCGGGACCGTTTCGTCGCGATCACCGATCCGCGTTCCCCACCACCGCCGAGGTCGAGGTCGAGTTCCAGTTCCTGCTGGCCGGCCTGCAGCTTTTCCCGGGCCGCCTGCAACAGTGCCGCCAACTCGCCCTCGGTGTGGGCGGAACCGAGGTGCTCAAGGATCTTGTGGCGGCCCCCGTCCTTCGCGGCGATCTGCACCGCCGTCGCCCCCGACGCGGTCCGAACCTTGCGGATATAGGCAGCCACAACCGGAGATCCTACCGACCGATTAGTGCCCCATATCCCCGACCCGCGAATCCACTATCAGCACAAACGCCAGCCGAAGCCGGAAATCCCCATCGACCTGTGCAAGTCAGGTCGTACGTCGTCGCGGACCGCGTCGGGATCCCAGTCCGCCGTCGAGAGCAGTCGCTGCATACCGTCCGGCAACCGATCGCCCGCGCGTTCGGACAGGGTCCACGAATTCTTCCGCGCCTCGCCCGAGAGCAACCCCTGCACGTATTCCACCGCATGCTTGCGGGGCTCGGACCTGGCGAAACGATGCCCGATCAAGGCATCGATCTCCGCCAGCCCCTCTGCCCACACCCGCACCTCAGCCACGCACACATCATCGCCCACACACGGACCATGCATCCTGCGACTCTCGGAACCTGCGCCGACACACCGACAAGATCAAAATAAACGCGACTGTAGTACTACCGGGGCTGCGCCCCAGCCCGACAAGGCATGCCGTGTCGACTCTGGTTTCGGCGCAGGCTTACGCAGGGACTCGCGGTCAGAATGGCCGACCGCCACCACCCGCTACGCCTATGTATGTTGACCACGACGCGAAATGAGTTTCGGCAGGTCAGGTGCGCTGTCTGTGCGCTGTGGAGCAAGCACGTTCCACGCTACGCGTTCGAAGCCGACCCGAGAACAACGAACTTGACTCAAAATACCGGCTCTGCCGGTCCTAGACATCTAGATAGACCGAAGACCCCAAGTTCGAACGATCCTCTTACAGGAGCATGATTGCGCGATGCGATTCTCTGAGAAGTTCGGGTATGCCGACATCCGTAGTGCGGTTCAACTCGAGGATCTGGATGATGAAGCTCGGACTGATATTTGGAACCTTGTATACGTCCTAATTCTGAGACCGAACCGGTCAAATGGGCAGGTGATCGACAAGGCGTTCATTCCGCTATGGGCGAACCTATTTCGGGGGGACGTCGACGAATACCCCGGCGCTACGTACATCGGCGACATCGTAAAGGGGTGGATCAAGGACGAACCCTGGTATCGCGTATACGACCTGATCGAAGAGCTGGACGGACGATTCCCTGACTTCACGCCACCCATTAACTCCGTGCTGGAAAAAGTCAAGGCTGCATATCGAGTAGTCGACGGCAAGGTCGCTCCGATCTCGGACACGACGGAGTTGTCGGAGATCGAGATCGCGATCGGATCTGATCACGAGGCTGTGCGCTATCACCTCCGGCAGGCGCTAGAGCACCTTGCGGATCGCGAGAATCCCGACTACGCCAATTCGATCAAGGAATCTGTAACCGCAGTGGAGTCCAAGGCCGTCGTGATGACAGGCAAAGGAACGCTGGGCGCGGCGCTCGACGAAATGAAGAAGAACGGCCCCTACGTACACCCTGCGTTGATCGAGGGCTGGAAGAAGATCTACGGCTGGGCAAGCGACGAGAACGGGCTGCGGCACGGGGGTGAGACGGCGCCTGACATCGATCAGGATCTCGCCCGGTACATGTTGGTGACGTGCTCCGCGTTCGTGAACTTGCTAACCGCCGCCGAGTCGGACTAGTGCGCCTGACCACAGCCGTCGGCAGGTGAAGTTTGAATACGGCGATGACGAATACTGTGTACGACCGTGTCGTGGGTCATGCGCGTGATCATGCTTGCGACGCCTCTATTCCCCCTCCCGAAGACGCCGGCACCGCTGAGTTCCAGCTGACTGCTGTCCGGTACGTCGCGCATCTGTCGAGTGCGGCGAAGGTACAGGAGGGTTTCGTTCAGGCGCTCGTGAGTTCGAGCCAGCCGAACCTCCTGGCGTCGCTGGCTAACGATCACCGATCAGCTCTATCAGCATGCCGACCGCGAGGGCTTCGACATTGATGCCGCGGTGACGCATGCTGACGTTGCGACGCGTCTGGCGTTCCGGGACATCACACAGACGTTCGACGACTAGTAGGCGCAGCAAGCAGGATGCCAACCGTCTCCGCCGAGTTGGGCGTGGGTAGGGCCGTCGGATGTCCCGCTCCGCGCCACTCTCCATATCTGGATGGGGGATTTCTGACTCTACGATTCCGGGATGGACTGGTGGCAGAACGTGAACTGGGTGGTGACGGCCCAGATGGTAGTCGCGGGGCTAGTGTTGGTGCTGTCCCTGCCTTCGGTGATCCAGCACTGGTCTGAGGCGGTGCGGTGGGCAGCGCGGATCGAGCGTCAGGCGAAGGTAATTGACGCGGTCGGGAAGGATGCGCCGGCCGCGGTGCGAGTGATGCGGGTGGACAATTTCGTGCTGGCGATGAGGTTGGCAGCAAAGCGGAAGCATCCGGCCAAGGACGTAAAGTTCCATGTCATTGGGTGGGTACTGACGGGTTCCTCCTACGCGTTGATCCCCGTTACTCGGGCGACCGAAGGCACTGTGCACGTGGTGCTCACAGCGCTCGGCCCGATCCTTCTCTTGATAGGCACTGGTCTGGTCTTCCTCGGTCTCCGACGGCGCAAGTCGGTGGACAAGGCGCGGCAGGTTTGGGTGAACGAGGCCCGGGAGGACGATCGCGCACGTGCTCGGCGACGTTCGCGTCCGGGGAGTGTGTTCGAGCCGGTGGTGGTGATGCGTGAGCGTGAGGTCGTGGTGATGCGACCGAGTCCAGGACGTCGACAATCGGGGTGAGCGCGGTAGAGCCGCCCTCTCCCGACCCCAGTGAAGGTCGGGAGAGGGCCTTACGCGGCAGCCGTCAGTAGGTGTTGCCTGGGCCGTAGTTCCGCCTCCCTGGGAGGCGCCGCCGAGCCGCAGAGATCACCTCGGCGCGCTGGGTGCACTCGGTGACGCTGGCGACCTCACTCCGGTCGATGAACACCTGCCGACCCCCGCTGGAGGTGATGGTGGCGACGGTGTCAGACACATTGCTGACCTTGGCGGAGTGCTTCTCCCCGTTCTTCAGACCAACCTTCGCCTGCTTGTCGGATGCGGCGAACTTTTCGAGCACTTCGCGCATTGTGGTTATGTCGCTTTCTTTGGCCGACCTCGTATGGGTCGGTGGTCTCACTGGTGGTAGGCGTGTGGAGCCGCCCGGTCACTTCGGCTGTTCCTCCGACTCAAGTGAACATATTTCGGAGTCTCCTTGAACGGGGCGAACCAGCCGCCCGCCGACACCTCGCACGGCATGAACGCCCTCATCTCCCCCAATTGTGCACAGAAAGCAAGCGTTCCGGTGCGCATCGGAACAAGATTATATCCCGAACATGAATGGTAGACGGCGGAACCGCCATCCTGTTCGTGAAATTATTCCCGTCCGCTACACAGCGGAATGCTGTAATATTCCGAACAGAGGAGGTGATGTGATGCCTGTGACCACGAGCGAGCGTGCCATCCTGCGGCAATGCACCGAGCTGCTGCGGGGCCTGTTGCCGCAGGACTGGGACGTACGGTCCGAGGCGTTCACCGATCAATCGGCACGAGGGTCACGGTCGGCCTCGGCGGACGTGGATGGCCGCCTTCGCATCGCGCCTCCAGGCGGTGAGGCCGCTGATTTCCTGGTCGAGGTCAAGCGCGTGCTGAACCGGCGGGACTTGAGTGTGGTGGCGCGTCGGCTCGGCGATGCCACCGACGACAGTCCTGGCCAGGGGATGGTGATGGCCCGCTACATCTCCCCTCCCCTGCAAGAGCTGCTACGTGAGCTGAACCTGTCGTACATCGATGCCACGGGCAATGTGATGGTCACCGCGCGGCGACCGGCCATGGTCCTGCGCGACCGGGGCGCCAGCCAGGACCCGTTCCGCGGTCCGGGCCGGCCCCGGGCGACGCTCAAGGGTGAGCCCGCCGCCAGGCTCATCCGCACCCTGGCCCGGGAGCAAGGACCCTGGTCGGCGCGCGAACTCGTCGCACGGGCGGGGGTCTCCACCGGTGCCACCTACCGGGTCCTGGAACTCCTGCAGGAAGAAGAGCTGGTCACCAGGACCGCCGACAAGAGGTTCGAGGTCACCGACTGGCCGCAGCTGCTCCGGCGGTGGAGCCGGGACTACAGTTTCGTCGACAACACCCAGACGTATCAGTTCATCGACCCCCGCGGTGTCCCATCACTGCTGAAAAAGCTTGCAAAAGACAAAGACCCGGGGTTCCGGTACGCGGTCACCGGATCCGTCGCCGCGGCCGAATGGGCCCCGTACGCGCCGGCGCGGGCCGCGTTCATCTACACCGACAATCTGGACGAGGCGGTGAAGAAGTGGCGCCTGCACCCGGTCGACCCCGACACCGCGGAAGCGGCGAACGTGATTCTCGGAGAGCCCGAATACCCTGTCGTCTTCGAGAACACCTCCCAGGCCAAGGACGGGTACACGATCGCGGCCATCGAGCAGGTCGCCGTCGACCTGCTGTCCGGGCCCGGCCGCAACCCGGCCGAAGGCGAAGAACTCATAGGATGGATGCAGGTACATGAATCAGCCTGGCGGCGATAACCTCCTCGCCGAAGCACGCAGCGCACTCCTCGACGCCCTGCACGCCCTCGACGACCACCGTGACGCGCTGATCGTGATCGGCGCGCAGGCGGTGTACCTGCGCAGCGGGGCCGCCGTCGTCGCGTTGGCCGAGTCGACGAAGGACAGCGACCTCGCCGTCAACCCACGCAACCTCCGGGACGACCCACACCTGCAGGACGCCATGACCGGTGCCGGGTTCTACCTGAACACCAACGGTCAGCCCGGCGCGTGGGTCAACCGGGATGGTATCCCCGTCGACCTGATGGTCCCGTCCGCCCTGTCCAACCGGACCAGTCCCACCGGGCGCTCACCGCGGCTGCCGCCGCACGCCAAGAATGCGATGCGGATCGCCACTGGCCTCGAGGGCTGCGTCGTCGACAACACCATCATGACCATCACCGCCCTCGACAATGCTGATCACCGGCGATATGACGTTCGGGTCGCCGGGACCGCCGCGCTCCTGGTCGCCAAGATCCACAAGATCCACGAACGCCTCGGCACCCCCGGGCGCCTGCAGAATAAGGACGCCCACGACATCTACCGCATGCTCGTCGCCTCCGATCCCGACGACCTCGCCGACGCCTTCCGCCGACTCCTCGCCGACCCAGTCAGCGTCACCACCACCGAACACGCCCTCGCATGGCTACCCGAAATGTTCGGCAACGCGTCCGCGACCGGAGCCGACATGGCCGGCAAAGCCGAAGAAGGCGTCGGTAATCCCGCCCAGGTTTCGATCAACACCGCGCTGCTCGTCACCGAACTGTTGGACACCCTCACCGGATAGCGCGGGCCCCACAGCGGTCGTAGTCGTCGATGCCCGGACGGCGACCTCGCGCGGAGCTGCGGCCGTGGGCAGCCACCGCATGGTCCACGTGCAGTACGCGAGCACCACGACCCCTCACGAAGGTGCGGACGATCGGCCCAACGAGCAGGTGAAGCGTTCAGCAGCCCCACAATTGACCCAAGCCAACTTTCAAAGGTGATGAATGTCACGCAATTCGAGCGGTGACGCAGTGTTGCGCACCGTTACGAGGATCGCTTCGCACCGTTACGCATAAAGTGCAGGTTCGTTACGCACCATGACAGGCGGCGTTGGGTTTTCGGCTGACAGTGATGTTCGGCCACTACCGCTAAGCTGTGCTTCTGTGCGGGGGTGACCCTGTACGAAGACCTCCTCAACTTCCGATCGACCCGGCCTCGACATATGGGGGCCGAGGGGAAGGAAGGAGGTGAGGGGATGAAATCCCCTCGAAAAAGGGCAATGACCCCGACGGAGCGCTTTCAGCTAGTCCAAGCGGCTAGCGCTGTCGTCGGAGCCATCGCCAAAGTGATTCTCGCTGTTGCGGGACTCGGACTCTTCTAGCGAGCCGAGACCCCCGCTTGCGGGAAATCGAGGAAGGGCGTTCGGGCGCGCACCCGGGCGTCCTTCTTTCCCACTTTGCTTGCTTGCGCAAACGCCCGTGCTTGCTCGCAAGCAACCCCGGACACCGCACATGCTACCTCTAGGTGCTCCATATGGAACACAAGTAGCGCCAGTATGGACGCCACAAGCATCTGATCTGACACTCTTTGCGTCCGTTCAGACGCATTTTCGCGTCGAGACTGGAGCACCGCTCACGAGCGGACCAATTGCCCGGTGCGAGTCTGTACGTGAGATTACGCATCGACGCTGATGCGTCAGATCGATCAGTCGATCGTCCTTCCCGATTCGCTGTACACGGTTGCGCCGAGCGGATACTCGCTGGATCGACCAGCAACGCGTTCCGACCGGGAGGCAGTGAGCCGGTCTCGCTTCGAAGTGCGAACACTGCGTCCGGGCTCCGTGACAGGATCACCGGTATGGATGAGCGCACCCGGCCGGTCAGCGAAACACAGGTGACCGTGGCGATGGACTACGGCCAATTCTGTCTCGACGGCGGCCTCGGAGATCCGGACGTCGAACTCGCCCTCCTCGAGCGAGCCCAGGCCGATCAACCCAGCGCCGGCAACGGGGCCATGCTGCTGGTGCTGTGCCCCCACCAGAACAACTTCCAGATGGCGGTAACCGTGCAGGTGTGGCCGTCACGACCACCCGCGGACCGGGACCAGTGGCAACAGGCCAGCGAAGAGCGCCTGGAAGTCGACGGTCACGGGGTGCTGGCCGTGTCGTCACCGACGACCGACCCGGTGGAGGTCGCCGTTCCTGCCGGCAGGTACACCGTGGAGGTCTCCGGGCGGGGATTCGTCAACTACGGGTGGCCGGGATCGACGACACCCGGCGATGTGTGGCGGATCCGGCTGTGGCCGTACGACGGGGTCACGAAGTCCCCGGCTCAGATGTGGGACATGCCTGCTTCGGCGTACCCGAGAACACCCCTGCCCCGGTACCCGCAGGCGAGGAGGAGCCGGCTCACGGCAGCTCGTCGGCCACTGGCACGACGACCACCACCGCGACCAACAAGCCCACGGCGATCGACTTCGACGCACATCCTGAACTACGCGGAGTCCTGGCGTTACGCGATTTCGACGACTGCGCACCGGACGTTGCAGCCGCGATCGTGGCGATGGACCCGCAGACCCAACGGCGCCTGGCGCAGTGGGCCGTGGTCCGTGCGTTCGAGTTCGCCGGACTCGCCGACCGGCCCTGGGTCACACCGGCACTGACGGCCCTGTGCAGTGGTGAAGAACTCCCGGCACCCTTCGACGATCCCCAATCCGCGTCCTCCCGTCTCGCGGCGGAGAACCTTCCACCCGAAGGACGAGGCGGCCCCTACCGCCCGAGTACGGCGCCCGGCAGCGAGAAGTCACCGACCGCGAAAATGTTCGACCACGGACCGATTCACCGCCCGTACTACGCAATGCCGGCCCTGTTCAGCGCGGCAGACCCACGACCGATCGTCGCAGCCTTCCAGACGTTGTCGCACGCCTGCGCCACCTATGCCGAACACGTGGACACACTCCTCGCCGCGACCCGCACCGAGTTCGACATCCCCGCATAGACCGTCACGGAGAGGACAACCCTGACCTCGGACGAGACTCATCGGACTACACCTCGTGGCGCTCAGCCTCGCGGCAATCCTCAGCCGTGATCAAGCGAAGCTCTCGCGACTGAGGTGTGCCGTCGCTTCGGGCGGGATAAGAGTTCCAAGAGGGGAATTTTCGGACCATAGGCCATTGAAATCGAGCATTGGCTTGATGCTATCGGCCAGCGTGCCTGAGGTGTTTCCCTTCAAAGCATCCTCGCCGACTACCCGCCCGGCAGCCGCAAGGATGTCGGCAACTTGCACGCGCGGATCCGACTTGGAGTCCACCAGAGTGATTGAGCGAAGATCCACCGAGGGCATCAAAAGCCCACCAATACTTACTCGGGCCTTCGCAGCATTGACCAGCAACTCGGTCGCTTCCTCGTTGAGCGCCCAATGCTCGTCGTGAATGAATGCGATGGGCACGTCGCCAAGACGTAATCGCCAACTGGTCGCGACCCAGTTCAGTGTGGGGACAATCGGCTCTAACTCGCGGAGTAGCGATTCCGATGGATCCTCGAACTGGCGAGCTTGCTCACGGGCCTCCCACACGAGGCCGAGGATCTCCGTGACGCGCCTGCGCTTGCTCCGGAGACGGACGTCGTCAAGCAACGCGACAAAATCGGAAAAGCTGGGGTGGATCGAGTCGGATCTCTTCTTGGTGCGGACAAGACTGTTGAATCCGACCAGAAGGCGTTTCCAGTCGGCTTCTCCAAGCGCACGGGGGCCGAGATCGAACAGCTGATTGGCGAGAGCCCGCTCGTATGCGTTGATGTTCAGGCCGCGCGCGTGTGCATCTTCTTCGATCAGGAGCGAGACAATTTTTCCGGCAACGAAGTAGCTCTTATCCGCGAGATAGATGTTCACGCGTCCAGTAAGCGGCCCGTCCGGCCTGAGCACTTCGATGAGGTGTCGCCGGTTAGCTGGTCGCAGCAGAACCTTCGACTTCAGCTCCTGCGCGCTCGACCTCGTGCGACCGGCGAGATCAGACATGATCGCTTCGGCCTCGTCCACCGACAGGTTCACGCTCGCGTGCGAAAAGACACTGTGAGCAGCCTCCATGAGGTTCTCGCCTTCGGAACCTGACTCATCGCATGCGATCTCGATCAGTTGGGTCACGACCACACCTGCGTTGCTGTCTTCATATGTCTCCTAACTCGGGCACGCCCGACGTGTGAAGGCAAGGCGTGGTACGACGGGTCCGCGATGCCGCGTCTGCTTGCCGGCGCCAATTGAAGCCTATTGCGCGTATCAAAGCAGACCACGCCGACGTGGTGCATGCGGCCTTCAGCTTCGGGATGTAGATGTCGATCGTGTGAATGACACCTCGCTGCATTCGTGTGATGTCGCGTGCCATCGCATATTTCGATGATTCACAAAACTGTGCGGTCGCCCGCTGGCACCGACGAAGCACCGTGGTGCGGGTACGGCGGGCCGGTATTTCGTGCCAGCAGATACGCCCATGCGCCGCCTGACCTGGCATTCAGAAATAGGCTCGGCCTCGCGGTGTCGACTTCTCCAGGAGCCAGGTCCGGCGGACTCGGACACCCGACGTAAGCACTGCCACGGAAGCTCACGGGAAACCCTCGTCATCCCATATCCTCGGAGAACCAACCCACGGTATCTGTTACGTCCGGTTCGTCTGGTATCTATCTTCCCGGCGGATTTCTGAGCAAACAATCAGCTGCCCATGTCCGCCATCCCGCATCACTTGGATTCGAAGGACATATCGATGGGCGATCACACCACCCCCGGCGGCCAGCAACCCCCGGGCGCGTATCAGCAGCCAACCTCACCGACTGACTGGCACACCGCCCCTTCAGATTGGCGGCCGCGGCTTGGCGGTGGGACGGGCAGCAGCGGACCGAGGCCACCACAGTAGCCGGGCCGCTCAGCCACCCCCGAACCTCTCATCACCACACCGATGTTCGCGTCCACAGTGGATGACGCGTAGGTCCCGGCACTGCCACACAGCCACACCATCGCCACATGGGCCGCAATCAGGCCGCGGCCTCCGGGCGTCCATTCAGATCAGGAGAATTCACGTGCACAGCAGAGTGACAACGATGCACCCCAAGGCCGCGCGAGCAGTCCTCGTCGGCGCCGCCACCCTCGCCGCCCTCGGCGCACCGGCATCCCCGGCGGTGGCCGGACCGGCAAACCCATACACGATCGAGCGCGTCACCCAGGTCGTCGAGGTCATCGATGGTGACACCATCATCACCCGACACCCCACCAGCGGCGAGACGCTCACCGTATCCGTCCTCGGCATAGACGCCCCCGAAGGCCAAGACTGCTGGGCAGCGCAATCGACCCAGTTCGCGAAGGATCACCTCCTCGGCCGGGCAATCCAACTCAACCCCGAACCGGCGCAACCCGACACCGACAGCACGGGTCAGGTCAACCGTTACGTCGCGCTCGACAACGACATGGACGGCGACTACGCGATCAAGGCCGCCCGCGAAGGCGCCGCCCGCGCCTACACCGCCGACTACCTTCGGACCGCAGACCGGTTGATCGAAGCCGAAACCGCCGCCCGCGCCGCCGACCGCGGACTGTGGACCTGCGACGGCGGAACCCCGGCACCGAGTCCCGCGCCGGCACCGCAATCTCGCCCCGCACCCACACCGTCCACCCCCGCACCGAACCCGGCACCCTCGGGGAATGTCGTCAAACCCGGCGCCTTCTGCAGCGGCGGCACCGGCGTCACCAGCACCGGAACACCGATGGTCTGCGCACCCGGTTCCGACGGACGCAACCGGTGGAAGGCCGCGAGCTAGAACCAGCCGCCGGGTGGTGACGGTCGAGCAGTCACGCGGTGCCGCGTTACCTGCTCGCTCGACCCGAACACCGGAAGTGGGGGCGCGCCTATCACGAGGTGCGCCCCACTTCGCGTTCGTGCGCGTTCCCGGCGGTGCCCCACCATCCGCCCATCAACACCCGCTACGGGTGCTGCCGTCCGTCTACGGGCCGGGTGGCAGCATGTCCAGGACGGTCCTCGGCGCCGGCCGCCGACAACGCCGTCCGGGTGGCGCTCAGCCACGCATCGGCCCACCCGGTTTCGATGTCCTTCAACAGTTGAGACTGGCTGGCCCAGGACGGACCTCAAAATCCGGCCGCTCCGGTAGATGCAGACTCAACGAAGTCCGCTCGGACACCCACCGCTCCACCCAGAACACGAACTCCTCCGGATCGGCGGTGTGGGATTCGGGCACTCCCCCTGCGCCCCTCTGTCATTCACATGAACGACACAGGGCAAGCGCATCGGGGTGCCACTCCGCGGTGCGGACGTAGCGCCAGCCCCAATCCCCGGCGCGATGGCGGCTACTCTCCCCAACCGCCGAACAACTCGAGGAAGGGGCGCGGCGGCTCGACACCCGCCGCGCGTGCCGCCTGCCGCTTCGCGGCCTGCTCACGCGCAACACCATTGAGGATCAGACCAGCCACTATCCAACCGGCCCCCACAGGACCCGCCAAAACGCACACCACTCCGGCGACCAACGCCACCGCCAGCACTCTCATCCACAGTCATCGCAGCAAACCCCAGCAAACACACGGTCCCGCCGCATTGCCACACCGATGCTCTGACACAATCGACGACACATCGCGCAGAGCAACAAGCGAAACGGGAACGATGACACCACGGATCACCCCAGCCACCGGCCTCGTCACGGCAACTGGCGTGTACTGCCTCTACCTGACAGCAACCACATGGTCACCCACCATGTGCGTCATCGGGCTCGGTGCATGGGCGGTCAGTGCCACCGCCCTCGTCCGCCTCGAGCACCGGAGACACCCACCAACCACGGCGGGGTGAACACTTCGCTCCGGTGCGACTCCGGCACCAAGCTCACGCATGACAGCGTGACCGGTTGCGCCGAGGCTCAATGGCCCGACCCGGCCGCACCTTCTGCACCAATGATTGAGAGGAATATCCCCGTGGTGGCATTTGACGAGACCGACCTCGGTATCGAGGCGGCTGAGCGCACCAATGTATGCGCGATCGTGGCACTGTTCTGCGCCCTGACAGGGCTATTCGTCCCGGCGCTGGTATTCGGAGCGATCGGATGTGACCGCCTGAAACCGAGAGGCAATCGCGTCTGGACGACGCACGGGATGCCGTCGCCATCGGAAGGAACCTCAATGACACGAAATCTGGCGGTCTGGGTGTTCGCTGGTGCCCTGATGTTGACGGGATGTGGAAGCGGCGACCAGACAAGCCGGTCGGAGACGGCGCCGTCCTCCACCACGACGCCACCGCCGGCGACGACCACCGCGGCCCCGGCGTCCACCACACTCGACGCACCACCCCCGCCGGAGACGACCGCCGCCGTGCCCGTCACCACCGACGCACCCGTCGAACCGGTGAACGAGGAGCCGTACATCGTCGAATGCCTCGAAGGCACACCCGGACCTGCACGATTCAGCGACGGCACCCTCGCCTTCTCTCAATGGTGCTTCGACCAGCTCGGCGGCGACGAATACCTACGCCAAGAACGCGAAGCCAACACCTTCGAATGCGACGGCGTGACCTGCCGCAACCCCTACACCGGCGGCACCTACCCCGACCCCGATGCCGTCACCCGTGCACCCGTGGGCACCACCTCCGATCGCGGATACTCCTGCTACGACAACGGCTGCTACTGGCCCGACGGAACCCCGGTCATCGGCGCCGACCGATGCGGCACCCGATGCGGTGAGGCACCCGCCTCAGGGGAGATACAAACCCGCAACGGCTGCGAAGCCGGCTACATCACCGACCCGAAACTCTGCGCCGACGTTGGCTACTGAAAAGCCTGCGCACCGGATGAAAATTGTGCGTCGCCCCGGTGTGCGGGGGCCTTCCAAGTCAAAACAACATCACCTCCGCCCATTTGCGATACCTGCAGATACAGTCATTCGATCTATACCGCCGCTCCGGACTACCTGGTCTGATCCGGTGACGACTCTCGATCGCCGACCCAGCCGCACAAGAGAATTCACACCGTGGCTTTCGGGCGGTCAGGAAGAACTTCACATCAAGGGGGAAATTGTGACCACTGTTCAACCGCCGTCGGCGATTCGCAAACAAGGGGCCTGGGGCCTGTGGTGGCTCACCGTCATCACCTTCGGCATCTACTACCTGGTCTGGTACGACCGCATCGGCGGGGAACTGGCCTCCACCGCCGGCGTCAGCCGCGAATCCTGGACCCGGTGGTGGTCCCAGCTTGTCCCCATCTACGGGCTCATCGGCCTGTCCCTGACCGCCAAGCGCCTCAACCAGGCCCACACCCAGGTCGGGTCCTCGACGCAGGTGTCCCCGATCGTCACCTGGCTGTGGGCACCGATCTGGTTCGGCTCCCATACCCGGTACCTGCAGCGTCGCATCAACATCCTCGTCGATATCTACTCCAGCCGCGCCACCGCGCACGCACCCGCGTAGCCCCGGGAACCAAACCCGATCAATCAAGTGCGAGTAGACCCGACCTCCGCATCATGCTCCCGGCCGCATGATGCGGAGGCACCGGGATAGGTCTCGGGTTATCTTCGATGGCCTCGTCCGCTGTCACCTCACGGAACGGGTGTGGACAGGGCGGCCCTCGTCCCGCCAGCATGACGCCGCTCCGCGGATCGCGATAGGATCCTCCGTCGTGAATAAGATTGCCCCGCCGTGTATTTTCTCTATTCGGGTCAGCGTCATTTGGTGAAACTTCAGTCAGAGACGCAGACCCAATCGGAGGCTCGAACCGATTTGAGATCAGCTCGGTGTTCGCGCTGCAGTCGCTCTTCCTTAGCCGTCCTGCTCCCCGCCCCTGTCCGAGATTTACTCTCCGTGAGGCCGCTGGGAGTGCACTAGTGTCCTGAGTCTTTAATTCTGGCGCAGTAGTGTGCGATGGAGTCGAGGATC